>JBILMN010000035.1:0-24395 GCA_044375465.1 Oligoflexales bacterium | reverse complement strand
ATTTGTCATGGCCAGAGAGCTTAGCCGGAATCCACGCTTGATTTTGGTGGCGCAGCCCACACGCGGTGTGGATGTCGGGTCTATCGAGCAGATTCACACAGAAATTCTGCGCCGCCGCGATCAGGGGGCTGGTGTCTTGGTGGTGTCCAGTCAGCTTGATGAGCTTATGGCGTTGTCAGACCGCATTGTCGTGATGTTTCAGGGGCGTATCGCCGCCACGCTGACGCGCGGAGAGTTCAACGAGGGTCGCATTGGTGTCGCCATGGGTGGTGCGCAGGCGAGGTTGCAGTCATGAAAAAAGGCCTGAAAACAGTGATGAAACCGCAATCGTGGCTACGACTGATGGAGGAAGTGGTGCGGTCTCTTCTGGCAGTGGCTGTGGGGTTAGGGATCGGGGGAAGTCTTGCGTGGTTTGCGGGAGAAAGTCCGTGGATGGTGATCAAAACCATCATCGGCGGAGCGCTTGGAACGTCCTATGATCGTGGGTTAGTCATTTATTTTGCGACGCTATTGATGGCGACTGGTCTGTCGGTTGCCATTCCCCTGAAAGCGGGAGTGTTCAACATCGGAAGTGAGGGCCAAACGCTGATCGGTGCTTTTTGTGCGGCCATCGCCGGGCTCTACATCCCTTTATCATCGCCTCTTATCTGCGGCGTCATGGGTTTTGTCGCGGCATGCGTCGGGGCCGGAGTTTGGGGTGGTCTTGCAGCATGGATTCGCGCGTTTCGCGGTGGGCATGAGGTGATCAGCAGCATCATGCTGAACTTTGTGGCGGCTGGTGTCACGGGGTGGTTGGTTACAGAAAAATTTCAGGCGATCGATAGTCAAAATCCTGAGACCGGTATGATTATGAGCGGGTATCGACTTCATCGGATCGCCTATTTCGAGGGCGCTCCAGTGACGGCAGGGATTTTTGTGACGCTTGGGTTGGTGGTGTTATTTTTTGTGGTGTTGACGAAAAGCCGGGCCGGCATTCGTCTCAAGGCCACCAGTCGGGCTCCGGATGCGGCAGCTATGGCCGGTTATAGTGTGACATGGGTGAGGTTTTGGAGCTTTACACTCGGTGCCGCAGTGAGCGGCGTGGCTGGTGCGGTGATGGTGATGGGTGAGGCGGACCGTTTTCGCCTGGGTATGAGTGAAGGTTTTGGATTTCTTGGGATTCCCGTGGCGCTGCTCGGTAAGGGGCGTCCATTGGGGGTCGTGTGGGCGGCGTTTTTGATGGCGATCTTGCATCATGGGGCCAGTGCTTTGGATCTTGAATCGACTCGTGTGAGTCGGGATTTGGCACAGGTGATTGCGGCGCTGGTGGTGATGGCGGTGATCGTGATTCCTGAATGGGACCATATCCGTCGTTGGTGGCAGCAAAAAAGGAGCGTGCCATGAGCCTGCAGGACGCATTTGATCTGTTACTCTCTGTTTGTCGTTTTGCGGCGCCGTTGATTCTTGCGGCTATGGCTGGACTTTATTCAGAGCGTAGTGGTGTCATTCAGATTGCTCTTGAGGGATTTATGCTGATTGGCGCTTTTGCTGCCGCGACTGCGGCCTACATGACGGGGCAGGGTAGCGTTGGGATACTGGCGGCCGTCGTTTGTGGGGTTTTGGTGGGATCGATCTATGGGGTCTTGACCATCCGGCTCAAGGCCGATCAGATCGTTGCTGGTACCGTCATCAACATGCTCGCGTGGGGTGGGATTCCCGTCATCTCAAAAATTATTTTTGACTCCACTGCAGGGACGCCGGCCTTGCCGATGTCGGCGCGCTTGAGCGATTGGCTGCCCATGGTCTTCGGCGTTACGGCGGTTGGTCTCACATGGGGCATGCTAAAACACACTGCGTTTGGACTTTGGCTGACGGTCGCCGGGGAGAAGCCTCAGGCTCTCGCCGCCGTCGGTATCAAACCGACCATGATGCGGTGGTATGCGGTGGCGATCGCCGGTGCTTTGGCCGGGGTTGGTGGGGCTGTGCTATCCATCTGTTTATCATCCAGTTACACGCGCAATATGGCAGCAGGACGCGGATTTATGGCTCTGGCCGCACTGATTCTTGGCAAGTGGCGTCCCATTCCAACGCTCATGGGATGCATGCTGTTTGGCGTGTGCGAAGTCCTGCAACTCAAACTACAAAATACGGTGTGGCCTGTTATTGGCGAGGTTCCTGTGCAACTTGTGCAGGTGGCGCCTTACGTCCTCACACTGCTGCTGCTTGCGGGGATTGTCGGCGAAAGTCGCGCCCCCGCAGCACTTGGGCAGAATGAAGTCTCCAGATAGTCTTGACATGACTGTGAATGGATTCGGGCATTTCACCATGGCCAATGACACATGATGAAGAAGGCGATCTGCTGAAAACAAGTCGATTGCGTTGGGCTATTGCGAGAGCCGTCACAGTCGTGAGCGTTCTGGGATATCGCGCCCTGATCCAGTCACCCGTGGTTATTTTATCTAAAAAATTGAACTTTACCCGGTTAAAGTGTACGATTTTTGTAAGATTATCCGGGTAATCTTATTTTTTTGGAGATGAATGCCCAGTGACAGATTATATATATAGACATAAAATCAGATATTTATTGGATTTTATCCAGGAGTCACCCCCATGCGGTGTCATCTTGTCTGGGGTGATTGGGTCGGGAAAAACAACCACCTCTGAAATGGTCTGTAAGGAACTGGGAAACCGAGGCTTTGATATTCTGCGTTTTGAGGGGGACGACGTTCGGTTTAGAGCTCATGTTCGGGAGAATAGCCTTCTTTTTGTGAACGAGATTGTCCAGAGGGGTTTAGAGCGTCCGTTGATCTTTGTTGACGAAGTGCAGAAGGAACCTGAGATTTTCGATGCGATCAAGATGGCCTTCGACAAGCAGAAGGCTTGTTTTATTGTCTCGGGCTCAAACCCAGCTTTTCTTCATACGGAAGCTGCGCATCGTTTGCAGCGAAGAGGCACTAAAATCACCTTGTGGCCACTATCAATACCCGAAATTGCGTTGCATCGAAGCCTCATAAAGAGCTTCGATATGGAAGTCTTTAGTCATCTCCTTTGGGGCACTAAAAATCCTCTTAAGGAGAAAATCCCGTCGATAAGACGACCTACCGAGATTGACAATCTGGTCCGAAGTTATTTGGTGCGTGGCGGGTTGCCGCTTGCCGTGAAAAGCGCGAGTGTCACAAAAGCCCTCGGACAAATCAAACTGTCTGTCGAGCGCGGCGTCACCGAAACCTATTCTAAAACGGTTGCTGTTGCCGATGAAGTGAGGCGTTACTTAGCGTTCAACAATAGCCGCGAATTTACGTATCAGGGAATTCATCAAAAGCTTCGATCCACGAAACGACAGCTCGTTGACGATGTTCTAGATCACCTAATGAATCACGGTTATATCTTCAAAAAGCGGCCGTTCCTAGAAGAGTTTGAGAGAGAAAAATCTACTTATCTTGCGACATACTCTTGGGTGGATCCTGGCATGGTGTCATATTTTCAAGGAAATATAGAGCCAAACGATCAAGAACTTGGATTTCGCCTCGAGGGCTATGTTCATATGCGGCTACTTGAACACCTTGAGATGATTCCGGTGAGTTCGCAGATTTTTTATCATAAACCATTTGTACAAAAGGCTTCGACAGACGCCCTATCTTTTAAGCCAGGCAAACTCGACTTCATTTTGCAGATTGGTGAGCATTTGGTTCCTGCCCAGGTCAAACTCACTGAGAAATTAGCCGAGATCGACACAAGGCTCTTGCAAGCATATTTGAAAAAGTACAATCGGCCCTATGCCATAGTGCTTTACGGGGGATCCCCTTACATCGATGAAGACGCCAAGATTATCTATTTTCCGTACTGGTACATTTAGCGTGTCACAAAATTATAGATAGCGATCGCCATTGGAAAGCATTTCATCGCGTCCGGGTCCGGTGCCCACCCAGAGGATCTTGGTGCCGGTGTAACGCTCGATGGCTGCCAGGTACTGGCGGGCGTTTTCGGGAAGATCGCTGATGCGTCCGGATTTTGGGATGTCCTGCTCCCAGCCAGGAAGGGAGACGTAGACGGGCTCACACTTTGATAAGATATCCGCGTCCCAGGGAAAGTCCTCAATCTCACCAAGTTCAGGATGGCGGTATTTGACGCAGATTTTTAGTTCTTTGAAGCCTGTGAGAATGTCCATCTTGTTGATGATGACACCATCAAAACCATTGACCGCGGCGCTATAGCGGAATGCGACCGCATCAAACCAGCCACAGCGGCGAGGGCGTCCGGTCGTGGCGCCAAATTCATGTCCTTTTTTGGCGATCTCTGCACCGATCTGATCATGGAGTTCCGTCGGAAAAGGCCCGCTGCCAACACGGGTGACATAGGCCTTGGCGATGCCATAGACGCGGGCGATGGCCTTCGGCGACAGTCCAATGCTGCTGCAGGCCCCTGCGGCGGCCGTGCTGCTGCTTGTGACAAACGGATAGGTTCCGTGATCGAGGTCAAGCAGGGTTCCTTGGGCGCCTTCGAGTAGCAGTCTTTTGCCGGCAGTAATGGCTTTTCTGAGTTTGGTTTCGACGTCACAAACAAATGGCTTTACCGCATCGGCAGCCGCGTGGAACTCATCCCATATTGGTTTGTTGGTGTCGTAGTGTTGTTTGAAGTCAGAATCAGACTCGATCATGTCGTGAATCCAGGCGCGTCGGGCGACGTCACTGACGTAGTGTCCCATCCGAAGTCCAGTGCGGCTTGCTTTCTCGGAGTAAGTGGGGCCGATACCTCTTTTGGTGGTGCCAATCGGAGTTGCTGATTTTGCCTCGCGCAGACCATCAAGATGGATATGCCAGGGAGTGATGACGTGGGCCCTTGCTGAGATCCAGAGGTTTTCGGGTGTGATGTCGACGCTGCCGCGCATTTTGGCGATCTCACCGACGAGCCCGACAGGATGAATCACGACCCCTGCGGCCATGGCGGAGACGAGGCCTTTTTGAAAAACGCCGCTAGGTATTTGGTGTAAGACGTACTTGATCCCATTGATCCAGATGGTGTGGCCGGCGTTGTTGCCACCTTGATAACGGGCGACGATGTCGGCTTTTTCGGCTAACACGTCGACCCATTTGCCTTTGCCCTCATCTCCCCACTGCGCACCAACGACAACGCTGACTTGACTCATGGCTTTGCGGCCCTTTCCTGACAAATGCGGATGATGGGGTGCCCCAAATAGAGGCAAAATAATGAATCCTCGCGTCGAGGTTCTTGAGGTTTTAAATGTCTTCGCGCTGGATTTCAATGGCGTTTTCTATAAAATGGCGGGACAGCGAATGGAGGCCAGTCAAAACTATGGACGCTTTGTATGCCGTTTCCGCCCTCGATGGGCGCTACGCCGGTCAGCTTCAGGGGCTTTCCGAGCTTGTGAGTGAGGCGGCGTTGATTCGCTACCGGATCATGGTTGAGGCTGCGTGGTTGTTGCATCTGGGCGACGGGCCGGCGCCGGTCATTGCGCTGAAGCCGGATATCCGCAGTTTTTTGGCGGACTTGGCCCGAGAGGGCGGACCGCGTGAGGCGGCTGTGCAAGTGAAGGCCTTAGAGCGGACCACCAATCATGATGTGAAAGCGGTGGAATACTGGCTTCGCGATGCATTGCAGGCTCGCGGTGCAGACATGAAAGTTCTGTCTCACATTCATTTCGCCTGCACCAGTGAGGACATCAATAACGTCGCCTACGCCCTGATGATGCGCGATGTTCGTGCCAAAATTTTACTGCCGACTTTAGACCGCATCTTGGAAGCCCTCACATTGATGGCGCGCAGCCACAGGAACGCCGCGATGATGTCTCGCACTCACGGCCAATCGGCGTCAGCGACGACGATGGGTAAGGAACTTGCGGTTTTTGTGTACCGCCTGGGGCGGCAGCGTCAGGCTCTCAGTCATCAGGACATTCTTGCGAAGTTTAATGGCGCGGTCGGTAATTTTAACGCCCATGCGGCAGCATTGCCGCAACTGCGCTGGCAGGAAATATCCCGCTCATTTGTTGAGACACGAATGGGATTTGTCTGCAATCCGTTATCCACCCAGATCGAAAGTCATGATTGGTTTGTCGAATTCATGCAGACCGTCCGTCACACCAACACGATTTTGTTGGATCTATGTCGAGACATGTGGGGCTATATTTCGCTTGGGTACTTTGCGCAGAAGGCCGTGGCCGGCGAAGTCGGGTCATCGACGATGCCTCACAAAGTGAATCCCATTTATTTTGAGAATGCCGAAGGTAATTTAGGCGTTGCGTCAAGTTTGATGCAGCATTTCGGTGATAAACTGCCGATGAGCCGCTGGCAGCGCGACCTTTCAGATTCAACGGTACTTAGGGTTACGGGGACTGCGATCGGTCACTCGGTCGTGGCGTGGAATAGCATTCTCAAAGGACTTGAACGCGTGGCTCTCAATCCGCAACGGATGCTTGAGGATCTGGAAAATGCATGGGAACTTTTGGCCGAGCCGGTTCAGACTGTGATGCGTCACTACGGTGTCACCGATGCCTATGAGCGGCTGAAAGACGCAACGCGGGGCGAGTCGTTCGTCACGCGTCAGATGATTCATGCGGCCATTGACAGCTGTGCCGTCATTCCCGATCATGAGCGTGATCGTATGAAACAATGGCGGCCCAAAGACTATATCGGTTTGGCCCCAGAACTCGTGGACCAATATTTGCCAGTAGTGGCAACGACAACGAGCCCATAAAGGAACACTGTCCCATGTTAAAATTGACCATCGACGCCCTTGCAGCGCAATTGGGAGCCACGGTGCATCGCCCCGCAGGCAGTGAGGCCAATGAGATCTCTGGCATTGCTCCCGTGGATAAGGCAGGTGCCGCAGACGTGACGTTTTTAATCAATCCGGAATACATGCGGTTTGCGCCGAGTACGAAGGCGGCTGCTGTCATTGTGGGGCGTGTCATCGAAGATTGTCCGAGACCGCAAATTGTCCATAAGAATCCTTATTGGGCTTTTGCCACAACGTTTCAGATGTTTGTATCACCGCGAGCTGAGTCGGGGGTGATTGATCCCGGCGCCTGGGTTCATGGATCCGTGAACATGGGTCAGAATGTCACCATATACCCTGGTGTGTACGTGTCAGAAGGCTGCGTGATTGGTGATCGCGTGACGCTATTTCCGGGCGTTTATCTGGGGCGTGGTGTCAAAATCGGCGCTTCGTCGATTCTCAGGGCCAATGTCGTCGTTGAGGATGGATGTTTGATTGGCGAACGGGTGTTGATCCACGGCAATACCACCATCGGCGCCGATGGGTTTGGTTTTGCTCCAGGAGAGACCAACATCGCCAAAATCCCGCAGGTCGGCATTGTGCGGATCGAAGATGACGTTGAAATTGGTGCAGGCACGACCATTGATCGGGCTGCTATGGGCGAAACAGTGATTGGTCGTGACTGTAAGCTCGATAGCAGTGTTCATGTGGCCCACAATGCGCGTCTGGGAGAACACACGATGATGTGTGGGGGAGCGTTCGTTGCCGGCAGCGCCAAGGTTGGCAATTGGGTGATTCTTGCAGGGTCCACCAGTGTCAATAATCATGTTGAAATTGCTGATCGTGTGACGGTTGGGGCCTTGGCAGGAGTGACCAAATCTCTCAAAGAACCGGGCGAATACATGGGGTTTCCAGCAGTTCCGGCGTCCCAATGGCGGCGTGAGGTCGCAGGGGTTCGAAGGCTTAAGTCCTTGGAAGAGCGTCTGCGTCATCTTGAGGAAAAATTGGGAAATCTCCCAAAATAACGCTATCATATAGAAAAGCTAAAGAAATCCCAGGCCACCGCCGATTCCCTTCACGAGGGAATGCAGGAGAACACCCCGTGTTGTGTCATGGTATGATCAAAATTTTTGCTGGTCGACCCTCAGCTCTTTTTGTGATGGCGGCTTTCGGCGTTTTATTGGCAGGCCCGCTCCTGGCCAAGTCCGACCCAGCGAAGCTTCCCAAGGTGAGCTCGCCGAGTGCGATTGTGGTTTCAGTGCCCATTGGGCAGGTGCTGTTTGAGAAAGACGCTGATGAGGTGCGCCCCATCGCCAGCCTGTCAAAACTGATGAGTGCGATCGTCTTTATGGAGCATTGTCAGCATGTGGATCTCAGTACGCTTCATGAAATGAATCACGACAATCGTCTGTTGGCCAAAGGCGGCGACAAAAGCCGTTTGACCACCGGTTGGAGCTATTCCAATTACGATATTCTCAAGGCAGCCCTGATGCGCAGTGACAATCGGGCCATGCCAGCTCTGATGGATAGCTGCGGTATGATCTTGCAGGAGTTTGCCCTGCGCATGAACCAAAAAGCCGGCGAGTTGGGTCTACGAAACACGAGTTTTACGGAACCAAATGGTCTCTCGAAATTTAATGTGTCCACGGCCCGGGAGTACACCAAGATTATGCTGGAGGCGACGCGCTATCCGGTGCTGAACGAAATCATGCAGACCAAAAAAGATCGCATTGTCGGCTGGCGCAAGGGGCGTGCGCACAATATTGATGTCGGCAATACCGATATCCTTTTGGGGCGCAAGGGTGTTGAGGTGATTGGCGCCAAGACGGGTTACACTGACATCGCGCGCTATTGTTTGACGGTGATGAACCGTTTGGTGGACAACTCAACGGTGGCGATGGTGTTCCTTGGCGCGGAAGGTAAGCACACAAGATTTGGTGATTTCTCCCGGATTCACAAGTGGCTCAACGACCGGGCTACCAAGTATTTCGCCGATGGCGGGCTGGATTCCGATCAAGGGATTTAAGGGCTTCAAGGACTCATGGGCCGTAGCCCCATGAGGAATTTTATTGGCAGGGGCTTCGGAACGGGTATATATCTGAAGCCTCGTTAAAATTTGTAACTGCAAAAATTTTAAGCTTTGCCACAAGGACACACGTCGCCCATGGGCCCAATTTCGAGTTTTATTGAACATCACTACCGCCACTTCAATGCTGCCGCCCTTAAGGACGCTGCCCGTGCTTACAAAACCCACATCGCATCGGGGCAGAAAATGATGGTGACGCTAGCGGGTGCCATGAGCACGGCAGAGCTTGGGCTCAGTCTTGCGGAAATGATTCGTCAGGGACAGGTGCACGCCATATCGTGTACCGGCGCCAATCTTGAGGAAGATATTTATAATCTTATTGCCCACGAGTTTTATGAGCGTGTGCCCAATTACCGGAACCTGAGTGATGAGGCTGAACAGGCCCTGCTTGATCGCCATTTAAATCGTGTGACGGACACCTGCATCCCCGAGGGTGAGGCGATTCGCCGTCTTGAGGGCGCCATCATGCAAGTCTGGCAGGAGGCCTCTGATAAGGGCGAAAGTTATTTCCCGCACGAATACATGTATCAGATCATTCGCCGAGGGCTTCTGAAACAATATTACCAGATTGATCCCAAGAACAGTTGGCTGATCGCCGCATGTGAGAAAAATCTTCCCATCATTGTTCCAGGATGGGAGGACTCCACCACTGGTAATATTTTCGCGGGCCGTGTCATGGAGGGTAAGATCAAACGTTCGGCCCTGAAAAGTGGTATCGATTACATGATCTATCTGTGTGATTACTACATCAAAAACTGTGGAGAGACCGGCATTGGATTCTTCCAGATCGGTGGTGGTATCGCTGGCGACTTCCCTATATGCGTGGTGCCCATGATCGAACAGGACATGGAAAAAGACGTGCCAAAGTGGAGCTACTTCTGTCAGATCAGCGATTCCACAACGAGTTACGGAAGCTACTCGGGAGCCGTTCCTAACGAAAAAATCACCTGGGGTAAACTATCGATCACGACGCCCCGCTTCATCATTGAGTCGGATGCTTCCATCGTGGCGCCGTTGATGTTTGCTTACATTCTCAACTGGTAAATTTGAACTGGTCCCACTGACTAAAGCTTACAGCTGACGGTGGGGATGTTTTCACTTTCGATGGAGAACGTGCGGCCTTTGGCATCCATGGCTGAACACTCCTTTAGTTTCGCGATCAGTTTTGCGGGGATAAAGCGACCATCTTTTAGTGTTGCTGTGGGTTTTGGTCCCCAAATAAAGTCCGGGTGCCGCAGTTGATCCGGATCAAAGTTCATCGCAATCTGCGCGAGATCTTTCAGCAGGTCTTTGCCGCTTTTTGGCTTGCTTCGCCCTGTATCATTCGGGTGCCACTCGCCCCCGAGAATATTGCCGCGACGATCGAATTCAAGGGTGTAACGAAGGCGCATGGTCGAGGTGGCTTCATCGGATTTCTTGTAGGTTAAATTAGGACCGTTTTCGACCGCGTATTCGACGGTCGTGTAGACATCCACAATAGACTCTGTCCCTGGAGCACGCCATTCCTTGAAGGGGTCTTCGGCATCGTCAATTTTTAATTTGGTGGGTTCGCCAAGCTCAGACTCAAAGCGGTAAATGGGGTGATTCCAAACCTGTTCATCGCGCGTCACATCCATCACAAAACTTCGTGCCGGCTTACTACCAACGGCGCCTTTGGATAGCAGGCCGACCATGATCAGATGGAACGCCCCCGGATTGGCGTCGCGACAGGACTTCCAATATTTAAAGGCAAATCCTTGCGATGGCGCATCTCTGAGAGACTCTGGTCCCTGTGCGGTCATCTGACGCCAGAGTATCCGTGCCTTGGGCTCGTCGCGCTTAGGTTTGCCGTTCTCCATGATGGGTTTTCCTGTGCTGTCCACATATACGCCAACTTCGTCGGCGGTCTGGCCCACCAGAATTTGGTCTCTGAGGATGCGGCCAAACCAGCCTTTTTTTGTGGAGTAGACGCGCACGTTCCGCACATCTTTGGAGCTATCGAGGATATCGTAGGCGCTGATCCAAACCTGCGGCTGATCTGTGAATTGTGGACCAATCCGAGCGATGACCGCCGGCGCGTTGTCTGCGATCTCGTTCAATCCATCCCAGCCGTTGTGATCGATTTTGATGGGAAGTGCGGGGCTCACGTAGCGACTGGCATCGTAAACACCAAGACTGGCATCAATGATACGGCCCAGGGCATCTCTGGGGATCTCCGTAGCAGGATCATTACATCGCCCGCCAAGAAATCGTTCTTGTCCGTTGTAGCCGTAATCGGCAGCGGCTTTTGTGAAGACAGCGCGGATTTCGCCCGGGCTGAAAAAAACCTCCTGTCCTTGCGGACTCGTGAGAAGAACGCCATTTTTTGGTGCAGTTTCCATGAAAGCTGCCGGCGCCCAGCCATGGCAATGTCCCATCCATCCCCACTCGATATCCTTGAATGCCAGAGAGTTCTGCTTGAATTGAGCAAGTTCATACCGCAGCATGGGCATATCTTTACGATCAAGGACTAAGTCAATTTTTTCGGCTGGCGACACATAGGCGGTGCTGTCCGCCGGCTTGCCAAAGCCTTCTGTGGCCTTGGTGATGGCGGCGCGTATTTTTCCGTCAATGATGGGGCCAAAATCTGACCGTGACGCCTCGGCCTCAAGGTCAAAGGCGAGCGTTGGGTCGATCCAGCGGGCGGCAAGCCCCGCCTCAAATAATGGCCAGTAGGTGTCGCTCCAGGGTTTTTCAGCAAGTTTGCCTGATAAATAATCATTTTGTTTCAAAGTCGAGTAGGGAAACCGTCGGGCCTGAAAGATGCCTGGGTCATTGATTGCGTCCATGCCCTCTTCAAGACCAGAATTTTGTCGCGATTTGCAATTTGTCAGTGTGGATAAGGCGATGATGGCAAAAAGATACCGCATGATCTGCTCCTTTGGTCTATCTGTAGCTTGCGATAAGCTTCACTGTGGTTTTGGGGCGCGCCTATAGCTTGCCTGGGGCTCGCTTAATATTGATGCTGACTGTTTATTGAAATGATACCAATATTGGCGAATTTTTCCCAATTTTAGAGTCAGCCATGAGGTTCAACGAGCGTGCATATGAGTCAAAAACCCAGCCAAGAGAATCCTGCGGTGGTCCACCAGTCAGAAATGGAATGGTATGCCAATGTGTATCAGGGAGACCGGATGCCACAGTTGACCGTCCGCGCTGTGATCATGGGATCACTTCTCGGGGGATTTATGTCTCTGTCAAACCTCTACGTTGGACTTAAGACGGGTTGGGGGCTTGGTGTTGCCATCACCTCATGTATTTTATCGTTTGCGATTTGGAAGGCTTTGCACACGCTGCTACCGAGAATTTTTAAGACCGAAATGTCGATTCTTGAAAATAACTGCATGCAATCGACCGCCTCATCCGCAGGGTATAGCACTGGTGGCACGATGGTTTCTGCAATTGCCGCTTATCTGATGGTTACGGGGCAGCACATGCCAGTCGTGGTGCTGGCGATGTGGACACTTGCATTAGCCGCTCTTGGTGTGTTTATGGCTGTGCCACTGAAGCGTCAAATGATCAACATTGAGCAGTTGAAATTCCCGAGCGGTATCGCCGCCGCCGAAACCCTTAAAAGCCTCCACGCAAAGGGGGAGGACTCCAGCAAGAAAGCCAAAGCTCTCGGATTCTCCGGTTTGTTTGGCGGTGTGGTTGCTTGGCTGCGGGATGCGGGCAAGCCCTTCGCCATTCCGGGACAGTTGGAGATCCCTGGTGTTTTGGGTGGATTTCCGCTCGCGAAGTGGACCATTAGTTTTGAGATGAGTGCCATCATGATCGCCGCTGGTTCCATTATTGGGTGGCGTGTGGCTTGGTCGCTGATGGTTGGTGCTTGCATCAATTACTTGTGGTTGGCACCCAAAATGGTCGAGCTAGGGGCGATCAGTGCCGAAAAACTTGGGTACCGGGCGATCGTGGGATGGAGCACCTGGGCTGGAGCGTCGTTGATGGTCACCAGTGGTCTGACCGCTTTTGCAATGCAGTGGCGCACGATTGCCAGGGCATTGTCTGGAGTCACAAAAATTTTCAACAAGGACGAGTCCCGAGGAGATGATCCTCTTGCGGCGATTGAAGTGCCCTCAAGTTGGTTCTTACTCGGTACGTTGCTTTCAGGTGGAGCCTGCGTTGCGGTCTTGTTTTTTTACTTTGACACAGCGGTTTGGATGGGATGTCTTGCTGTGGCTCTGACGTTCTTTCTGGGAATTGTTGCCTGCCGGGCAACGGGGGAATCGGATATCACTCCCATAGGCGCCATGGGTAAGGTCACGCAGCTGTCGTTTGGAGCTCTCGCGCCGGCAAACGTAACGGCAAATCTCATGACGGCCGCTGTCACCGCTGGTGCAGCGGGATCATCTGCTGATCTGCTGACGGATCTAAAGAGTGGGTATCTTCTTGGAGCCAATCCAAGAAAGCAATTTATCGCCCAGTTTTTGGGAATTTTTGCCGGTACTCTGGTGGTTGTGCCTGCATTCTATCTGTTGGTTCCAAGCGCGGCCTCACTGGGTACAGATCAGTGGCCCGCACCAGCGGCTCAGACGTGGAAGGCTGTTGCGGATCTGCTTGCCAAAGGTGTCCACGCTCTTCATCCCACAGCTCAGCTTGGAATTTTGATTGGCGGATTGATCGGGGTGATCTTGCCAATGGTTGAGGTGTTAGCCCCAGCAAAATTGAGGCGTTTTATACCATCAGCAACCGGTATTGGTCTGTCGATGGTGATCCCATTCTTTAATTCTCTTGGTATGTTTATAGGAGCTTTGATGGCTCTCGTGCTCGAAAAGTGGCGTCCCAAAATGGCAGCGGACTACATTGTTCCAGTGGCATCGGGGATCATCGCAGGCGAGTCCATTATGGGTATCATCGTTGCGCTGTTGGCGGCCACAGGGGTGCTGTAACCGCAGCGTTTTAAGTGTGTTGATGAGGTTTTGTTCTCAGACCTTATTTCTTGTTGAGAAGTGTCGTGCTCATGTAGGCCATACTGGCCACAGGCATAACATCGGCGGCGATAGCGCGAGCTCTTTCATAGCTTTTGCTGCGTTTGCCGTCCATATCCTCCAAGATGATCTCCGCATTGCTCCAGTAACTCAATTTGTCCACTATGGCCTGCGAAGGGACCCCAAGCACGCAGATAGCAAGGCGCTTTAAGGTGGTGTCCTGACGGACTTTGTCGATGGACGATTTAAAATGCATCATTCCCACCTGATTCACGGCGACAGCGTTGGCGCTG
Source organism: Oligoflexales bacterium (assembly GCA_044375465.1). GTDB lineage: Bacteria > Bdellovibrionota_B > Oligoflexia > Oligoflexales > RGVZ01 > CAMDKS01. Next base: position 10,359 of record JBILMN010000035.1, on the reverse strand, counting down.
ACGCACATGCCAATAGCCTGATACCGACCACAGCGGAGCTCCTTGGTGAAAACGTCCATCAAGCTCTCGCTGCCATCAACAAGGACCAATGTGGGGCATTGGTCGTCCTGGAGGTTTGACAGGATGACATTGACATCCTTGACATGGCTCACGCCGGCTACGATCACGCGAAGTTTCGTGGCCGGATTTTCGAGTTTGATGTGTTTTGCAAAGGCTTGGTCCAGGAATGAGATCGTGCTTGGACGGCTTCTCGTGGCTGCGGCCAAGATTAATTTGCTACGGATTTCATCTGCCTGTTCAGAAAGATTGTTGAGAGTTGGTTTTTCTACGTAGTCGCTGGCACCACTTTTAAGCGTACGAACAGCCAAGTCCGCCTCTTCCCTTGGTACGGATGAAATCATGACGACCGGGGGGTGATTTGCATTGAATTTGGTCTCCATATACTGCACGCCATCCATTTCTGGCATGTGGATGTCGAGGGTTACGAGATCAGGCTTAAGCAGGGAGATCACATCGACGGCAGCTTTGCCGTTAGGCGCTGTGCCCACAACCTCAAATCCGTAATCTTTAGTGAGGATCTTTTTAAGGAGCATGAGGATACTGTCTGAATCGTCAACGCAAACCACACGAAGTGGGATTTGCTCAGCCAGCGGCGACACGGGCGCAGGCTGTGTCTGGGCAGACGATATTGATGCGATCTTGGAAGTGCTTGTTCCGGGGGTTGTGTCGTCTTTCGCATCCGAGCGACCGTACACGCTAAAACCTTTGTTCACAATATTCGGCGGTAGCTCAGCCAGTGCCTCGGAAACGCCGACAAAAAGTCGTCCAGAGGGTTCAAGAACCTCAAAAAAATTCTTGATACAGTTTTTGATTTGCTCAGCATTGAAATAAATAAATACATTACGGCAAAAAATCACATCAAATTTCTGTTTAGCGGTCTTGCCATCAAACGTTACGAGATTTAATGTGCCAAATTTAATCTTTGAGCGTAGGGAATCACGGGCGGCCACGAAATTCTTGATCTCGTCTTTTCCTTGTGCCCAATGGGAGGCGATATAAGCCTTTGGCACGCGCTTTAACTCACTCATCGGATAAACGCCGTTTTCGGCGATGGTCACACTTTCTGGATCGACGTCGGTTGCCAGGATCTCAAAGTCTACATCCCTAGCGAGTGTGGCTAGATGGAAGCTTAAAAACATGGCTAGAGAGTACGCTTCCTGCCCGCGTGAACAGGCTGCGGACCAGAAACGAATTTTTTTGTCAGGTCTTGTTCGAGCGACCTTTATAAGCTCTGGCAAGCAACTCTTTTCAAGGAAATCAAAGTGCACGGCCTCGCGGAAAAAGAACGAAAAATGGGTGGTCATGAGCGAGACGAGTGCCTGCGACTCGGACTCGAGATTGCTATGAAGATAATCCATGTATGCTTCTGGTGATGGCAGGCCGAGGCTCAACATCCGAGACCTTAAGCGGCTCTGGACCATGTGCTGCTGTTCAGCATTCAACTGGATGCCAGAAAGGCGATTGACGATCGTGCAGACTTCAGACACAAGCTCGCTAAATAAATCTCGTGCTGCAGTCATGGGTGTACCTTTCTGAAATTCTTGGATTGCTCGTATGGGGTGTGTCTCATAAATATCCTTGAAGCATCGTCGGCGACACATGAATCACGTAGGGCTGAAATGTCGCTTCGGATAATTTTGGCGAAACTTAATCGCTCCCAGACTATGGGGGCTGATTTGATGGACCTTTTAAAGGCTTTTTGCGTGCGCCCCAAAATTTTTTTGATGTGGCAGCCCAACCTTAAGGAGAGCTTATGAGGCTTTGGTTAGAATTTTTTTGACCGCGACGACGAGGTTCGCTGGATTGACTGGTTTCAAAACGACTGCTTTAGCCTTTAAAGACATGAATTCCTCACGTAATTCGACGGAGGAATCCGACGTTAAAAATATCACGGCACAGTCTGCGTTGGGGTTTCCGCTGAGTTTGCGGATATCGCGGACCATTTCTGAGCCAGTTTTGTTTGGCATATTTTGGTCCGAGATGATGAGGCTTAGTCGTTCTTTCAAGCCGGACACTAAAGTCAGTCCCTCCACGCCGGATCCTGCTTCGAGGACCGCAAAGCCAGCGGCTTCCAGTGGCGCGCGCAACTGCATCCGAGCGGTTCTAGAGTCGTCAACTAAAAGTACTGTGTCAGCCACGTAAGCCACCTATGAATTGTGAAAAGTGATCGGGGACGCTTTGGGTCATCAGCTCGACTATTGTAACAAATTTTTCCGTGGCTCAGCTAGCTTTCTAGAGCGTCAATTGTTTGACACGAGTCTAGATTTAGCTGGAGGCAGATATCATTGGAATTAAAGAAAAACCTTCGCTCGCCGAGAGGTGATCAAAGCATTTTTTGACATAAAGGATTACTTATGGCCCAGGAAAAATTAAGATCAATACTCTCGAAAGCTAACGCGACGACGATCTCGACGACGATCATTCTCGGCGTGTTTATGACGGGATGGTGTTGGTGGCTCGGCTCATCACTTTTTAAAACATCTTTCATCGATCGTGAGGCTTTGGTCCATGAGTTGGTCTCCACCGTTGAGCTTCTTCGTTCACATAGCGCGCTTTATTCACAAAGTGTGACATCGCTCGCTGGGGGAAGTAGCGTTCATTTAGATTCAAGCAGTCGAAAGGAGTTTTTTGTCGGCATTGATCGCGTCAAAGAAGCTCTTACTGGATTCCCAGGTGACCGATCAGATCCTCTCAAAAACTCACTAATAAGACTAGAGCAAGCAGCTACAGTGTTTTTTGATGCCAGTGGTGTTGCTGCGACGTCTGAAGGTGGTCGCCGCGGAGCGTTGAAGGATGCGACAACGCTTCGTTTGAAAATTAAAAACGCTATCCAGATGGCAGCGACTCTTAATGCGCAATATCTTGCAAAGCGAGACGGGATTCTCAAACACCCTGCAGTGGAAGCATCGGGAGGTGACATTCCGGCTGATCAGCGTAAATCTGACTTAGCAGCGGAGCGCGATAAAACCGAAATTGTGGATCGTGCCAGGCAGCTTGCGGCGATCGATGGTGCGATCGCCGCCACCCGCGGCGTCTCATCGGCGCTGGCGTCATTTGAGAAATTATCATCAATCACTCTTGCTGTCCTTGCAAGTGATAGCCAAGAGAAGATGGATCGGTTTGTTTTTGTCTATTCAGCCGATATTGCCGAATTTCGGAGGCGTAGCCAGAATTTTTCGGAAGTACTTTCTGGAGAATCGCTAGACACAGAGCTGCTCAGTTTAGCGCGAGATATTTTATCAAAGTCAGATGGAATGTTGCGTGTTCTGGAAAATCCAAAAAAATATCTGGCCGGACTTTTTGCGTTAAATTTAGCGACTCAGGATCTGCAAAATGAACTTAAAAATCTTGGTCGTGATACTGAGGCGTTTGCCGTTGGTTTGCGGCAAGCAGCAGATCATGCATCGCTAAGAATTCTGAATGTTTGGACGCTGCATTTTAAATTGCTTTTCGTTGGTGCTTTGCTCAGCATTTGCGTTGCTGTTGGGTTATTATATGCGATGGCGCGCCGTGCCAATCAGACGATTCTGGAAACAGCCTATCAATGGCTTCAAGCGGTACAACGACTGATTGAAAATCAGCAAAGAAAGCTCGATTCAGCCGCAAGGAGCCTGGATGTTTCTAGGCCAAAGCCGTCACTGCCTGAGGCTTTCATGTCGCGCGTGTCCCAGTCGTTATCAGAAACTATCAGTGCTTGGAACGCAACGCTGTCGCGCTTTCAGAGTCAGAAGGATGGCCAGGAAAATCTCAAGAAGGTTCTAGGCGACATCGGGGACGCGGGTAGAGATGTGATGTCTGAGATCGAGCGCTCGCGGGTTGAGATCGCAGGGATGATCGACATGATGGCAGAGGTTGCTAGTCAGACGAAAGTGATCAATGATATTGCACTGCAGACGAAGATTCTGTCGTTCAACGCGTCCATAGAGTCTGCGCGAGCCGGTGAGTATGGGCATGGCTTTGGCGTGGTTGCGGAGGAAATTGGAAAGTTAGCAGAAATGTCCAACAATGCTGCGAAAGATATCGAGCAACTGCTTCGCCGTAACGTCGAAAAAGCCCAGCTAGCGGTGCGCGCTAACGATCAACGTGCGGTTGTGTTGTCGCAGAGACTGCTTGATACCTTAGACCGTTCCAAAATGAGTCAGCACTATGAGGGTGGCGATACGTCTGCTGCTGCCGATATTATGGAACGACTGCGACAGCAGGGTCGTGTGATGCAAAATGAGTTGGATCGCACACAGCAGATCGTAACGTCTCATGCTCAGGAATGGTCAGAGTGGGCTCTTTACATGGAGCAAGCGGCTGCGTCAGGTTTACGTCAGGTCGCTGATTTAGCCAAAATATCTCTTGCGGCTGTGGATCTTGACACTGCCGCAGTCCATCGCGGTGTGGTGTTACTCAATAAGGCCGCCGAAAAAATATCTGGCGATCAGTTCGTGGGTGCGGCGAAGGCGATTTCAATGAGCGACTATGTCGCAGCGAGGAAAGCGGTATCGCAGAAAATGAAGGCGGCCTAAAAAAGACCGTCAGGTTGTCTGTTTCTGTTAAAACAGCATGACGCTATCAGCCGCAGTTTCCGCCGGAAGGCCTTGAACATGCTTTCTGATAATGTCCCGTTCGCGGATCATCGTTGTGGCCTTGAGCATTGTTTCGCCCATGCGTTGTAGGTGTTCTGGTGTTGGATTCTTTTCGCACTCAAGGCGAGCGCGTAGCCATATTTGCATAATTTTACAGACATTCTCCATCTGCTGGCGAATCGCGTCTTGAAACTGTAACGCTTCAACAATCGGCATGATCACATCGTTGACGCTCCGGTGCTCTTTGACGATGCCAGACAGCGCATTGATCAGTTTTCTTAGGAGTTCCTTGGAGCGTTTTTGGCTCATTTCAGTGATGAGGCTTTCGAGGTTTTGAATGGCGTTGATCGTATCCGACGACATTTTGGAGATGCGACTGGAATCTTTCAGCAAAAAATCAATAACCATCGATATTGATTTTACGGCGTCATCACTATCTTGAATGCAGCGTTCTGTAATTTTTTCGGAGTACTTGATCATGGACTGGTAAAACTTAGTCTCAACGCTCATCGATCCGTTCCTCACAATTGTGTCTGGTTTGGCTTTAGTGATGGGTCACTTTAACGTGTCAAAAAGTGACATGTCTTCGATGGCGTCTTTTGGGGGCTCTCGTTGCAGCACGTTTGGGTAAAACGCCTGGCGCTCCGCTGCTGAGCCGAGGGTCATGGCGATCTGTTCCCCTATGACTTCGACGTCTTGGGCGGTCTCCGGAGTTGCGTCCAACGACAGATGCCAGGCCTGCACCATCCTCGAAAGCCGCTGCTTGATCGCGTCCTCAAATTGCATGCTGGTCAGTACGGGGACAAGTTTTTCTTTCAGGCCGGTTTCCAATTGGATGATCGTTTCAAGCTGCTTTTGAACGCCCGAAAGTGAAAGCCGGCTACGCTTCGCGTCCTCATCTTCTTTAAGGGATTTTAGCTTGGAGGCATCAGCGCCCGTGGCTAACTCGTTTTGGATGGCATCGACAAGGTCATCCACTTCACGATTTATGGCCTCTTTGGTTGCGGTGACATCGCCATCCCCAAAATAGAGGTCATGGAAGTCTTGAACCGCTCTTTGCTGATCGGTACTTAGATATTCTCCACTATTTTTGAGAATGGAAGCGACCGCACCCTCAGCACAGGATGTCGTAAGTTCAGTCCAATCTTTCATGATCGATAAAAAAGCGTCGTCTAGCAATCGTACTTCGCCCATAGTCCATGTCCTCATCTCTAAGTTGGAACTGGCAGGCACTGCCAAAATTCTACCCTAGAGATGAGAGAACTAAAAATTTCTGATGTCGTTTTCGGCGTGGTGGGACCTTAGAATTCTTCACAATTCATCTGTTTAGATCTTTGATGTTCTGCCTTTAGCCGTTTTAATTTTCATCCAAATCATGTTCTGGACTCTTGACGCGCAGCAGATCACCAATCTCAAGAGGGGCATCCAGCGTCATGAAGTAATCGTAGCCCGGCTTGGTGTCTGGACATGGCTGATTGTTTTTGGGGTCAGCGATATCAATGGCCTGGACTTTTGTTTTACTTAAGATCCCAGGTCTGACAGCTTCAATTTCTTGCCCATTCAAAAATTTATTGCGAGCCGTCACGAGATAGTGACCTGGACTCATGATGTCTTTGATGACTCCTGCAAGCACGTAGTTCTCGTCACTTTTGCCATCGAGTCTCTGGGCGTGGCGGTCAAGCTTGCCAAAAAAGAATCCGGTCGTGTAACCACGGTGACGGTAAGTCTCCAATTCATTGATCCAGTCTTCTTGCACTTGGAAATTTCCTGTCTTATAGCTGTCGAGCGCAGCACGGTAGGCGTTAACAGTGGTTGCACCGTATAGGATGCCGCGATTGCGGCCCTCAATCTTGAGTCCAGAAACGCCTGCGTCGATGATTTTGTCGAGGAAGTCGATGGTGCACAGGTCTTTGGAGTTGTACATGTAATTTCCGGTCTCATCTTCGTACACAGGGTAATAGACTCCAGGCCTTTTTTCCTCGACAAGCGCGTATTTCCAGCGGCAGCTATTAGCGCACATGCCGTGATTGGAGTCACGTTGAGTCATGTAACTGGACATGGTGCAACGCCCGGAATACGTCATACACATAGCACCATGCACAAACACTTCCAATTCAAGTTCCGGAACCTTGTCTTTGATGGCTTTGATTTCGTCGAGTCCGAGTTCGCGTGCGAGCACCACGCGTTTTGCCCCCATGTCTCTAAAGGCTTTGGCTGTCATCCAGTTTGCCGTCGACGCCTGTGTGCTTACATGAATCGGTAAATTAGAGTGTTCTCTGACGAGGCCCATAATACCGATGTCGGCAACAATCACGGCATCAACTTTGATCTCATCCAAGAACTTGATAAAGTTTGGAAGTCCCTTGACATCGCGGTTGTGTGCGATGATGTTGAGTGTCACATACACTCGCTTGTCGATGCTGTGCGCGTAGGCAACGCCTTCGCGAAGAGAATCCATCGAAAAATTGGCAGAGCCAGCGCGAAGGTTAAACGCCTTGCCACCGAGATAGGCTGCATCAGCGCCGTATCGTAAGACGGTCTTGAGTTTTTCGAGGTTGCCTGCAGGGGCTAATAGTTCGAGTCCGTGGTTCATGGTTGCTCCGTAGTTGGCGCAGGGAAAGGGCGCCGGATCGGCGGGTATACCGTTTGTTCAATCATTGTGCAACAGTTGTTATAAATCAAATAATAACGGATATTTAAGGATGAGCCGGGACGCCATTCCCAGTGGGTCAAGTGGAAATTCTTCACATGTACCCGATGTCGTTTGGTGAGTTTTTGCAGGCGGTATCGTCGCCCATGGCGACCTTGTTTAATGAGGCGCTTGTTGCGCCAAAATCACTGTCAGCCATCGCGCATGAAAATTGTGGTCGCTGTTTAAAGATGATTTATCGATCGGTGGGCTTCCTGAGGTCGTTGATGTTTGCCAGCGTTTCATGCGTGGAGCGAAGGTCAGGCCGAGATCGAATTCCTTGTAGACTCTGAAAATGGTCCTATTCCGGTTGAAGTAAAATCTGGCACGCGTATTCGGGCCAATAGCATGGCAAGTTATATTGAACGCTGGAGACCTAAGACGAGTTTGATTCTCTTGGCGCGAGACTATGCGGAATAGATTAACGATGGCGTCCGGCAGATTCGTTTACCGTTGTACCTCGCTGCTAGAGTTTGGGGAGAATGCTTGAGTCGCGCCTCAATTTAGTTATGGGAGTAGAGTCTCCGCATTTAGTTCCTGCTTGGTCCGATCACCGGGGGCGCAACCTTTGCGCGCTCCAGTGCTGGCGACAGATTTTCCCGCTGGGGTTTGGGGGCAGACGTCTTCGTTATTTTTGACGCCGTCGTGGTCCGCATCCTCGAGGTCAGAAAGTTCACCCTCCCGGCAGCCGATCCGTGGACCAGAGGTTTGGACTTTTGCACCTGCGGGAGTAGACGTACAAAGATCAATGGCATCATCGATACCGTCCTTATCAGCGTCGTAGGTTACGGAACCAATCTGCACTTGTATACTCTCGGTGGCAGAGCCGCATAAACCAGTTACCGTAAATGATTTGCGGGCATCGGGCAAATTGACGCTCACGTCATCAAATGGCTTTTGGGTTGCAAAGCTACAGGTGCCGTCTTTGATGATACAGGGTTGACCATTGATTAAGCGGATCGTCCATTTAATGTCCGAGGCATCGCAGTTTTTGATGTTTTTAATCATAAATGCTTGGTTATTGGTTTTTGCATCGAATGCAATACTAAACGAGAATATTTTGCTCATGGGTGGCTCGGGGTTCGGATCGATGGTAATGTCGGGACGATGATCACTCAGTAATCTCACGTCTAGGAGCTTGGGGTTACTGACGTTGTAGGTGAGTTTTTGACGAGATTCGGTCTCTTGTGAGGTTGCATCCAGCAGATCTCCGAGGGTCGGGTCGGAGATGCGGCTTCTTAGTTCGTGGATTTTTGCGATAAGTGTGCTGGTAAATAATCCCCCCGATAATTTTCCGTTGTCTATGGCTACCTGATTGGGTGAGGACGCGGCAACGAGTAGATAGTTGCGGATAAAGCGGATCGACGGACCACCCACCAGGGCGCGATCTAAAATGGCTTGCATACCTGCTGTAACGTGGGCATGCAGTTGCTCAAGAGAGGCTACCTGCGCATACGGGTCATATTCTTGGGGCGTGCTGCCATCTGAAGGTGGTTTTGTGGAGTTGGGTCTGATCTCACGATTTTCGTTGCCTGATGATTCGGATGGCTTTGACGTAAACTGGTAGGTCTGGCTTTGGATTTTTGTTTGGTCGCTACGGTTGTCACCAGACACCCACTTGCCGCTGAAACAAAAATCTCCGAATATTTGCAGGTAAGCCAGTGGTCGAACGCTTCCTCCGCTCATGCGGCCTCGTTCGATGGCGCCAATGATTTCTGAAAAAGATATGTATTCCGACTTGGGATCTGTTGGTTTTCCGCCAACGTTATTCCCCTGCGTGACAAACAATCCTTCCGGTGTTCCGTGACCGGATAAATAGACCAGTAAAGTGCCGCGCTCGCTTACGCGAGCTGATACGGTTGCGAGTGCGTCAAGGATCTGGTCTCGTTTTGCTTCATTGATCTTGGTGACCGAATAATTAAAAGCAAACTCACTGAGAGCCTGACTCATATTCTCAAGATCTCTCGGAACACCTTTAAGGTCATTGGGTGCGCCGATGAGTAACGCATGATTATCGGCTTTGGCATCTAGAGGAGCCATGCGGAGCCTTGAGGTTTGCAGTTTGGGCTGGCATCCTTGAGCTACGGCGGCCAACAAAATCAATTGTAGGATATGCGTGGTTGGGTTCTGGCTCATGCGTCCTCCGCGTACTAGGCCAGGAGGGATCGGCATGTCGTTGCTACGGTTTAAATTTATTAAATTTTTTAAATCATTACGGTTTGTTCTGAGCCCTATTTGCGAATTGCCAGCAAGGTGACAGTCGGTAAATGCGAGTTGCTTTGAATTAAAAGACACCCAAAAGGGTGTGGATAACTTGGCGGGCTGCGTCGTTGCCTCATAACTTTGACACTCTGATAAGATTTTAGACGACTAAATCACAATCTTAAGGAGTATCGGCTATGGGCAAGGACGCTATGCAAGAATACATCGAAGTGTTGAAGAAGCGCTACATTCAAAGCACCCGGGCAGAAAAGACAGTGATACTTTCTGAGTTTTGCGCGACGGGTGAGTATGACCGTAAGTATGCGATCAAGCTCCTGGGTGGCAAGGTCCCCGGAAGGACAAAACGAAGTGGCCCCCGCCCCGCATATGATCAAGCGTTTATGGTGCATTTGGTAGCTTTGTGGCGGCTGATGCGCAAGATGTGCAGCAAGCGTATGAAGGCAGCAATTCCACTATGGCTTAGCTATTACAACTCTGAATCTCTGACTGAAGATATCCGAGTCAAACTCAAAGGGATAAGCCCCTCGTCAATAGACAGGCTATTACGGCCTTATAAAGCGGAGTTTCGTAAGGGGCTATCCGCAACAAAAGCCGGGGCGTTTCTAAAAAGCCAGATCCCAATTGAACTCATCGACAAGAATGTTGATCGACCTGGCTATGTTGAGGCAGATACGATGGCTCATTGTGGGTCTTCTCTTTCAGGCGTTTTTGCAAACACCTTAACCATCACAGATTTGCTCTCAGGTTGGACTGGCAATCGGTGTGCACTAGGAAAGGAAGCTGCCGACATCCTCGACAAGATCAAAGAAATCC
>JBILMN010000141.1:0-7371 GCA_044375465.1 Oligoflexales bacterium | reverse complement strand
CGGTGCAAGGCTGGCTTAACGTGCGCTACAAATGGTTCTCTTTGCATGCTGCGGTGTCGATTGAGGGAACTAACCGCGCAGGCCTGAGGCAGCTTTTTCATTACGGTGCCAGGTCATCTGTGAATCTGTCGCTTCTTAGCTATGTGACACCAGACGATCCGGATCGAAGTGAGCTCGAACTCAAACTTAAGAGAAAATGGAACGACGGCACGGAGTCTTTAGTCTTCACGCAACGTGATTTCGTAGAGCGCTTGGCTGGAGTTATTCCTCCCGCATGGTTTAACCTCACAAGATTTCACGGTGTTTTTGCCCCAAATCACGCGTGGCGAGATTTCGTGGTGCCAGGTCCAAAGACGAAACGAACCTGCCCAGCCCATGATGAACCTAACGACTCTGATCCACCAGCAACCGGCAAACCCTCATCAGGGCGAGCACCAGCAGAGTTTTGGATTCCTTGGTCAGAGCTTCTTCGCAGAACAGTCGGCGTGGATCCCGAGATATGTATATGCGGCGCAAGAATGATCGTCGATGATGCGATCACCGACGGCGAAAAGATTGCTGAGACTCTAGCAAGGCTTGGTATTGTTTCAACGGGTCCTCCAAAGAGACGGCAATCCACCGGAGAGCTTGATTATGTATATGACGTGTAAACATAGGTGCTCAGGGCGCTGGCCACGGGGACGTGCGGGCAAGTGGTTGTTTGCTAGCAAGAAGAGCTAATGTTTGGAGCAGAAATGGCGTGGTCAGGTCGATATTTTTGGTGATTGGACGTGGCCCCGTGAAGTAGAATGACATCTTGTCGGGATAAATAAGTCGACAAGATGTCCGGAAAATGCTGATTTTGTTGATTATTTATCCTGGGCCCATGGGCAGGACCAGTGGGTATTGCTAGATTTTGGCGCAGTCCGGATATTTCCGCAGTCCTTCGTCAAAGACTATCACTCCATCATTGATGCCGTCGTTTTTAAAAAAGACGCTCATCGGCTATTCGATGCTCTAAGATCACTCAAAATCATGAGAGACGATGACACAGAGTCCGATATTCAAGCTTTCTATGAAATTTCTAAACTTATCGCAGAGCCATTCAAGATGTCCGGAAAATGCTGATTTTGTTGATTATTTGTCCTAGGCCCCTGAACGACGACTTTGCAAAGGATGTCGGCTTTGACACCGTTGACGCGCTAAAGACTGAAATCAACAACCAACTGGAGAAGCGCGGAAAACAACTTCGTCGTTAAAAGCTTGAAGCAAGCATCATGGACGAGCTTCGTAAGCGCAATTCCTTTGACGTTCCACCAAGCATGGTCGACCAAGTCATTGACAGCATGATCATGGAACTCAATGTTGGTGATGAAAAAGAAAAGAAAAAACTACTTCGCAACGACGACGTTCGGAAATCTTTCCGTGATACTGCCAAAACTAAGGCGCAAAACACTTTGATTCTATGGCGCGTCGCTCAAGATGAAAAACTCGAAGTAACCGACGAGCTTGTTCGCAAGCACATCATGGAAAACGTTCCTGGAACTGATAAGTGGGAAGAAAAGAAACTAGCTGATTTTGTTCAGCAGGTTAAACCACGCCTCCAAGAAAACCTAGTTTTCGAGATGGCCCTTGACCACATTATTGCTGCAGAAAAGCTGACAGAGAATGTTGTTTCTATCTAATTTACTCAATTTATACCCGAATTCATTTAGTCGCTGCCTTATTAAGGTCAGCGACTAAATCATTTTGGATCAATCGCACAATCGTTTCCACTGCGCGGGCTACCTCGCCGCCTTCGATCCAGCGTACGTCTTCCAGACCGCTAAAGAGAGACAATTGATAGTCGCCATACTTTAGACATCGCCTTAAAATCTCCTGCTTCGCCTCTTCCAAAGTGCAGGCCCCTCGCAAATAATCGACCGTCGGAACCGCTGCGTGACAATCCTTTATGAGGTAACTTTTTTCGTACAAATTCATATTCCCAATTAGTTCTTCCACCATTCCATCGTCAAAGGCCTGGCCAATGCGCTTGCGATACTTGCTTGAAGGATCTTCACCCTCAGGGAATCGAACTCCAATGATCAAATCAAATAATCGCTGCGTTCGATTTAATTTGATTAATTCCGGAACGTAGTGCGTGGAAGCACCCTCCGCGATCGAAAACATGCCGCGCTCTTGAATCTCGTTTTTCTTTGCAATCAGAAGTTTTGCAAAATCAGCTGCCGAGAATGATGGCTCCTCGGGCTCCAGAATCTCGTAAAGGTGCCGTTTAACCCCTCTTTCTTGTTTGGTATCTTGAAAACCTGTGACAATCGGGAAGTGCTTATATAGGTATGTACGATCCAAATTAACGATCTCACCGCCAAGTCTTCGTGCCAATTCAAAAGCAATTTTTGTTTTACCTGCCCCGTTGGGGCCAATGATCATGATGGACTTTGTCATTGCAAAAACCCCCTAGCCCGCTGGGGTACGACATTTGTTAAGCTCATCGATGGGTATTTGATGTTACGCAGCGGGCAATGAAATCCGCACATGGTGCAAACCATGGGATCAGCATCCAGAGGCCCAAACAGGTTGACGCCAGTGGTACATTGATTCGACTGATTTTGAAATCGCTTCTCGAGTCGCACTGTATCGCGATCAAGATCAGCCAAGTTAATGTTGTGCCTAAAAATAGTTACTTTATCGACGCCGTCTTTTAGAGCATCCAAAGTGGGGAGCCGAATATGCTCATCTCTCGTTAGGAGCAAGTGAGTGTGGATGGGCTTTTTGCCATGAAGCATTCCTGCACCAATGATCGACGAAAGATCATCAAATCCGTTCGTGGCATCTGTCATGAGCGGCCCCATCACGCAAATCTGATTCGGATTAATAGCGTCAATAAATGACGGAATCACCGATGCATCCAAGTGCCCACCGCACTCAAGAATATATTCTTGTTTATCAACCCCATGCTGTTCCAGAAAATCGACCACATACCTAAGCTCCTCCAACCAGAGGGAGCTTCTGGTTGACTCCAAGACGCGACCTGGGCGCAAAGACGTCCCAATAAAGATCTCGCAATCATTTTCTCTCAAAAAAACCATAATATCGTGGAAGTTGTCGAAGTGAGGATTTTCGGATCCCTTGCGAGCCAGAGCAAAAAGGAAATTTCCAGCACGTGAATTTATGACAAAATCCTGTTCCAGAGCCTTCTCCAAAAGGCGTTTCGGGGTCAGATGGAGGGTGAAGCATCGAATTCCTTTTTCGTATTGACCCTTCATCACTTCAAGGATGGGCGTCTTGGTCAGTACACTATCGTACAAAGGAACCGTACAAAATTTGGTGCGCCCTCCCTTAAGGCTGCTGATAAACTCGAGAATCTGATTCTTTTTCTCAGGTATCAGAGATATTTCGGATATGTAATCGACCTCCCGTGATAGTGCATATTTGATTTTTTCAATTTCTACCTCGACGCTATCTTTTTTGTTTGAACACCCGACATTGACTTTCAATTTCATCACGACACCTCCCATGATCCGGTTCCTTGGATTTGCTTGGGAGAAGAATCTAAGCCCCTGAGTACTTTCAGTAAAGTGAATTAACATGACATATTAGATTCAAATTTTTAACTTATGTGTTAAAAGATTTTAAGGTCTTGACTATGTTCTGCGGCAAACACAGGTAAAAAAGGAATGTTCAATGAATCTCTATAATTTGAAAATATTTGTGGATGCAGCCCGTACCAAAAGCATGACAAAAGCGGCTGAACTTAACTTTATTAGCCGCCCCACAGTGTCGCACGCCATTCGCAACCTGGAAAATGAACTAGGCCTAGATCTCGTCATTCATAAACCTCGAGCCTTTGAACTCACCCCCCAAGGCGAATCTCTTTATACGAGAGCCCTTGAAATCCTGGATGGAGTTGCCAACCTCAAATCATCCCTAAAAAATTCAAAATCGGGAGAAAACATATCCCTTCGCATTGGCTGCGTACGCAGCCTAACATCTGATTTACTGCTAAATGCACTTATCGGACTTCGCAAAAAGTATCCAAGTATTTCAGTCCAAGTCGTGATTGCAAACTCCGAGGTGTTAGTTTCCTATCTGGAGGAACGCAAAATTGACATCGCACTCATTCTTGGAGATGACAAACTCCACGGAGCGCAAGAGGTCATCATCGACCGCGGATCGTTTGTTGTTGCCATACCAGCCAAGGCGGATCCAACAAAAATTGCCTACGCGATGACCGAGCGACGCCCTGAAACCGAGCGGGCTCGCACCCTTTTCGCCCGGGAATATGGCATTGAGATGACTTTATTTGCAGAGGTTCCTAGTTGGGACGCCATACTAAAATGGATTCAGGCGGGGCAATGTGGGGGCATTATCCCACGTTTTTTAGTCGAGACAACATCGTCTAAGGATCTTAGGAGACTATTCCCGAAAGTCTTTCCGTACGAAATAAAAGCCATTTTCGGTAAATCCAAATACCTGGATCAAATTCTTAAAGACTTTGTAGCCCAATGCAAGGCATCAACTTGCCAGTAGCTTCTGCATGGCGAGAGTTTGTGGTGCCAGGTCCAACAAGGAGACGAACAGGCCCAGCCTTTGATGAGCCTAACGACTCTGACCCTCCGCCAACCGGCAAACCATCAGCAGGGCGCGCACCTGCAGAGTTTTGGATTCCATGGGCTGAGCTTCTTCGCAGAACGGTCGGCGTGGATCCCGAGATCTGTATCTGCGGCGCAAGAATGATCGTCGATGATGCGATCACCGACGGCGAAAAGATTTCGGAAGTGCTGACGCGCCTCGGAATTGTTTCAACTGGCCCTCCAAAGAGGCGGCAATCCACCGGAGAGCTTGATTATGTATATGACGTGTAAACATAGGTGCTCAGGGCTCCGGCCATGGGGGGGGTGCTGCCAGATCGCAGTTTTCCGATTGTAACGACTGAGTTTTTGGGTAGAAATGGAGTGAGCAAATCGATATTTTTGCTGATTAGACGTGGCTGGAGAAGTAGAGTGACACTTTGTCGGGTTAAATGAGCAGACAAGATGTCTGGAAGATATTGATTTTGCTGGTTATTTTTCCTAGCGCCTCACCGGTTTGCAATCACCAAGCACCGTAGAAAACGCAGCCAGCTCGCCAAAAAATCAACCCTTGAGGATATCGAGGGTGTGGGCCCAAAGATCAGGGAAGGATTACTGCGTCATTTTGGTAGCCTCGATGCCATCGCCAATGCCAACGTGGACGCTTTAACTCTCGTCAAAGGCGTCACACGCCCATTGGCTGAAGCCATCAAAAAACAGCTGAATAAGACTTCGCAGTAGCCCGAAGGCGTTTTGCTGGACCCTCAACTAACATAACTATTTGAGGTTAATAGTGAATATACGCTGATCCGTAACCCATAAATTGCGACCAAAATTGACGCGGTTGCCACAACCCTAGTATCCTAGTCGGCTACAGCCCAGAGAAAATAATTTTCATATTTTATCGCAGGTGGAGGCCCAACTTATGATTCAATTTCACAGATTCTCTTCGTTCTCTTCGTTCTCTTTGGTATCCTTGGCGGCCTTGTCGGTCGCAATCGGATCCTGCGGCAAAAAGAAAGAAAAAGCGACTCTCTCCATTTCCATCAAAGATAGCGCTGCCACCTCACAGGACTTTGGCACCGTCTCCAGCGGATCGACTAAATCTGTGGTTTTGATGCTCTCAAATTCAGGGAAGGCGGACGCAAGCGCTATCAAAGAAACTGGACTTGCCGCACCCTTTCAGTTTGTCGGTGGATCTTTTCCGGGAACTGGGGGCACATGCTCGGACTCCTTGGCCGATGGAGCTTCATGCGAGCTTGCCGTGGAGTATGCGCCGTCGATTGATCCCTACACCACCTCTTCCCATACTGACACCATGATCATCGAATACCAGGGTGGAAAATCAGGATCAGCGCAATTTGAGCTCGCAGGAGTGGCGGATTACTGTTCACAACAACAAGCCGTCACGGCATTAACTCATACCGCAGGAACGAGCGCTCTATCTTTTGGCGCGCCAACATCCGTATCAGCTCAATCATTCACGCCCGCCTCTTCCATGGCATTATCGGACGTCACCATGTCGTTATTCAAAACAGCCGCATACACGGTGGACAATATTGTGATGCGTGTGCGCGCCGATAACGCGAACGCACCTGGGACAGAAGACCTGGGCACCGCGACGATTTCGGGAAGTACCGTAGGCACAAGCTGGGGGGACGTGACATTTAGATTTGCAACCCCCGTGGTTTTGACTGGAGGGGTCAGATACTGGTTTTTGCTCGATCCTGGAACGAATAATACCGTTCAAAACGACAATACTTACCTTCTGTACTTCAAGGGGTCCTTCAGTGATATCTGGAATGGTGGCGAGTACCGCGGCGGCGTGGATGGCGTGAATTCATGGAATACATTCACCTACGATTTGAATTTCGCGATGGCTTCATGCACCGTCAAAGACTCTGTTTTGTAATGCCGCCTCGATAACCTTAAGACGTCTTCTTGGACCCGCGCCAGTCGATCTTGACTTGCGATGATTCTGGTGGCGGGACGGAGAATGTGATCGCCCCCGTTTTGCTATTGTAATTGTAGTTTTTGGCATCCACGAGCGCGTTGTTAACATAGACCCGCAGGTAACGCGTGTCAGCATCTGGCGCAATCTCAAAAATCGTCTTGAGCGGCGTGTTGAGTTTATAACTTAATATGATGATGCTTCCATCGGCTGGCCTCTGTGCGAACACCGCCGCACTGGAGGCTGGATCATAGGACACGGCGCCTGCTGGTTTACCGGCAATGGTTGCACTGATCACCCCGTCTGCCGGCTGGTCGGGAATGGGGAACTTATTGGTCACGATCCCAGACGCTCCGCTCACATAACTGACCTGCACGGCGGCGCCCACTGGCGGGTTGGTCGTAAAATGCACTGCGGTACCAATCTGTGTAAATGCCGTCCAAGGTTGCCCGTTTACGGAGATTTTCAAAGTTCCAGGATCGGGAATCGATTTTAATACGAAATCCGCCTTCAAAACTTGAGCGACATCTTTTGAAATGCGGCTTAACGTCGCCGTGTAGTCACTGTCGCAGATGGAACCCCATGTGCCGCCAGTTTTTTGGACCACATCAGCCAAATAGGTCGCCTGCTTCAGCGCAGTGGGGCACTGACTTTGCGATTGCGATGGGTGCCAAAAGATACCGTAGACTTTGGCATCCTGACCAACTTTACGGATGGTCGCAAGATAGTTTGTCAAGTAAGTGACGTCTTTATCTGCCTCGCCGTCACAGCCGTAACCACGCTGCACGTCAATGTGGCAATTGTCCTCATCACTCAAAATCAATACGGCCACTGTCGAGTTAGCACGTACCCAGTTACCGGGTCCAAACA
>JBILMN010000140.1:0-7426 GCA_044375465.1 Oligoflexales bacterium | reverse complement strand
TATTTCTTGGCCGTCATCAAGAACGACAATATATCGTGCAGCATCTCCGCCATCGCGGAAATCAACAAACCGGCGACTGAATTTGAATTCCGAGCCGGTGGCTTCGAGGTGAAGTCGCATCTTGCGGCCGACTTGCATCAGAAAGTCTGTGCCGATGTGCGGTTTTGCGTCATACAAAATCTCGTTTGGAGCACCGTGTGCGACAAATTGGTCGAAGACATGGCGAATCAGTGGATGATTGCGTCCGCAGGTGAGTTTGCCGTCTGAGAATGTTCCGGCGCCACCTTCGCCAAAGCAGTAGTTACTTTCCGGTGTGAATATGCCCCTTGAACGCAACTTATTCGTTGTGCGAAGTCGCCGTTCGACGGGTTCGCCACGCTCCACGATAATACTTGCTTGACCTGCTTTCTCGAGCGTCAATGCGGCGAAAATCCCACTTGGGCCTGAACCGATGATCACTGGCTTATGGCGGAAATTAAGGTCAGCAATTTGAATACCCTCAAGCGGGTCACTGGGAGCACTTGGCTCGGCGATTGTGGCCACTGAGGATTTTGTTTTGTAAACGGTGTCTTCGTCGTCAACATCCACATCGACTTGGTAGTGATACACGATTCTGGCCTTGCGGCGCGCATCCAGAGATTTTTTGTTAATGTGAACACGGCGGATATTTTGTGGAGAGATTTCAAGCAGTGAGGCGATGCTCTCATGAAGCAACGCATTTGCCGGAATCTCACTGCCGATCTTATTGGCCATCTCACTGCCGATCTTATTGGCCATCTCACTGACGGGCACTTCAACATCATGAAGACGCAGGGTCATGGAGGTCTCTCCTCATATATAGATGGGGCCCCGTATAGCGGGGGTTTTAATATTTGTAAAGATGTTAATAGAATTAATTTAAAATCTATTGGTTTGGGACGCTCGGTGGTTGGTCTAAAGATTGGTGTAACATCATGTAATTGTTTGATTTTATTCGAAAATCGAGCAAGGTTTCCGGAGCTCTTGATTAAGCTGTTCTCCTCTTGTGTCCGATCCCTGCACCAAAGGTTTCTTGAAGGCTGATCTTTGGGGAGGAGCTACGGTGTACCAAGCGCTTCGTGACGTGTTTCAATCGGGCATCACTCGTTCTGTGGATGCGCGCGAAAAAAATTTACGCAATCTAAAGCGGATGATCTTAAGCATGGAAATTGAGATTTTAGCGGCTCTACGCAAGGATCTTGGCAAGTGCGAGTTTGAGGGTCGAGCAACAGAGACGGGATTTGTGGTCCAGGAAATTAATCATGCACTGGATCATCTTTACGATTGGACGAGGCCCAAACAACAACATGTTCCATTAATGGCACAGCCCGCATCGGCCGTCGTCGAACCCATCCCCAAAGGAGCGGTGCTGGTGATCGCCCCTTGGAATTATCCTTTTCATTTGGCGCTTGCACCCGTAGTCTCCGCGCTTGCTGCCGGTAACACTGTGGCGCTAAAGCCCAGTGAACTTTCGACAAATGTTAGTCAAGTCATTCATGAGCTCATCGGCAAGACATTTCCCGATGGTGTTGTGCAATGCTTTGAAGGGGGCGTTGAAGTCGCTCAAAAATTATTGGCTGAGCCATTCAACCATTTTTTCTTCACGGGAAGTACGGCTGTCGGTCGTCTTGTGGCCAAGGCTGCCGCTGAACACCTGTCGACGGTCACATTAGAATTGGGCGGCAAGAGTCCTTGCATTGTGGATCGTTCAGCGAACTTAAAACACGCAGCGCGGCGTATCGCCTGGGGTAAATCACTGAATGCAGGTCAGACTTGTGTGGCTCCTGATTACATTTTGGTTCATGAATCCGTCCATGATGAACTTGTGGAACTGATCAAACGGGAGTGGCGTTCTTTTTATGGGGATGATCCCTCCCGGTCGCCTGATTACGGTCGGATTGTCAATGAGCATCATTTTGAGCGTCTTTTGAAAATTCTTCAGTCAGGTGTCGGCATCATTCATGGTGGCCGGCATGATCGGGTGTCTCGTTACTTGGAGCCAACGCTGATCACGGGTGTTGGCGCGGATCATCTGTCGATGAAAGATGAAATTTTTGGCCCTATTTTGCCGGTTCTGACCTGGAATTCTGAAGGTGATCTATCGCAAATCATACTTAAAAATCCCAATCCTCTGGCGTTCTATGTCTTCGCCAAAGATCAGCGGTTGATTGATCGGGTTCTGGCAAGCCATCAGTTTGGTGGTGGGTGCGTCAATCATATCGCTTACCATTTGGCATGCCCAGAGCTACCATTTGGCGGCGTGCATGGCAGTGGTGTTGGGCAGTATCACGGTCAATATGGATTTGATGCCTTCACCCATTATCGAGGCATTCTCACCGCAAGCTCAGGCTGGGATCTGAGGCTTAAATATCCACCCTATGGCCGCCGATCAAAGCTTCTGCGGTGGTTGTATCGCTGAATTTGACCTCAGAACTTGCATGTCAAGTTCTGGACATAGGGTCATGATTTAAGACGAACTCACTGACGATCTGAGTGAGCGTCTCCGGCTTATCCACGTGCGGTTCATGGCCGGCATCCTCAACCTCGATAAGCTGACTTCCTGGCATTTTTTCATGCAAAAAAAGACTATTACCGCGCGGCACGAACTGGTCTTGACGACCGACAACAATTAATGATGGACAGCGGATCTCCTGAAGCCTCTCCCAATTACGAAATCTTAGGGCCGCTAAAAGCTGAGCTATGACCGTCGACAGGGGCTGTTTCACCTTCGTGTCTTCCTCACGCCAATCACGGGCAAGGCGGTCTTTGATTTCTTTCGGAGTTTTTGGTGCCGTAAGAAGGTCCACCAATTCATCGTAGGCGGCGAGTTTTTTAACTGGAGCCACCAGGATTAATTTTGCAGCGCGTATTGATAACCGAAAGTGACCACTGCCTCCGATGCTCGATCCGATCATGGTGATGGATTCGGTCATATTGGGATGGTTGAGGGCAAATTCAGCAGCCACCATGCCGCCAAGGCTTGTACCGACGATATGAGCGGTCTGAATTCGTTCATGACGCAGAATCGTGTGGATGTCATCGGCCAGTGACTTGAGGCTATCCCATAGACGCATCGGACTGGTGGTTTGGCCAAGACCTTTATGGTCGAAGGTGATGACCGTGCAGGATTTGGAGAGCCTGTCATCCCAACCGTTCCAGTGCACCGACCAACGGCCAAGCCCTCTGACAAGAACCACGCACGGGCCGCTGCCCTTCATTTGGTAGTGAATTTTTCCGTGCGGTGTTTGAACAAAGGCCATGATTAGTTCCTCTCGTTAGTTCCCAAAGCAGCCTGAGCCGCTGCCATCAGATCAGATTTTAAATCATCAACGTGCTCAAGACCAATGGCTAAACGTATGGTGTGAGGGGTGATGCCTGCAGCCGCGGCTTCCGTGGTTGTCAAATCGTCACCAAAAAACAAAAGGCAAGGCGCGGCCAAAGATTCAACGCAACCTAGGCTTGGTGTCAGTGCAAACAAATTTAGATGATCAAAAAATCGATCAAAGCCAGATGAATCAAGGCCGGACGCATCAGAAGCGAGATCAAAGGTGACGACAGATCCTCCGTCGCCCTTGCCTTGTTTGAGCCAGAGGTGATGGTCGGGATGTTCAGTGAGGGCTGGATAACGGATATTTGTAGCCCATGACTGGGTTTTAAGCCATAGCGCCAGCTCGTGTGCAGACTGCGATGCGCGGCTAGCACGAAGACTTAAGGTTTTGAGACCGCGTAAAATCAACCATGCACTGTTAGGGTCAAGGCAAGAGCCCAGCGTTATGGCTACCGGGAATATTTGGTTGATCAGGGCCTTTTGCGCGATGATGATGCCGCCCATCGCGTCGCTGTGTCCGCACGCTTGTTTTGTCAGGCTATGAACATAGAGATCGATCCCAAATTCCCCATGGGCAAAGAATCCTGCAAACGTGTTGTCTAGAACTGTTAGGCAGCCGGCTGCACGTGACGTGTTGACAATATGTTCGAGATCATGAAGTCGTAGGGCGGGATTGGTTGGGCTTTCCAAAAAAACAATTTTCGGTGGATGGTTGCTTTTACAGACGGATTCAAAGCCTTGGACGTCGTCTCTTGATAGGCGAACGACCTCGACACCAAATTTTTCGAATAAGCCGTTGAGCAGAAATCTGGTTGGCTTATACGACTCCGTGAATACAACGGCACGGTCTCCCGACTTTAAAAAAGTCATCATGATTGCGGCCAACGCTGCAATACCACTCCCCGTTGCGATCGCGTCTTCACGGCCTTGCAAGTCGGCTAAAAGCATTTCAAGTTCGCGGACGGTGGGATTGGCAATTCTGGAGTAAAGGAATCCCCGGTCACGCCCCGAGAGGATTTCCCGTGCATGGGCCATACTGGATGGGCGGTACTTGACACTTTGATGGATCGGTGTGACGAGAGGAGAGTTGCCGTCAGGCAGGTCGCAGCGGGGATGGTGGATAAGCCGCGACTCAGTTCTCATAGGGCGCGACAAGTCTCGGTTATTAGGCATGTTTATATGCTTTCTATGGTTAGAAATCCCGATCGTTTAGGCACCCATTGTGGCAGATCCAAAAGGGATAAAACAGCCGAATTAAAGTCCAATCAGACATGTCAGACCACGCGGCTTCCAAAGTTTAAGGTTTGCTCCGATTTGGCCTTGACATTAGGCACCTTCTTGAACCATATTGCCCCCTCTCTTGGTGGGCCGAGACGATGATTCGCAAGCCTTCCAGGTAGTTTTAGAAGCGGGCAGTTCAGGAGAATATCATGTACGCAGTCATCAAAACCAGCGGTCGCCAGTGGACAGTTAAAGAAGGCGACGTTATCACGGTTAACCGTCTCGCAGCAAAAGCCGGCGAAGCGGTCACATTTGACCAGGTCCTCTTGGTTGGTGGAGCAAAAGTTGTCGTTGGGGCGCCTCTCGTCAAGGGAGCAAAAGTCGCGGCAACCGTTAAGGAGCATCTCGCTGGTGAGAAGGTCACAATTCTCAAGTATAAGCGTCGTAAAAACTACAAGCGCACACGCGGTCACCGCCAAGCGCTGACAACTCTCCAGATCGGCAAGATCTCGGTTTGAGTTGATTTGAAGGAGTAAAGACATGGCAACCAAAAAAGCTGGTGGTAGTTCCAAAAACGGTCGTGACTCAAACCCTCAATATCGTGGCGTAAAAGTCTACGGTGGACAGAAGGTTGTTTCTGGCAACATCCTCGTTCGTCAAGTTGGCAGTACGTTTCACGCTGGTTCGAACGTTGGTCGCGGTAGCGATTTCACACTCTTCGCCCTCTCTGATGGCGTTGTGAAGTTCGAGCGTAAAGGTAAAGATCGTCAAAAAGTTTCAGTGATCGCTGAGGGCTAAAAATCCTCTGAGAGATGACGGAGCAAAAGCGCCTTGAGCTTGTGACGATGCAAGCGGGGCGCTTTTTTGTGCCTTAAAATTATTTTAAGCTGTTTAAAATTAGAACATTTCAGTGTATACAGCCCGCCACTATGTGCGCTAGGAAGCTTTAGCAAGCCAGCTGGTGAAAGTCCAGCCAAGGTAATCGTTCAAAACGAGCCTTGTACCGAGTTTTGCGTGGTCTAGGTAACGAAAACCACGAAGCGTAAACAGGGAAACTGCAGGCCGCAACGCAAGTGAAGCTATTGAGCTCCGTCAGTATTAAAGATTGTGGATGCCGAGACGGTATAGTTCGCGCGAAGGCAACACTCAAACCAAGTTCATACAAAAGTTTGAGATCCACCGGAGTCCGAGTGCGCAGCATGTAGTTAGGGTTTGTTGAGGAACCTAGGAGATCCCACTGGAGTCGTAAAGGACTACGTAAGTGTTAAATCAAGAATTCACATTCAAGAAGACACGCATTCTCCGGAGGGAAGTCAGACTCTTTCATAGTAGCGAGGAAACGAAGTAATGTTCGCGGAGCGAAGGGAAGAGCAGGATTTGAATCGTGACGACTGTACTCATCAGGATCGCAGCATCCCCTATCATGAGACAAGAGAGCTCGCTCTCAACAGCTTTGCACGAATAAGATTACACGCGAATCGAGGCGGCAGAGACACAACGTTCTGCAACCTATTCACCCACATCAACGTGGTGAATCTTCGCGAAGCATTCCGAGCCCTAGACGGATCGAAGGCCAAAGGAATGGACGGCATTTCAAAGAGTGATTATGAGTCAGCGATTGATAGCAACTTAAAGGAGCTTGTAAACAGGCTCCACAAGGGCACCTATCGTCCACAAACAAAGAAGGAAGTTCTAATCCCCAAAGCAAATGGAAAGATGCGACCGATTGCAATCAGTGCCTTTGAAGACAAGCTCGTCGAATGGACGCTAGGCAAAGTCCTAGAATCTGTTTACGAACCAATATTCATTCGCAACTCTTTTGGCTTCAGGCCAGGAAAGTCGGCACATGACGCACTCCAAGCGTCCTACATGAGCCTCAAGGATAACAAGCGACCCTTTGTCGTGGAAATTGATCTACAGAGTTTCTTCAACACGGTGTCACACCGCAAGCTGTTGAACATTCTAAAACTCAAAATCAAAGACCCACGACTACTCAGCCTGGTGGCGAGGTTTCTGAAAGCAGAGATCCACCATCAGGAAACGGGAACAACCCTCGCACAAAGCGAGGGAACTCCACAGGGCTCAATCATGAGTCCTATCCTAGCCAATATCTACCTGCACTACGTCCTCGATCAATGGTTTCTAAATAACTACGGGTCTAAAGACGCGGTTATCGTTAGATATGCTGACGACGCTATTTTCATGTTTAAACATGAACTCAAGGCACACTCGTTCTTGACTGAACTCAGAGTACGCCTCGAAAAATTCGAGCTTAAATTGAATGAAGATAAAACCGCCATCATAGACTTAACATCAGGGAGAAACGGCATATTCCATTTTCTCGGCCTCAGCTTCTACTGGGCTAAACGTTACAGGAGTTCCAAACAAACCCTCAGCGTGAAAACCGAGTCAGAGCGGTTGAAGAAGAAGATGCAAGAGTTTGATGGCTGGATTAAGAAGGCTCGCAACATCCGACAGGGTGTGGATCTTCTGAAGACAGCCAAAGCCAAGCTACAGGGGCACTACAACTATTTTGGGTACTTCTGTAACCGTAAAGCACTATGGCGCTACTATCACGCAGCAACATGGAGCTTGTTTCGATGGCTAAACCGACGCAGCCAGAAGAAATCTTTTGACTGGGAAAGGTTTAAAACTATCATTGCGGCCGCGGGAATACCGCGACCACCAACAATGGAGAAACTCCGAACAATAGGATGGAACCCGTATGAAGTATCGCGCTAATCTGAATCAAATGCTGAAGAGCCCGTTGCGGGAAATCCGCACGACGGGTTCTGTAAGGGTTCTACCTTTTACTGTTTCCTTGTATCCTTGTTTTGTAAAAGGTAGTTCTACTTAATG
>JBILMN010000139.1:0-7478 GCA_044375465.1 Oligoflexales bacterium | reverse complement strand
CAGAGGGTCCGCTGCGTGACCATCATGCTCACAGTCTTTTGGGGTGTTGCATCGACCTCTCGCGCCGAGACCACCAATAAGCGGCTCCTTTTGCCAGGCGCAAAGGCACAGGCACTGGGTGGCGCCTTTACCGCCGTTGCTGATGATGCCGCTGCCGGCTGGTATAACCCGGCCGGCCTGGGACTGATCACCGGACCTGGTGTCAGCGTGACAGCCAACAATTTTTCTCGGTCTAAAAAAATTATCAACGGCGTCTCAAGCCAATCCAGTTTGCAGGAGAATTCCTCGTCACTTTATCCAGGTTTTGCTGGAGGTCATACCACCATCGGACCTTTTGCCTTTGGATGGTCCTATTTCACGCTTGAGCAACAAAACACCGATGAATCCAGCCAAATTGATGTCACAAACGAAACGTCCTCAAGTTCCTTTTCTTACACGCGCTCAGAACTGACGACAGGAAGCCTCATTCATGCCGGGGCAAGCCTTGCTTTGCCCATAGGAAAAAACATGTCCCTCGGTGTGAGTGAATTTTATTATCGGCGCCAACGTCAGACAGCACTCAAGGAACGCTCGGAGTTTACGTCTGGGGTTTTTTACGACAGCTTCGTGAGGCAAAGCACCCAAAACGAGGGGACCACCACCGTGGCTGGACTCATGATCAAATTTCCACAGGCAAGCTTTGGTCTATCGGCACGAATCCCAAAGGCCCTATCTGATAAAACCGCCTATGAAACCTCCTCTGTGACCTACACCAGTGGAGCACCCGAACTTCAGTCTTCTGCCCTGATCACACACCGCGAAGATGAAACGATCGTCCGCACGTGGAACCTTGGGATGGCCTGGACCCCTGCATCCTACCTGCTCGTGGCTGCTGATGCTGTCTACCATCAAGCCAGTCAGACCCCATGGCGCGGCGCGGGCGGCTATGATACGCGGGCAGTTTTGGATTGGAGCTTTGGCAGCGAGCTCACCATGGGTCCCGTGGTGGTGGCCGGCGGTGCTTTTACCAACAGCTCACTCGTGGATAAACCTCAACCCTCACTCGTTTACGCGGAGCCAACCCAGCTTAATCTTAGCGGATTTTCAGGAGGGATCGGCTACCGAACGAAACAGTCTGAGACCCTCATCATTATGGTCAAACAGGCTGGAAGGGGATCAACCCAGATGGTGCAGGGGTCTTTGGAGCTGCAGGATATCTTTGTCGAGTCCCAAAGCTTTAGCATCTCCAGTCGCTATCAGTTTTAGCCTATTTTTAAGGCGAACCTCTCGCTACCCTGAAGCATCAACAGCTGAAAATTAATGTTGCTTTGCGCGAGTTCAATGGTTTACAAAAGAGATTCATCAAATGTTCATGTTGTCTGGAGTATAAAATGAGCAACCAATCTCTTGAAGATCGCGTCAAGCAACTTGTCGTCAAACAACTTGGCGTCGAAGAAAGCGCCGTTATTGGCAAAGCAAAATTTATTGAGGATCTCGGTGCAGACTCCCTCGATATCGTTGAGCTTGTGATGGCCATGGAAGAAGCCTTCGGCGTGGATATCCCCGACGAAGAGGCTGAGAACATCCGCACCGTCGATGACGCTGTGCAGTTCATCAAGCGAGCAGGCGAAGCTTAAGCGAAACGGGGTCCTTCAAAGGACCCCGATTGCTTTTGAGACTCACACGACGAGTCACAATAAATCTTGGAAATCCGCCTAAGAACGTAGCCATCAATAACCTCCCCATCACCTCTGAGGATAAACACCATGGCCCTGACGATAGGTATTGGCGCAGATCACGCCGGCAAGGAATTAAAGCAGCTTGTCACCGACATGCTGCGCCTGACGGAGCACAAAGTCGTCGACTACGGCATCGCAGCCGACTGCAAGACATCGGTCGACTATCCTGACTACGCCTCAGCCGTAGCTGGTGATGTGTCTCATGGAAAATTAGACGCCGGAATCTTGATTTGTGGCACTGGCATCGGCATGCAGATTGCTGCCAACAAGTATCCGGGAGTCCGAGCTGCTGTGGCCTGGGATGAAATGTCCGCAAAACTGGTCAAAGAACACAATAACGCGAACATTCTTTGCCTTGGAGCTCGCACCACGAATCACATGCGTGCCACGGAGTTGGTGAAGATATGGCTTGAAACTCCATTTGGCGGCAGTCGTCACCAGATGCGTCTGGACAAGATTCGTGAAATCGAACGTAAGGTCATGGCAGCAAAGGCATAAATCATCTCAAAGCAGCAGAGGACGAAACATGACTCAAACAAGGCCTTGGAATATTCTTGAAACTGCGGACAAAGAGATTTTTGACCTCATTCAAAGTGAGATGGCCAGACAGAAGCATGGCCTTGAGCTCATTGCCTCAGAAAACTTCGCGTCCCAAGCGGTGATCGCCGCCACTGCAAACGTGCTCACCAATAAATACGCCGAAGGGCTGCCGGGCAAACGCTACTACGGCGGCTGCCAGGTCGTAGACAAAGTGGAAGATCTTGCCATCGAGCGCGTATGCCGCCTCTTTGGCAGCAAATTCGCGAACGTCCAGCCGCACTCAGGAGCCCAAGCAAACGCAGCCGTGTACTTAGCCTTGTTGAATCGAGGAGACAAAGTTCTTGGTCTTGATTTGTCCCATGGGGGCCATTTGACCCATGGTAGTAAGGTTAATTTTTCGGGTCTTCTCTATGAGTCGCACTTCTATCAACTTGATCCGACGTCTGAACTTATTGATTATGACAACGTCCGCAAGATCGCCCTGGAACTGAGACCAAAACTCATCATCGCCGGTGCTAGCGCTTACCCGCGAGTGCTTGATTTCAAGCGCTTTCGCGAAATTGCCGACGAGGTCGGCGCTTTCCTGATGGTCGATATGGCGCATATTGCTGGCCTCGTGGCAGCAGGCGAGCACCCAAGCCCCGTACCGCATGCTCACGTGACCACATCAACGACCCATAAGACTTTAAGAGGGCCTCGTGGTGGTATCATTCTTTGGAATGACGAGGCACTAACGGCCAAACTAAATAAATCGGTATTCCCCGGTATTCAAGGGGGACCTCTCGAGCACGTGATTGCTGCCAAAGCCGTTTGCTTTAAAGAAGCCCTGGACCCAGCCTTTAAAATCTACCAAAAACAGGTCGTCACCAATGCTAAAGCTCTCGCCCAAGGGCTCATCTCTAAAGGCGTGAGACTTGTCACAGGGGGCACAGACAACCACCTGATGTTACTAGATCTCTCGGCCACTGATATCACGGGAAAGCAGCTTGAGGAGGCCTTGGGCAAGGTTGACATCACGGTCAACAAAAACACCGTTCCCCAAGAAAAACGCAGTCCCTTCGTCACAAGCGGTGTTCGCATCGGTACGCCAGCCATCACGACCCGCGGCATGAAAGCTCCCGACATGGACCAACTCGCGCAACTCATCAGCAGAGTCATCAAAAACGTAGACAATCCAACGGAACTGGATCAGATCCGCAGAGACGTGCTCGCTTTGGCCGAGAGGTTTCCTCTTTACCCTGAGTGGAGCGTCTAAAATGCATTCAGGCTGGTCAGCCATCAGCGCAGAATTTGCGCTAGATCTAGAAATTGTTCTAAACACAGCAGCTTAAATGCCGCTAAAAAAATTGGGGTTTTGAATGCAACTACAATTTATTATTTGCTTAGTAGTTATGATGACATGCGGCTGTGGGGCGAAGGAAAATACAGCTGTTTCGACCAACATACCCCTTGATGATGACTCGCTCACCGTAGCGGCGCTCAATGGCGTATTTGAAGTTGTAAAAATCACCGAGGAACACAAGACGTGCGCATCCGAAGGAAAACCAGTTAGCATCCCAACATTGAGATATTATGAGTTCCAGACTGGATCAAAGGATCAAGATTGGAAGGTGAAAAGGCGCCTTTGTAAAGACGGATCCTGCAATGATTATTGGTCTTACGATCCAGATGGCGCAACCTGGAATTCTAAGGGCTATTGGAGCTACCCAATTTCTAGCTACGGTTGTGGTTGGGTCTCAGAAGTTACTCCTAAAATTTTTCTTCAATTTACGCGGGAAGAAATCGTAGAAACGCAAAGCGGCTTAAACCTGGAGAGAAAACGCTACCGACTAGAGTTTGACGAATTTGACTGTTCTAGAATGAAATCATTTATTACAGATCATCAAAACGAATTTTTATGTCATAGCAAAATTGATGTGGAAGAATATCGTAGAGTGAGATGATCTTTGTCGCTGGCTATTGGCCATTTTATAAAGCGTCACTTGTGTATTTGCCATCGTTCACTGCTTTCAGGTTGACAGACACGGAGTATTGGCCACACTTTGGAACTTACCTCTCGTAGAGATCACGTATTAATTAAAGATACCGCAGTTTAGCACAAGGTAAAATCTAGCATCAAATTCACCGTCTATTCCCCCATCTGTACGTGAGTTGATATGAACTACAAGGTTGGCGCTTGGATACTTCCTAACGGCGACCAACGATGGGGAGACAACTGACGGGTTTCTCATCTCCATTTCGTTAATCTTCATCTCACCTAGAAAAACGCATCTGTCGAAAATTACTGGTTGCCCAGGTCCATAAAATCTTACTCGCTCCGATTTTTTAAGCTCGAGTTCTGTAGGCTCAAAAAGTCCAGAATCGTAAGACACACAACTTGTCGCAAGAAGCGATGCTATTGCTAAAACTAAGATTAGAAAGTTGAATCTCTGGAGAATTCTTCTATGACCGTTGCCATCGTGCATGTGACGTTTCCCTCACACAATAAAAAGAAACTAAATTTGCATGGTTAAAAATGATAAGTGCCAATCAGTTAAATAAACAACCATCTGGATAGTGTGTGGCGTGCGTTTAAAACTTTTGGATTAATTCAACTCGATTGCCAAATGGGTCGCGGAATTCGAAGGCCGTCGCGTTAGGAAAGGGCGCGCTTTCAATGATTTCAAAGTCATATTCTTTCAAACGTTTTCGCCATATATCCAGATCTCGGACTAGATATGCTGTGTGAGCCTTTGTTTTACTCCTATCAACGTCATCTTCGATGCCCACATGAAGTTGAGCCGTTCCAACCTGCACCCAAAATCCGCCGTTTTTCTTCCGATTATCAGGCTTTTCTATCTCTTTGAGACCCAATATTTCACAATAGAATTTCTTTGCTTCACTCTCGCAGTTCGGTGGGACCGTGATTTGTACATGATCAATTTCAATTGGCATTTGTCTGTTCACCCCTGCGACTCGAATTTCCAACAACAAAAAACATAATACTGAATCTCGCGTTCCGCAAAGCCAGATTCATAGGACTTTAGAGATTCAGGACCATCCCATAAGATGGTTTCCGTAACTGCCGTCCCGTAAATCAGAGGAAACAATTTTTTAGCGTGCTGTCTTTTTACCGAAGTTAATAATTCACTCATTTGGACCCGTTAACATCACCACTTGCGATACATTTATAATGAAAATGTAACATAAGACTCGCTACTTTGTAGTTCTAGCTTCATGAGGTGCAATTGTCCTGCAAAACAACTCAACTTGGAATAGACCTCAGACGCCCATAAAGCTTCGCTTAACGGGCTTTGAATTACAAGATTTAATGGCACTTCTGACCAGAAGTTATCTACTTTTCGCCACGTTCGTTCGTGCTAGAATCTCTAACAGTTAGAGAGGTGACTATGCCTATTCTTCAAGATGACGCAGTGCCTCAAGTAGACTCATCCAAGATTTTTGATGCGAAAGAAAACTGGATAACTACACCATATGGCTGGCGGCTGCGCGAAGACTAAGGCCCCACACAAACTAAATAAGCATTATAATCAGTCTTCTGGGCAGTGTTGATGACACCGTACGGAAAAGCAACGATCAATCCAAACCCAGTCGAGGTGGAGTCCGCCGATGACGACCAGAATGCTGGTACTATCGTGGATAGGTTTAGGGATTCCTTTAAGGACCGACCTACTCCCTCTAAAGAATTGCTACCACTTCCAGCTTGTGGCAGTGCATGTCGACCGATACTTCGCGGTGCATACCAACCAAGGCTTTCACACCTCGACTTCGCATCATAAAAGTTTCTCGTGTCGTTTAAAAATGCCACATCCAGGCCTTGCTTTAGTTGCATATCTGGTGCAATCGATTCGCCATCTTTGAGACTAACAGATGGATTTCCTACTTTATCAAAGCAAAAAGCTTCCGGCTTATAATCCTTATTTTCAACATGATTTTTGATCTCATTCGGTGTCTGGCATGATGGCTACCTGAATTATCTCTGGGGATGGGGAAGCTCTGTCTTAGATACAGCGGCTATTAGAATTTTTAGAGCAGTCGCGGAATGGAGCATGCCAGCCGGATTTCTTCCACCCAACATTATTTGACGATATGAACCAGATTTCTCCCCTGCCTTGAATATAGTTACTCTCGCGAAGTGCTCGTTTAAACATTTCAATCTGCTCTTCTCCAGCCTGTGAAATAAGAAATTGTATGAGATCATCGATCGGAGCTTGCATAATCATATGGTTCACTGTTGAGTAAACGAAATCTTCATATGTCTTCACATCATTGAAGTCTCTTATAAAATATTTATATCCCAATGGATCGCCCATTGATCCGCTTGGTTCTCTATAGTGTGCTGTGATCGTGATGTCGTAAATTACTTTTTCTACTCGTTCAAAAGCGACTCGATGGTTCATAAATAAATAGTTCTGATAAGTGTTAAGATAGGCGTCTAGTTTTGATTGCTGTTGGCGGTCTGAAGCATAGATTAATACTTGATATGAAGGAATTTCTCTGCCGCAACCCAGCTCGGCTTCAAACTCAAGATTAGCTTCGTCTAGAGGTTCTAGAAAAATATTATTAAATTTCATAAAAAAATCATCACATGAAACTTGATCAATATGGATATTTTTTGCAGCAATCTGCACCGATTTATACTGAGAACTCGCTGGTGTATGCCTACGGACGGCTTTTGTAAACGATACGCGAGGAGATGTTGATTTAGCCAATGACGGGCCCGCCTTCCCCGGGTTGGTAAGCAAAAAGAATGAGATAAAAAATAGAACAGACCGCATATTTGGCTCCTTCAAGTTAATGGCACCGGTACTTAAACTCCCTTAGCTCGATCTAACAGGCACCTGGTGAACGCAAAAATGGCACTCAAGAGCCAAACTACTAGACATTAAGGGTTTAAAACCCCCTGATCCTAATATCTTCGTCTACATCTGGCCAATGCACTCCACGAGATATACCCGAGAGTTGTGTTTGAGGTCTGAAACAAAAGCGGCGTAAACTTTCATCAAACGACTAAATCAGATGAGGTCTACGCCATGGGAAAATGTATCGATATTAGGCGCGATGCGCCAGAAAAAGTTCCAGAGATATCTTGACGTCCATTTTAAGAGCTGGGGCTCAGAAGATGTTACAGCAAGCAATAGAAGAGGAAATCAACGCTTACATTTCATCTGTCAACGGCTCTGCGGGCGAAACCACGATCATTCGTAATGGATACTTGCC
>JBILMN010000034.1:0-24880 GCA_044375465.1 Oligoflexales bacterium | reverse complement strand
GGATGCCACCATGGATAAGCTCTTTGACACCCTGCCAAAGCTAATGCGGCCTGAGCAGTTTGCTGAACACTTCGGGTACTCCGTAGCGACAATTTATGATTGGCGTTACCGAGGCGTACTCCGCGGGGTTCCCAGTGGACTGTTCCTGACGCTTAACCGACGGCTCTATATAAGAACGGACATATTTTGGACTTGGATCGCCTCCCAAAACCCAGACGTGGAGTCGGGGACTAAGTGAGGCACTATGAAGATTCCAAAGATAAAAAGGATTAAAACCAAATCGTGCGGCAACAAATTTGAGATCAGGTTTCTTGAAAATGGCCGTGGCTCACGCCACAGGGCCATCCGTTTTGACTCCCGTGAACTAGCTCAAGCGCACATCATGAAGATGATGGATATTGAGAAGGCGAACATGGGTCAATGCTTTCTCGACAACACGACGTTTGCTGATGAGGCTAAGTTCTGGCTTGAGACGCGGGGGCGATCGTTTAGTCGCTCTCACGTCATCAAGGTTGAGGGGATCTTACGCGAGATCCTCCCAGACCTTGGCAAGTTAAAGCTTGAGCGGTTTCATCACGGATTTTTGACAGAGTTTCAGGCGCGCCAGCTCAGACTTGGGCTGGCGAACCAAACCGTTAATCACAAAATCCAAGCGATTAAGGCGATCATCAGGCACTCCTTTCAGTGCAAACGGATTCCTGCAAATCCATCAGTTGGGTTTAAGATGCTGAAGTCCAATAGTCAGGACATCGACTTCTGGGATCGTGATGAATGCGAGGAGTTCTTGGCGTATGCGAATAACAAGTATCCGCCGGGAAGTCCCGATAGGTGGGTTTACGTCGTGTACCTGACAGCGCTAAACACTGGCGCTCGTGCAGGCGAGATCTGGGGGCTTAGGTTTCCTGATGTAAAGTCCGTTGGCGACGTCATCAAGGTGGACCGCCAATATGATCGCTCCATTCAAGCAATGGGGCCTACGAAAGGAAAAGCCGCGAGAAATGTTCCTTGTAGTCCGATTCTTGCTGACGAGATCAGACGGCTATTGAACTGCAGAAATCGTCCGACGAGCGTAAAGACGCTCTTCTATCACCACGAAACAGGCTCACCAATCTGCCATGAAGTATTTATCCGAAGGTACTTCAAGAAGGACGTTGCGAGTTCAGGTGTACATGAAATCAGGTTCCATGACCTCCGACACACGGCGGCAACGCTCATGATCGACAGAGGCGTGGATCTGGTAACGGTGAGCAAGATTCTCGGCCACAAAGAGATGAAGACGACGATGATTTATCTGCACTTGTTGCCGAACAAAATAGCAGACACAGCAGCTATGTTTAGCGTCGGCCCGAGGTCATTCCAGAATCAGAATTTGGGGCGACCAATGCTCACTGTAGTCAGATAAATTAGTCGATTTCGTTTTCATGTTTGCCATTTGTTTGCCATCGGACGCGATTTCCGCCCCCGCCCAATAAAAAAACGGCCCCGATTTATTCAATCAGGACCGTGACTTAGGTTGGTAGCGGGGACAGGACTTGAACCTGTGGTCTTCGGGTTATGAGCCCGACGAGATACCAACTTCTCCACCCCGCGGCAGTGAATGCATGCTTATAGGCTTCGGCGGCAAGTCTGTCAATGGAAGAAACGTCATGATTTTAGGACGTGACTCGTGGGAGAGGTAGATCGCTGTTTTTATAACTTAATTCGGCGGTACATGAGGGGCCATGAGCCGGGCTTCCTATTCAGGATGCCCGGCGGCGGAGTCAAGAAGCCCTTCGCCTGCGGCTCAGGGTGGCGGCCTGCGGCTCAGGGTGGCGGCGCAGCTCCGCCACAGGGGGCGAAGCTACCTGGACTTAATCTTTCATAAGATTCAGCGCGGATCCTGCCTTGAACCACTGAATCTGCTCGGCGTTGTAACTATGTTTTGCCTCAAATGAATCCTTTGAGCCATCCGCATGGGTGATGTCGACGGTCAGGTTTTTGCCTGGGGCAAAACTTGAGAGGCCGCGGATCGATAGCTTATCGCCGTCGCGGACTTTATCGTAGTCGGCTGTATTGGCGAAGGTGAGGGCCAGGGCGCCTTGTTTCTTGAGATTGGTTTCGTGGATGCGGGCAAAGGATTTTACGATCACCGCACTGACACCAAGGAAACGAGGCGACATGGCCGCGTGCTCACGACTGGAGCCTTCGCCGTAGTTTTCGTCACCGACGACGATCCAACGAACGCCACGTTTCTTGTAGTCGCGTGCGACCTCGGCGACAGTTTTGACACTGCTGTCAAAAGCGTTTTTGGTTTTGCCGATGTCTTTTTCAAGGAAGGCGTTGGTGGCACCAAGGAACATGTTGTCTGAAATTTTATCGAGGTGACCTCGGTAAGACAGCCATTTTCCTGCTGGGGAGATGTGGTCTGTCGTGGTTTTGCCCTTAGTTTTGAGCAGCAGTTGGTGGTCGTTAAAGTCCTGTCCATCCCAAGCCGCAAATGGAGCAAGAAGCTGCAGGCGAGGGCTTTTGGGGCTCACGGCGACTTTGAGTTTACTACCATCCGTTGCGGGTTCCGCAAATCCAGCAAGACCCTTGGCAAACCCGGTCATGGGAAGCTCGGCTCCCATCGGCGCACGTAAACGGATTTTTTGTCCGGCTTTATTGGTGAGGTAATCGGTGTAGGGGTTAAAGCTCAAACTTCCGGAGATGGCATAGGCGACGACCATTTCTGGTGAGCTGATGAAACCGAGAGTCTCCGCGTTGCCGTCGTTACGGGCGCGGAAGTTGCGGTTAAAGCTTGTGACGATGGAGTTTGGTGTGCCGTCTTTCATGTCGTCACGCTTCCACTGTCCAATGCATGGGCCACAGGCGTTGGCCATCACCACCGCACCGAAGTCTTGGAACACTTTGAGGAGACCATCACGCTCCATCGTGTTGTAGATCTGGTCAGAACCAGGCGACACAAGAAATTGAGATTTTGCCTTGAGACCCTGCTCCATGGCGTACTTAACGACGCTGGCAGCGCGGGAGATGTCCTCGTAGGAACTGTTGGTGCAGCTACCGATGAGGCAAGCGCTGACGTGATCATGATAACCTTTGGCTTTGACCTCCTCACCAAGTTTGGAAATGCCGCGAGCGAGGTCTGGCGTGTGTGGTCCGACGACTTGCGGCTCAAGTTCAGACAGGTTGATCTCTACAACTTCATCGTAATACTTGGCAGGATCTTGCTCACATTCGGGGTCAGCCTTGAGATGAGCTGCATACTGATCGGCGATGTCCGCAAGAGCGGAACGCTCGGTGGTGCGGAGGTATGTTCCCATGCGCTCATCGTAGGGGAACACGGAGCAGGTAGCACCAAGCTCTGCACCCATATTCGCGATGGTGGCCTTACCCGTGCAGGAGATGGATTTTGTGCCTGGACCGAAGTATTCGATGATTTTATTGGTGCCGCCTTTGACGGTGAGTTTGCCGCACAGGTAAGTGATCACGTCTTTAGGTGAAGCCCAACCGGTGAGAGATCCCGTGAGTTTCACGCCCACAAATTTTGGGTTGAGAAGCTCCCAAGGCATGCCAGCCATCACGTCCACAGCATCCGCACCACCAACACCGATAGCACACATGCCAAGACCGCCTGCATTTGGCGTGTGCGAGTCGGTACCGATCATGAGGCCACCGGGGAAGGCGTAATTTTCAAGGACCACCTGATGGATAATGCCCGATCCTGGCTTCCAGAAGCCGATGCCATATTTTTTGCTGGCAGATGCCAGGAAGTCATAAACCTCTTCGTTATCTTTGTTGGCGACTTTCATGTCTTGACCGCTGCCCTTGCGTGCGACGATCAAGTGGTCACAGTGTACGGTCGAGGGGACGGCCACTTGTTTTTTGCCGGACTGAATAAACTGCAAAATGGCCATCTGAGCTGTCGCATCTTGCATCGCCACGCGGTCTGGGCGCAGCATTATGAAGCTTTTGCCGCGCACGTATGACTTCACGTCAGAGTCGTTATCGAGGTGGGAGAACAAAATCTTTTCGCCAAGCGTCAGAGCTCGGCCAAGCTGGTTGCGGTAATTGCGAAATTTTAGTTCGAGGGATTGATAGTGTTTGGCGACGATTTCAGGACGTGTGGCGCAAACACTGATTTTTGATTTGGCCGGGGCTTTGGGAGATTTTTTGGCCGTTGGTTTTTTGGTCGTGAGTTTTTTGACAGAAGGCTTTTTGGCGTTAGATTTTTTGGCCGCTGGTTTTTTGGTGGATGATTTTTTGATAGATTTCTTTGCCATAGAGACGATGTCCTTTCTCTTTGATTTATGACGATGTGAGATTGCCATAAGCAGGCCCAATTAGGGCAGCTTTTTGTGTTTGTCAGCCAAGATGTTTAGCTTTGCCGCGAGGTCCTGCAGCTCGTCCCCGTCCCGCAGTAAAAGCTTCTGGGGGGTCTTACCCTCCACAAGCTCATCGACAAACCGGTTGATCGAGATGAGGGGGCCATAAATTTTATGGGTGTAGTGCACAGCAATGTAAAAGGTCGTGCCAATAAAAGCGACCACAAGGACGGCGATCATGATCATGGGTGTTGAAAATTTACCCACCGCGAGGGTCGCATCCTGACCCGTTAAATCAAAATAAGTTTTCACCGCTACGAACACATCCGAGAGGACCCACCAGGTTGCACCAGCAATGAGCGCCGAAAAAATGAGGTTTACGACGATGAACATCAAACCAAGCTTGATCTGAAAATAAGGCTCCACCAACTTCGAGCGAACGCCGCCGCGGCGACCCTTACTTGTAACCATGCTGATTTCACTCCCAGAAAAAGAATTCTGCGTGAAATTATAGCAAGATGTTTCGCTGCGCTCAACATGACGCGGCTGCGCTTCACGTCACGAGGTCGGTCTGAGGATTATGGGGTTCAACGGGGCCGGGGCAGCATGCCCAAAAAAACAGCCACGGCAGGGGCCGCCGTCTTCGCCCGCAAAATCCACGGGCCAAGCTTCACGGGGGCAAAACCTGCGGCCTGGGCTGTCGCCTCCTCACGCGGCGATAGTCCTTTTTCGCCACCGATCAGCGCCACGGCACCGGTGGAGGAGGTCACGGAAGGCGCCACCGTCAAAAGGTCCCCGGGAGCCTCGGGACTTAAGACCCACTTGTGGGAGCAGTCACTCACCCGGTCCAAGGCCGCACTTAGGCCATCGGCAGCCTCAACACTCACCATCCAAGGCCTTTTTGATTGTTTCATGGCAGCTTTGACCAGCCGCTCCCAGCGTTCAGAGGCCTGATCTGACAGACGAAAATGAGGCGTATCCTCTTGCCGAAATACGATGATGCGGTCGATGCCAAGTTCCACAAGGGGGGCGATCAAGTCGTCCACGTCACCGGGCTTCAGTGCTCCAATGATAATGGTGCGGCTCACGGGGTCTTTGGGCGTAAATGATTCGGCAATCACCGCAGCCGAAGCTCTTGATTTTGATTCAATCTGGAGTCTGGCCGCACAAAGATGGCCGGCACCATCGCTGACTTCGATGAGAGCTCCGTCCGTCAGGCGTAAAACCTTTAGCGCATGAATGACGTCATCCTCGTCCAGACTCCATGAATTTGCATCTTGAGTGCGATTTGCAGAAGATTTTTTTTGTCCAAAAAATCTGAAGACATGTGCTGCCACGATCAGGGACTCCCGTATGTTGATCCTGCCAAATCACGGTGTGATTTAGTTTTTTGCAAACGTCAAGCAAGCCCACCCGTCCAGAGACCCTTGATCCACAAGCCGCAGGCCCTGAGCCGTGGCCAACTGGGTCATTTCCCCAGCATCCTCAATAAGGACACCGGACAGAATCAAAAGTCCGTCTTTTTTCGTGATCAGCGCAAGCTCGGGGATAATTTTCTGTAATACGACAAATAAAATATTGGCGACAACCACCTCAAACGGCGGGCTGAAAGCTTCCTGGCCATTGATGCCCCGCACGGGCGAGCTTCCCTGCCAAAGCGGTAGATCGATTTTGTTCATGACCGCGTTATTCTTGGCCGCAGTCACCGCATCGGGATCGATGTCACTCGCAGCCACTGATTTGAAACCCAGCTTCACGGCACCCAAAGCAAGAATACCGGTGCCCGTTCCAACATCCATCAGGCGCCACTGGCCGATGGGCGCACCCGATGATGCCAGGGACTCTAGCCTTCGCAAGACAACTTGTGTGGTGGCATGCTGCCCCGTCCCAAAAGCCATGCCTGGCTCGACAACAATGGATATTTTTGATTTCGGAATGTGTTGGTCATCCCACGGTGGGTAAATATAAAACCGCTCGGTTTCAATCGGCTTAAACGACTCCTTCCAGCCTTCCAGCCACTCGGCGGTTTCCATGGAGTGAATGGTCGCAATCAACCCTTCTGGGATGTCCCGCGTGATCTGGCCCAGAAGATCATCCAGCAACTCGCGGCTGTATTTGTAAACTGATATCGGCAGCAAATCACCGCCCAGCTCTTGATAGAAGTCTCTTTGATTCGGGCCAGTGTACTCATGATCGATATCAAGCCCATCCATGACTCCCTCAACAAATTCGTCAATGCCGTGGGCGGAAAGCCACTCCATCACGCGTGCTTTGATTTGGCGTGCTGATTTGTGCTGGGGGTCAATGGCCAGGCGAAGTTCAAATGTGATCTGTGGATAAGACATCAAGGCCTCTTTGATTCATGGTCCGTTGAAAACATTTAAGTCATGATGATACTGATCATCGTGATCCCGCGTGACCATCAGCGCATCAAAGCAAAAGGTCCGGTCGGGGATAGTATAAATTCAGGCGACGATAGATAGCTTGTTTTACTTGAAACGTCATCCATCTTCGCGGCTATTTTTTGGGACAATGAGATCTGACCAGAACGGGTCAGGGCATCGACGTAAAGGCGTCCGGCCCAGGTCGACCAAGGATGTTTTTCGTAGACTCCGGAGAGGATGCGCGTTTGTTCCCGTAAAATCGCTTTGGCCAGATCGTCGGAGGCACTCTTGGCGGTTCCAAGCTTATATTCGGCCAAGGCCAGAAGAATCCACATCTCATTATCTTTGGTCATTTTACCACGCAGCGTCGCGGCGACCCGCCCAGCCTCCGGCATCTGACCACTGCGGATCAAAGACAACAACCGCCCATAAAGGCTCTCCCATCGATCCTGCCCCTTGAGGGCCATCTCAAAGTATCCTGAGGCCTCGCGCATACGCGAGGAACTTCGCGACTCCAGGGCCAGGGCACCCAAAAAATGGTTGGTTGCAGCATCGGGTCCATCGAGTTTTTGCGCCGTCTTAAGCCGCTCTGACGCTTGAGCAAGCTGGCCATCAAGCATCAAGGCACGGGCCAGAATCACCGCTGTCTCGCGGCGAAGACCAGGATCCATCGGCAATTTTGCCGCATCAGAAAACCCCGATCCAGCAATGGCAATGACGGGCTTCACAACCCCGAGGGTCAATGCCACCGGAGCAATTTTGGCAAATGCCAGGGGATCAGATTTGAACACGCCGGGGAATTTTTGCAGGGCCTGGGACAGGGCCTTCACCGACTGATTTTTTCCCTCAGCAGAAAGTTTGTCGAAGGTACCACTTGCGATATATCCCAGCGCGCGCCACTTGCTGCGCTCGGCCTCCGAAACACCTCTGGCCGGCATCTGCTGAAAGTACTCTTGAACCGCCGCCGGCCGGGCACTGCGGATCAAATATTTAAGCCGCGCATCCGAAATCATGGACATCGCCGCCTCATCACGGGCAGCCAACTCCAATGCCTTGGCAAAACTTGCCACACTTTGTGGACCGTCGAGAGCCACAGATTTGGCGTAGTGAAAGAAAATCTGATCACGCACGGGCAAAAGCGACCAGTCCAACATGGCCGCGGCTCGCAACGATGATTTCAGACCACGATAAGACAGATACCAGGCACGAACCGCACATTCATGGGTGGCCTGCCAACGGGCGCACCGAGCCTGAGTAAAAGCTTCAACCTGAGGCCAGTAGCCAAAAACAACCGACTGCATCATGGGATCCATGGGGACGCGACTCATGCTACCGCCGCCATGGCCTCGGCTGCCCAAGAAACCTGAAGTCTCACTGCCCGTTAGTGGATTCAGCGCCAGAGACTTCTTTTTGAAGATTTTTGCTTTTTTGGTCCAGACGGGCATGTAGGCCGCAGGGCTGATTTGCAAATTTTCCACGCACCAAACCTGAGCTTTGATTCGCAGGGGCTCCACGTAGTTCCATGACACCAACGCCGAGGCCGTCAGGATCAAAAGAAATATCAAAAACTTGGTCACGGGGTGCATCCCAAATGACCCTTGAGCGATCATGCGCCGATTTTTGAAAAACGTTGAAATCTCGTCGTCTTCTTGGACTGCAGGCTTTGCCGGCGGATACATGCCAGCACCGGGAAGAGCAATGCCTTGTCCGATTTGAGCATGGCGGTCAGGCGGTGGCTGCACCGGTTGCTTTTGAGCGTTGACGCGCACCACTAAAAGTTCGTCGCCGCCCTGCGGCTGGGGCGCAGACACTTCGGTGGGAGGTAGGATTTTTTTGGCACCATTTTGGTTCACAAAACACCCTCTAACTCATAGGAACTGCAACGAAAAACCACCCACAGGTTATCGGCCTTTATCGGGCTTGGCATGAGGAAGCCCCTACAATATCCCGATGAAACGAATTAAGTGTCCATAATTATTTATTTTTTTTGGCCCATTGCGGCCGCCCGCTGGCTGCCGCAGAACACCGCAAACACCGGCTAGAAGATTCTTCCCAGATTTGCTAAAGCTTGCGGCCGTGACCGATGAATTGCGGAACTTCCAGCGAGGATGAGACCATGGCCATTTTAGAATTTCGCGGCGAAACCATCAGCGATCCAAGCGTCATCAAAACGACGCTGAAAACTTACGGCATTCCTTACGAGTGCTGGGGCGTTCGAACCATGGACGATGCCACTGCCGAGGGCGTTCTTGCCACCTACCAAGCAGACATCAATCAACTAAAATCTGAACGCGATTACGTCACTGAAGACGTCATTGCCCTCGACCCATCCACTCCAAATCTCGACGCACTGTTGGCGAAATTTTCTGACGAGCATCACCACACGGATGATGAGGTACGATTTACAGTGGCTGGTGAGGGTGTTTTTGAAATTAATGTCACCGCCGAAGAACGCGTCAAATTCACGGCACAGCCCGGTGATTTGATCGTTGTTCCTGCGTGGCGTCGTCACCTATTTTATCTGACCGCAAAGAAGTCGATTCGCTGCATTCGCCTCTTCAAAGATAAGAGTGGATGGGAGGCTCACTATCCTTACGCCGCTGACGGCAGCAAAGAGCGCCGTTTGCATTTTGCGTGAGGTTATGACCGGGTTCGTGCGAATTTTTTAGGCTCAACTTGCGCAGTATTTGCGCAGAATTTTTTTTAATTTTTTTTGTTCTGAACACTTGACAACTGAAGGCCGGTATCGAACAATGGCCGTCCATTTCTAGCACCCCAAATTTGTAATTCCCCAAGTGAGGAAATTTACGTGCAGGGCCCAGCAGGAACTTGTGGATTGGCGCACAGCTTATCCACGAGATGCCAACATATTGTCCACAGGTTATCCCCAGCGCTTAGGAGACTCTAACCAATGGCAAATACAGGAAATTTCAGCTTCATCGAAGATCACCTTGATGAAATCCACAATCAGACAGCTCACAAGACTTTTTTGGGTCGGGAGTTTATGACCTGGTTGTGGTTTTTTGTGGAACAAAACGAAGGCCGCTTTGAACTCAATCTCGGTGACGGCGCCAAGAAAAACGCCCAACTCTGGCTTGACGACCGTATCGTCTTGTCCTCAAAAACAGGACGCTCCCACGAACACATCATCAAAGGCGGCGTGCCCAGCACCAGTGACGAAGCCGGCGTATCCCTGCGGTCTGGAAAATCCGTCAAAGAATTAAAAATTGCTCTCGAAATCGACGGCCTCGGGCAATTCTGTGCCACCTTACAGGGAGATGAAGCCACACCCAAAGGTCTCATCCTCCCGGAGCCTGAAGAAAACTCTGATCAG
Organism: Oligoflexales bacterium; assembly: GCA_044375465.1. Taxonomy (GTDB): domain Bacteria; phylum Bdellovibrionota_B; class Oligoflexia; order Oligoflexales; family RGVZ01; genus CAMDKS01. The sequence goes on along the minus strand of JBILMN010000034.1, from coordinate 14,861 downwards.
ACCGTACTCGAGCAAAGAATTGCGTCTGTTTCCGTGTTCAATCAAGCCCTCGATGTGCTATTTGCAAAATTTATGGATGATCGCACCGGCAACCTATGGGACACTACCCATATAAACGCCATTAGACATTGGATACAGTCAAGAAGCCATGACACGACAACTGTTCACTGAAGTCATCATTGATGTGATCAAAAACAAGAGCCGCTGGCCTCTATGGGCCCAGCGGCTTTTTCATGATCTGACCATCTGCCTGCAGGACGCCAAGCGCAGCGAATTGGCCAAACAAGCCGCCGCCATGGCCTATGTGACGCTGTTCTCGCTGGTGCCAAGCCTGGCTGCCGTGTTTACGCTTCTTGGACTTTTTTTGCCGATCCTCGGTGATCACAGCAATCTCATGGATATGGCGCGGCAGTTTTTATTCAAAAATTTGGCCACCGGCTCTGGCACCATGGTGATCGACTATTTGGACCGTTTCGTTGCCGGACTCAACCTGAAACGGATCGGCATTTCGGCCTTCACAGGCCTTATTGTCACCCTAATTATTCTACTCAGGCAAATTGAAGAGGCACTCAACCGCATCTGGATGGTGCACCAGGCACGCCCCATGATGACGCGTTTCATCTATTTTTGGTTGTTTTTGACCTTGGGCATGTTCACGGTCAGTATGATCATCGGAATCAGCACGAGCTACTCGCTCACCACCATGATCACCAAAAAAACCCTGGCTGCAGCCGACAAAGCCGACTCCATTCCCATGGTTTCCATGCTATTTAACTGGTCTTTCATCTGCGCGTTGTTTTTCCTGGCCTACAAAATCATTCCCAATTGCACGGTCAAAAACAAAGCCGCCCGCGTTGGAGCCATTCTTGCCGGAACCTTGTTTTATTGCCTGAGTCGGCTGTACAGCCTCTACGTTACTAACTTCGCCTCCTACAAGACCATCTATGGAACCCTTGCCGCTCTGCCGATTTTTTTGCTTTGGATCTACGTTTGCTGGTTGATTTTGCTGGCCGGAGCATTGATGGCTTGGCGCTGGCAGACCGGCTGGCCTCCGCTCGAAGAAGAAAAACCGATTGAAGCCCCACTGACGTCACTGGACGAACACCGCAATCGGGGCATTCGCTCCCTTTTGCCCCAACTCACTCTAGTCGCCGTTTACGAAATGTTCCGCGATGCCAAGCCAATTGACCTGGATGCACTCACCGAGGAACTGCGAGTCCCCTACGCATGGGTCCAGGAATCCGTCGACCTTCTCATCGAGATCGGACTCCTGGCCAGGGCCATGGTGACACAGTCCGACAAAACCGAGCGAGAACAACTTCTTCCAACACATCCAGCCGACAAGATCCAGCTGGCGGAAATCGGCACGTTGACCCAAGCACCCATGAAACACTGGCTGGAAAACTGGGAGCCCGCAACATCCAAAGCTTTAAAGCAATTTGCCCGCAATCTCGACAGCAAAAGCAGTGCTGAGTTTGAGGACGTTACGATCAAAAATTTAATTTAACCTGCGGTTTCTAATTGCTCGATGGTGAGATGAAACTGGCTGCCTCGTCCCTGACGGCTTTCCGCCCGGACATCACCGCCATGAAGTTTGGCAAGGGCGCGGGCAAGGCTCAGGCCGATCCCAACTCCACCGGCCACGCGGTTGCGCGCGCTGTCGACGCGAAAGAACGGGTCAAAGATTTTTTCTATCAGCTTGGGCGGTATACCCTCACCTTGATCACTGACCGTAAATGTGACGCCGCCCCTGTCGCTTGTCTGGCAGCCCAGGGTGACAAGACCGCACTCCGGCGAGTGCTTGACGGCGTTTGACAGGAGATTTCCAAGCGCCAGGGCGAGGTAGTTTTCTGCCGCAAAAAATTCCTGCGGAGCGGCCTCGCCAACAATTTTGACCTGAATCTGTTTGCTTTTTCCGAGCTGCTCGGCCTTCATGGCAACGCCTGCCAGGAAATCCATGGTGACCACCGCTGTTCTTGTGGTTGGCAAGGCACCGGTTTCCGCCCTTGCGAGCAACAGCAAATCTTCGACGGTGGTCCCCATGGACTTGGACTCGCGCTGAATGGTTTCCAATGCCGCCCGGTACTCAGCGTTACTGCGCTCTCGTCGCAGTGCCAACTCGGCCTCACCACGGATGGCCGTAAGTGGGGTGCGTAGTTCATGGGACACATCACTACTAAAACGCCGCTGGCGCTCGAAGGCATCTTCAAGCCGAGACAACATGCGGTTAAAGGTCTCTGCAAGATCATGGAGCTCATCGCGTACGTTAGGCACTTCGATGCGGTGTGAGAGATCCGTCGCCGAGAGCTGATCGGCCGCGCGACGCATCACATCCACAGGTGCAAGCGAGCGCCGAGCCATGATGTAACCAACCACCATGGATACGAGCAGCATCATGGGAAACATCAGAAAAAACACGCTGCGAATCTGTCGAAGCGTGGTCCAGGTCGCGTCCAAAGGAGCCCCCACCTGCACGAGAGTGCCGGCAAAAACACCGCTCACCATGACCGGCATGGTGAGTTGTCGAAACGGAGCCTTGTCGGGACGATCCCAGGTCTCAAACGTCGCAAGCCCCTGCTCGGCGCGAGCCATGGCTGCTTTCGTCACCGGTAGCGAGACGTCATCGCGCGTGGATCGACTCCGGATGTTACCGCTCAAGTCCACAATCCGGGCGTAGGCGTTGACATCCCGACCACCGAGAAAGTTTGACAAGAACTCATCAAGTCCTCCGTTTGAGACTCCTTCGCTAGCCTTACTTGCTCGCATGGACTCCGCTGAGGCCAGCAGGGCGGCATCAACGGACTTTAGCAAATCGCGCCGCACCATGTTGTAGACACCGATACCGACCAGCGGCAGAAGAAATCCCATGAGCAACCCGTGCCCCACAGCCAAACGTAGACTGATGGGAAGCCTTGCGAAATACTTCACAAAAGCACGGCGGCGAAATCTTTTGGCATCAAAAAATGACATGATCAGGGGTGCTCAAGCATGTATCCATGACCACGGATCGTCTTGAGCATCGGGATCTCAAAACCCTTGTCGATCTTCGAGCGAAGATAACCCACATAGACATCCACCACGTTACTGTTTGGCTCAAATTCCATGTCCCAGACATGCTCGCTCAGCTCAGATCTTGAAACCACTTTGCCGGCATTACGGGCCATGTATTCGATCAAAGCATATTCTTTGGACGTGAGCTCAATCAGCTGCCCTGCACGAGAAACCTCTTTGCGTGATGGATCAATCCTGAGATGCCCCACCTCTAGCACCGCCCCCGAGTAATCGGTGGAGCGTCGACGCAGAAGTGAGCGAACACGAGCCAACAACTCATCAAGACTGAAGGGCTTCGTCATATAGTCGTCGGCGCCGTTATCAAGTCCAGATACCTTATCTTTGACCTCATCACGGGCCGTCAGCATGAGAACAGGCGCTTTGACGGCCGCGGCACGCACCGCGTTTAAGACAGCGATCCCATCTTTGCGAGGAAGCATCACATCAAGAATGATCAGATCATAAGGGTTTTCAATGGCAAGCCACTCCCCCTCCATACCATCATGGGCGACATCTACGGCGTAACTCTCTTCACGCAGTGCTCTTTGTAAAAGATTTGCGATCACCATATCATCTTCAACGACCAAAACTCGCATGATCCCTCTCCTATTTGAGGACTTTTTGCCGGCCGGGCCCGTCCCAATGCCAAGGGATATAGTTCACCATAGTCAAGATGAAAAGCTCATTAATAGAGCAAACCCTGTTAGTCCCGGTATGGTTCGACATTTTCCCCATAAATCTGGAAACTTGCAGTCCCGTATTGATGGGTTTGACTGGATACCCTCAAAGTTCCCTCGAGCATAATCGGACCAAAAATGGTCTTTGCTGGAGGGCCGACCATACGCACGTAGACCATTTGGTTTGAGGGAGGCGGCGGAGCATGGATACAGGCCTGAGGATTCGGGACTAAAAGAAATTCTGTGACCTGAGAACGATGATCCTCGAGAGGGACCATAAATCCAGGAGATCGAACCTTGCGCCCATCTAGGGCAGCCAGCTCGGGTGAGGCTTTATTGGTGTTGAGATCATACTGACGGTACATGCCCCAATCGACCACCTGACCGGCAGGCTGCCTGGGACCTGATGACACAGACCAATAGACCACCACCGCCAGCATGGGCAGCAGCAAGAGTAGTCCGACGATCAGTTTTGATTTGTTCGATAGAGCTGATGGATCTTGCAATGTGTCTGGTGATGTCATGAGTCTCCAAGTGCCCACTAAAAACGCATGCCAAGGCCATCGCGCATGGCAGCACGGTAGGAGCCGATTGACGCTACCACACCAACCACACACCCCGTCAATAGTAGCCCACTGGCAAACATCAGATCACCGCCCGATACGCCCGAAAATTCCAGCGCCAGAGAAAATCGGCGTTCAAGCCATGGACCAAGGAACAAAAACCCGCCATACATGAAACCCCAGCCAATGATAATCCCTGTAAACACCACACCAATCGCCTCCCCGGCCAGGAGGGCAAAAATAGCGGTGGGGCCAGCGCCAACAGCACGCAGAACCATCATCTCACGACGACGCTGGCCACTCAGGATAAAGAGCGACACAAACAGACCCAAAACCCCTGAAAACACCACGGCGAGACTGATCACCGACAGAGCCGTCTCAAACATCGAAAGATTCTTCCACAGTTCGGCCATCGTCAGACCGGGCATGATGGCCAAGAGAGCCTCTCCGTCCCAATTGTTTAAGTGGCGCTGTAGCTCGAGGACTTGGGAGCGTTCTTTGGTGCCAAGAAAAAAACCAGATACGGCATTGGTTAAAAGCTTACCGTCTTTTTCTTCGAAGCTTCCGTGATCATGCTCATGGTCATGTTCATCGTCATGATCATGCGCATCATCATGATGATCAGGCTGTTTTATCCCGTGCGGGGGTTTATCATGAGTGGCTGGGGTCACAAGATCACGGTGAATCTCTGCCATACCCGCCAGGGAGACGAACAGTGACTGGTCCAAGGGGGACGCCGATGGGGCCAGGACACCGCAAATCTTGAACGGATGATCCTCGTGGCGCTCAAAACCGTCGCCATCTTCGGTGTGACCATGACTCAAGACAATAGAATCGCCTATCTTAAGCCCGGCTTCCCGCGCAACATCCGCACCGATGACGACCTCGTTGTCTGATATGAAGGACGCGCCCGAAGAAAAAGACACTGGCCTCGCATCGCGCACCTTGTAGCGAGAAAAAAACTCCGGCTCTGTTCCGACCACTGCAAAACCCCTGTAACCATCGCCGAGACTAAAAGGAACGACCCAATTCACCTGCGGTAGGGATCTGGCGTAATTTACAGCACTCATCGACACCACATGGGTGGGCGAGCCAACGTGAAACACAGAATACAAAAGTAGACCAAGCGATCCGGTCCGCGGACCCACAATCAGGTCCACTTTACTGATGGCTCCACTAAATGCGTCTTGCGTCGTTTGACGTGTTTTATTGACACCAACAAAAAGAGCAACGCTCAAAGCGATGGATAGCACCGTCAAGCCTGCCGCCAATCGACGATGCCACAATGAACGCAGGGCCAAATAAATGACAGCCCTCATTTTAAGCCCTCCGATGCCGCCACTCGATTGATCTCAGAAAGCGCCACCGTCCGATCAAACGATGTGGCGAGACTGCGGTCGTGACTGACAAATAGCACGGTGGATTTTTCACGTTTGGCTTGCGCAAATAGCACCGCTAAAAAATCATTGCGTGCATCGGCATCAAGGGCGGACGTTGGCTCATCAGCGATCATCAAACCCGGGCTTCCGATCAAAGCACGTGCGGCGGCCACACGTTGCTGCTGACCGATACTGAGCTGTTGGACATCCGCGTCACAGTGAGCGGAGATTCCCAAGCGTTCGATGAGATCTTTGGCTTCAGCGGTGCTTGACGCATAACCCTCTGACACGCCGCGACCAAACTTGCAGGGCAGCATCACATTATCGATCACGTTCAAATAGGGCACTAAATTGAACACCTGGAAGATAAATCCGATTTCAGAGGCCCTGAAACGATCACGAGCTTGATGGGTCATGGACGACACGGTCTGATCCAACACCTGCACCAACCCTGTATTTGGCAATAAAAGTCCACCGACTAACCCGAGGAGGGTTGACTTACCACTGCCGCTTGGTCCGTACATGAATACTGTTTCTCCACGCTCCACACGCAGAGAGCTGATCGCCAAAATCTCTGGGCTTTTTGGAGAATAGCGGAATTTGATGTCCTTCAGTTCCAAAGCTGACATTGCAAATCATAATCCTTATGACAATTAAGCCGCAAAATCATCGTCTACGGGTACTGTGACCATACCTAGAGACCGCATGTGACCAAGTACATCTACAGAACGGTCCAGGCAATGCAGCCCCACGCGGTAAGTATTTTCGATTCCCAAATAAGTTTCAACCCACATCACTTCAAATGACAATGATTGTCCGCCAATTTCAAGAGTCAGGACATCGCGGATTCTTGACTCGCCAATCATCACACAACAAAAACCATGTGTGCTGACATCAACGCCGCGGAAATCAAACCCACGCCCAGAACGCAGATGCTGGCCCTTACCACGACAGTCCTTTGACACGCCGTGTCTTGGTTGTGACTCATGTCTCTTCTGAATGCGCGTCATAAAATCCCTGCCACCTCGGATCCTCCCGCACACACCCTCGCTTCATCGACAACTTGCCGGAAAACTTTACAAAAATGCCGTATCTTCGTCGCCCCCAAACAGGCCTGCGGTAACATGCTGAAATTTTTGTCTAAAAATTGGCGGCAAGTCATCTCCTTGACGGCCTCGCAGGTGCAAACGCCAAAATTCCGCCATCCCCATCGGCAAAAAGATTCCCCAAAAACGTAAAGAAATTACCTGTCGGAAACATTGGCACGGCATTTGCTTCTCATGGGAAAGATTCCTCCCAGCGCCATAAATTCGTCAGCATGCACCAAGGATGGTTGAACATGAATTGGTTAATCTGCGCACTCTCGACAATCTGGATGTCCGTCCTAGCAACGGAGACTTTGTTTGCGCAAAAATTGCCAGCAAAGGCCAGTAATGGTGGATTCTCGCAGATCGTTATCGCGTTTCCCGGCGAACGCCCGTTCTCCCATGAATGGAACAAAAAGAACAATTCTGTCCTTTTTCACTTCCCCAAGAGCGCTCCCGACGAGCTCGAGGCCGTCAACAATTACGACGAACGGCTCGTGCGTCGTGTGATCGTTAAGGATCTGGGGCCCGAGGGTAGCGAGGTTCGCATGGTCCTCAGAGACCGCGACGTCCAAGTTGCAGTCAACACGTACCAAGATCCGTTTCGCATCTCCATCGATCTGTTTGATCGCAGCTACCAGGAAACCAAGGATCCCGAAACTGGCATTCCCGTCACGGTAAGCCCCGGAGCCAATCAACCAACCGCAGCAGCTTACGAATGGATGCAGAGCGCAACCCCAGAACAAGCCACGGCGCCGTCTACCGGGGGGCGCGAGACTCGCCAACCGAAACGACGGCTGCTGCAAGCTTTGCCAGAGGACATCAATTCACCTAATGAGCTGAAGATGGCTCTTGCGAAAATCGACCCCGGCGTCGGGCGCGCCTGGGCAACGTTTCCTCCCTATATTTACCGCATGCAGCTAGCACCCTATGAGGGACGAGAGGCTCCGACGGGAGAAACCACACCGCTGCAAATTAAAGCGGTCTCCACATCCACTGCCATGGCCGACTATGCTTCCAAGCTTTATGACTTCGGCCACGAGGGCCGCGCGCTTCTGGCCTATCAGCAAGTGTTGCAGCATGAACCTGAGGTGTTTGAACGCGATGCGCTGCATCTTTGGAAATTCGCCGAAACGCACCTTGGCCAAGGAAACCTCACATTGGCTCAAGGGTACTATCAGACCCTGATAGAAAAACACCCAGACCACATGATGGCGCGGTTTGCACAACTTAGAAAATATGACATTCAGGCGCTTCAAGCCATCAACGAGGGCGACGCGGCGCGCCTTGCCAAGATTCGCGAGCAGGTGACGAGCATCCCCACAAGGGCCAACGCAGAGCTATCGGCCATGATTATGATCCGGGACATCTGGTGGGGCGACAAATCCATCGACCAAAAATCGCGTAAAGCGATTCCACTGTGCGATGAAGAAGCAGAACTCAATCTTGGCAAGCTTGCTCCTCGTATTGAAAATCCCAAAACCGCCTACTTTGCGTCCGCGTTGATTGCTCGCCGCCGCACCAATAAAGACACGCCTTGGCAAAATGACTATGGCCCATGGCTTGCTAATTTCTTTGATCGCTACAAAGGTACGCAAGCATCTGAAATGCGCGGGGAGCTCTCAGGCGCCGCTCGCGCAAGGATCATCCAGCAATTTCAATCACTGTTTGACGCTGGCAAAACCGCCGAAGTCATTGGACTTTATGAATCTCTTCCCAAAGAGTCTAAAGATCTCGCAAAGGATCCGAAGATTAGTTGGGAAATCGCCGAGAGTTACCGCGCCCTTGGGCAGAAAGCCTTGGCGATTCCCTTTTACGTGCAAGCAGCAAAAACCACGAATATCGTCGATGGCTTTAAATCAAACTTCTGGACTGCGGCGCTTGCCAGCAAGCAAGCCGCGGACATTCAGGCTGCCGCAGGCAATCAGTCCAAAATCAAAAGCCTGACTCAAGACGCCAAGCGAGCCGATGTTGCCATGAATGACACATGGTCAAAGCTGAAATCAGACGAAAAGTCGGTGCTTCTGACGGCTCTTGGCGCGCAGATGCAAGACATCGTGGCGTCCGACGCGAAATTGCGAACACCACCAAAAATTCTACTTGAGCAGTACAAGACCGCTCTCACATCCAACGCCCCAAAACTAACGGCAACGTCAGGGACTGGATCAACAGATTGGGCCGGCAATTTTAGCCCATCAGCTTCGACTGTGGGACTTCTTGATGACCTTGGCCGGAAATTTGCAGAGCTTGGAATGACCAATGAAAGACGCAAGGCACTAGAGCTCATGAAATTCTTGAAGCCAAATTTATTTGAGCAGGACAAAGAGGCCGCAAAAAAATGGGCTGCGGAGTTGACAAGTCTTGCTGAAGAACACCGCAAGGCTGACGAATTTCTCGAGGCCGGGGAACTCTACACGTTGATTGGCGACACTGCGGTTCTCGCTGAACAAAAAGCAGAGGCGCTCTATAAGGGTGGGCTTTTATTGTTCCGCGCCGGAAAAAAGCAAGAGGCCATCAAAGCGCTGGAGAGAGCAAAATCTGACACCGAAAATCTGTTTTATTCGAAATTAGCAACCGAACGTCTCAACCAAATCGAAACAAAATAAAACCACCGAAGGGGGAACCGGAGCCATGAACATGAAGATTCCAACGAACGCCGCGCAAGCCTACCAGACCAACCAAAGCCGAAGCGATTACCTTGCTTACGCGCAACAAGCTGCGGCCATGGGTCAACCTGCGCGCGTCACGTCAGCAAAATACTTCCTTGCATCTGACGAGAAAATGCTGAGAATCCAGGATGTGATCGAGCAAATTGCCAACGCTAACGTGCCTGTTCTCGTGACAGGTGAAAGCGGAGCTGGCAAGGAAATTGTCGCTAAAGCGCTACACAATGCCTCCAACCGCAGAGACAAGCCTTTTGTTGCCATCAACTGCGCAGCGCTGCCACCTTCGCTTTTGGAGGCCGAACTCTTTGGCTACGAAAAAGGTGCGTTCACGGGCGCACACGCGCGACATGCAGGAAAATTTGAGCAAGCCCAAGGCGGCACACTGCTGCTTGATGAAGTCACGGAAATGGAACCGTCGCTTCAAGCAAAATTGCTACGTGTGCTGCAAGAGCGCGAGATCGAGAGACTTGGCGGCAGCGGCACCATCCCCGTTGATGTGCGCATCGTCGCGACAAGCAATCGCAATTTAGCCGGGGCGGTCGAGTCCGGGCAATTCCGTCAAGACCTGTACTACCGCCTTCACGTCATCAATATCGAGGTACCCTCACTGAGAGATCGCCCGAGAGATATTGAGCTTCTGGCGAACCACTTTTTGGCGCTTTATAGTGATCAGTTCAATAAGCCACTACTATCGTTTGCACCCGATGCCATCAACAAGCTGATGACTTACCGTTGGCCTGGTAACGTGCGTGAGCTCAACAATGTGATCCAGCGAACTGCACTGCTCGCAAACAGTCAAATCATCACGGCACGGGACATTCCTGTGGAGCTTGGCCAGGAAGTAAGTTCGGACAATTGGATCGCGGCGCTGCCGATTGGCCGCACATTAGCGGAAGTCGAAACTCAATTTATTCTAGAAACTTTGAAGTTTCATGATGGAAACCGCACGCACGCAGCCCGGACACTTGATATCTCACTGCGCACGCTCAGAAACAAAATCAATGAGTTTACGGCCTCGGGTTTACACGTTACGGCTGCGAACGGAGGAAAATCATGAGCACGGTCGTTGGAGGGCTTTTCAACTTCAGTGATAAACTCCAAATGGAGTCACTGACCCAAAGAAATCGTCGCAGCGAGGTGATTTCAGCGAATATCGCCAATGCCGAGACCCCTGGGTTCAGGGCATTTGGCTATGACTTTGAAAAGCAACTTCAGGACCTTGGCAAGATGAATGAGCCCATCGCTGTCAAGGTGAGCGACCCCAGGCATCTTCGCAATAACTTCACCAAAGTTGACGGAAGCATCACGCCTGACGTGTACGTCCGCCCAACCGAATCGGTGGATGAGGACGGCAACACGGTCGATATGGATACGGAAATGGCCCAATTAGCCCAAAACCAGATCCTCTTTCGCACCGCTGTTGAGACACTAAACCGCAAAATCGGCACTCTTAAATACGCCATCAACGGAGGTCGCTGATCATGGGATTTTTTAAGTCAATGGCTATTAGTAGCTCTGGTCTTAGCGCTCAGAGGCTTCGTATGAATACCCTCAGCGCAAACCTGGCAAACGCTAATACAACTCGCACAGAAGAGGGCGGACCATACAAGCGTCGGGATGTGGTTTTTAGCGCGACTCCAACTGGAAGTCCTTTTGAAGATTTTCTCAATGGCACCAATGGCGCGCAGCTCAGCAAAGTTCAGGTGGTCGATATCCACCAAGATACCAAAGAACCTCGTTTGGTTTTTGATCCGACTCATCCTGACGCAGACGGCGAGGGATATGTTGAGATGCCCAACATCCAGGTGATGACGGAAATGGTCAACATGATTACTGCGACCCGGGCCTATGAGGCCAATGCGACCGCAGTGAACGAGGCGAAGCAGATGGCGGTCAAATCGCTGGAAATTGGCCGTTAATTTTAGAGAGAGGGGTTGTCTATGAGTATCGCTTCCGCAAAAAACGCAGCCCAGGAAGTTCTGGCGCAGATTCGGGAAATCCAATCCGAAAATCGCAGATCAAGCGGCAACAGCATTGGTCGGCAGGAACAAAGTGGTACATCATTTATGGACCACCTCAAAAATGGTCTTGCGGAAGTAAATGAGATGCAGAAGAAAGCTGACAGCATGGCCATGGAGGTTGCCTCCGGAAAAAGCGAGAATCTTCACGAGACGATGCTCGCCACATCCCAAGCTGAACTGACGTTTAATTTAATGGTTCAATTAAGAAACCGGGCCTTAGAGGCATACCAGGAAGTCATGCGAATGCCGGTTTAATGTGTTCTTGAGTTTTTGACCACCCCGTGACATCAGGAGCCGCGCGTGAATAATTTTATGGAGTTTCTTAAGAGATTCGGCAACCAGATTAAAACTTTCTGGTCTAGTCTCAGTCTCACCCGAAAAATCACGTTTGCAGGCGTCATTGCACTTATCGCTGCCGGGATGGCAAGCATTTTCTTTGTCAGATCAGACAATCCGTACGAGTATATCTTTACGGACACCAGCGCCGAAGATACCCAAATGATCATGAATGAATTCAAACGACTGAATGTCTCCGACTACGAAGTTGACGCAAAAGGTATTAAAGTCCCTAGCAACCGCGCTGCACAGCTACGCATGCAATTAGCCCAAGAGGGTCTTCCGAGTCACGGAATTGTCGGGTGGGAGAAGTTCGACACGCAGGATTTTACGAGAACAGAATTTGAGCAAAATATCCATAAAATCAGGGCCATACAAGGTGAAATCTCGCGCACCATCATGTCCATTGAGGGCATTTCCTCGGCACGCGTCCACATTGTCAACCCCAAACAAAGTCTGTTTGTTCAGGAGCAAAAGGAACCAACGGCTGCCATCTACATCAAGACCAAGCGCAGCATGCAGCTCAACGAACGGCAGATCAAGGGTATCCAGCACCTGGTTTGCAGGTCAGTCGAGGGATTAAAGCCCAATAACGTAACGATCATTGATAATGAAGGCCAGATGCTAACCAAAATGGAAGCTGAAGACTTCGCATCTAAAATGACAAAAGAGATGCAGACCTACAAACAGTCGGTTGAAAAGGACCTTGAGACCAAAATCCGCGGTCTTGTGGGACGGGTCACAGGAGCCGAGCGCGTCGAGGCGAAAGTTGATGTCACGGTCGATTTCACCCAAGAAGAGCAGACCATCAGCGAAGTGGATCCCGAGAAGGTCGCTGTTGTTTCGAAAAACACCCAGGGCGCCTCCATGGAAGGCTCGGGCCTCAATCCAACGGGTATTCCTGGTAGCAAGTCAAATGTACCAGGCGAGCAAGAGCAGATCCAAACGGGCGGATCTAAAGCGCAAAACAAACAAGAAAGCGAACTCATCAACTATGACGTCTCGAAAACCGTTGCTAAAAAGACGATGCCCGTGGGAACCGTCAAGCGAATTAGCGCCGCGGTGCTTATCGACGGGAAGCAGGACTTTCCGGTCGATGGATCCAAACCAGTTTTCGAGCCACGCTCGGCGGAGGAAATGAAACAAATTGACGAAATCGTCCGTAAGGCGATCGGCTTTCAGCAAGGACGCGATGACGTCACAGTGACTAATATGATGTTCCAGATGGATCCGACTCAGGCACAGGCGATCAACGAGGTTAAGAAAGAAAACCGTGAGTACATCTCCACATTAGCCCTGTCTGGCGCTGTCGCGTTTGCTCTGGTTCTGTTCTTCATGTTTGTGGTTCGTCCTTACTTTAGATGGCTTTCGTATGACCCCGAGCGTCGCGCAGAGCAGACTTTGGCGGAAGAGTACCGACCAGAGCTTGATATGGGATCTGGCAACAGTATCCAGGTTAAAGAAGACGTACCATTCGAAAAACTATCACCACGGGAACAGATTATGTATCTGGCTAAGAATGAGCCTAAGCGTACCACTGAGGCACTGCGTATGCTGCTAAACCCGCACCAGTCGGCTAGCTAAGCCATAAGGAAGGTACCGGCACATGGCAATCAATACCGACGGCCCGAAAAAACAAGGACGATTTCTCAAGAAGAATAGCCGCATCTTGAATACTGTCACCATGGTTGATTTTAACTTCGAGGAAATTTGCACCCATCCGCTCGTGGCATTTGATAATCCGGATCGATCTATCATTCATTCAAGATTTCATGACCCAAAACAACTGCAAACGGTCATTAAAAGCCATACAAGCATGGATGAAAAGGTCTATGACCAATCAGTTCCGCAACTTGGTGTCATTTTTCCAGCCGACTTCACTCAAGATTGGCACAATGAAAGAATCAACAGCAAGCGGAGAGCCCTTGGATTTGACGATGAAGATGAAATAGATTTTGCTGAAGTGGCACGAAATCGCGGGAAAACCCCTGTTCAGTCCCCCGGAAAGCAAGGACCATCAGCCGGACCATCTTCAGCGCCGACTGCAGCACAGGCATCTACACAACCCGCAACGCACACAACAGATAACCACCATCAAGGCGCCACACCTCACGCAGACAATCATCAAGGCTCTAACAATCAAGGCCCAAGCATGGTGGCCCACGCCTCATCACCAGAAGCCGTCAAAGCTCCGGAGATGGATGGTCGCGTCGTATCATTGACAGAGCAAGATATGGCCACCGCCATCGACAAGGCGTTTAACCCTTCCGCCCCGAAACATGACACTAAAACATCCGACACGACCATTGACTCGTTCACGCCTCTACCCACCGACAGTGGAGAGGGGGTGATGGCCACCGAGGACCGGGCCATTGAATCCTGGAAAACCAAGCAAAATATCGCCAAACAAAACGAGCAGATGCTCGACGAATTGAAAGCCCAAGCGCGATCAGACGGCTATCAGGCCGGATTTCGTGAAGGCGAAGAAAAGGGTCTGATGAGTGGTCAAAAGACGGCCACACAAGTCTTCAGCAAAGTCACAGAGATCATCAAGGAATTTGAGGGACTGAAAGCATTGGTGTTAGAAAACGTGCAAAAAAACTTTTACGAGCTAAGCCAAGCCATAGGCGAGGCTCTGCTTGGTCGGGAGTTTAGTATCCGACCAGAAGCATACGCTACGATGATTCAGCGCGTGATCAAAGACACCGTCGCCCCCAACGAGTTCAAGGTAAGAATGCACCCAGAAACATGGCAAAAGGTCCATGATCTTTCCATACCGGAGCTTGAACCACATCTCGTCAAGGATCCCGCGATATTGCCCGGGGAGTTCCGCGTCGAAAGTTCCTTGACCGTTGTCGACGTGAACGCCAAGAAGATGGTGCAACAATTACTCGAAAAAGCTGACATCAATTTGTTTGACGACAAGAAAGCCGGATAACGGTCAAAAAGCTTCTAAAAGGAAACAACCAAATGACGTCGGCCTCTTTTTTAAGACATTTTGATCGCGCGTCACTACGTGGGGCGATGGGGTCCATTGATTGGGACCCTCAGGGCCGGGTTTGTGACATCGTGGGAACGGTGAT
>JBILMN010000138.1:0-7529 GCA_044375465.1 Oligoflexales bacterium | reverse complement strand
CGCCTCAACACGCAGTTGATCCGGCATGTATTGATGATGAACGCGCGTCGCATGGACCGCATCCAATAACGGCATATTGAAATCAAGCACATTTACCACGGTCTGCAAAACCGCATTAATGATTCTAGGCCCTCCGGGCGATCCTGCCACCAACTCAAGACGGCCATCGCTACCAAGCACTATGGTTGGTGACATGCTCGAAAGCGGGGTTTTGCCCGGCTCAATGTCGTTTTTCGTTCCAGTCACGAGACCAAAAACATTACTGCCACCTGGCTTGGTCGTAAAATCATCCATCTCGTCATTCAGGACCACTCCAGTGCCGCCCGCGACGACACAGCTACCGAAAGAATAATTCACCGTTTGCGTCGTTGCGACAGCATTGCCCCACCGATCCACAACACTGATGTGCGTCGTCGACGGAGATTCCCCCGTTGGTGCTGCCAGGGTCAAAGAATTTGAAGCCGTAGCTTTTTCGGTGTCAAAGTTTTTAAGGAGATCACGAGCATATGCTTTCGATGTCAGTCGCGCCACTGGAACTGTGGTGAAATCCGGGTCACCCATCTCTTTGGCGCGATCTGCAAATGCTCGCCGCATCACTTCTGACAACAGATGTATGTATGTCGCCCCTCGTGGATGGAGCCCGGCCAAATCCCTTGTCTCAAGCATATTCAGCATTTCAATCAAGTGGGTACCACCTGAGGACGGCGGCGGCATGGAGATGATGCGGTGACCACGGTAGGTACCCTTGACTGGTGCCCGCTCTATCACCCGGTAATGACGCAGATCATAGAGATCCATAATCCCTTGGCCACGATTGATCTCGGCAATGATTTTCTTGGCAGTATCTCCCTCGTAGAAAGACTTTCCTCCCGTGGAAGCAATATCCCGAAGCGTTGCCGCGAGATCTTTTTGCACCAACGTGGAGCCAGATTTCAGAGGCTTCTTACCGTCAAAAAAAATCCTACGACTTGCCGGATACAGACCAAGCCACTCCTGCCTCTCCTCAATCTCCTTTGCCAGCGCGTCATAAACCAAAAACCCATCGGCTGCCAACCTGATGGCAGGCTCCATCACCACTCTTAGGTCGAGTTTTCCTAGCTCCCGGTGAATCTCGACCAAGCCCTTAACGAGCCCTGGAATCGCGACGGAAAGATGACCATTGACGGATGGATCTCTGACGAGAGCCCCATCGTACTTAAACTCACGATAGGCTCCGGAACGATCCAAATACATGTCGCGGCTTGCCTTGCTTGGGGCTCGCTCACGAAAATCAAACACCCGCTGATGTGACGCGGACGCATCGTGATACAGCAGAAAACCACCTCCACCGATGCCAGTGCTTTGGGGCCTGACTACAGAGATGACAAAAGACGCGGCCACCGCGGCGTCGATGGCATTACCTCCAGCTTCCAGTATTTTTGCCCCGGCCTGCGATGCCAAGGGATGGGCCGCGACGACCATACCGTCCTTGGAGGTCGCCTGGTAGTCGTCTGCAGGCCTCTGATGATGACTCGGCGCAAATCGCTTCGCGTTAGAAGCCGGCGTTTGATCTGTGGAAGCCGTGACGCAACTGGTCAAGAGAAAGACAATAAACACACGAAACACACGAAAAACTGGAAAAACTGGAAAAACTGGAAAAAAAATATACCGATCCAAAGGAAAAGCCCCTCACAAAAACAAGGTTTCACGTCAATGTCGTGTCCCCATTGAAGCAACATTTTCACAACCAGGCAAGATGATCCGAATGTCGTGTATTAAACATACCCAGACCGACATCGCACCCGCAGAGCCGTCAACCAGTAGTCAGCTTTATCAATACAAATGCGCCTTGCGTACACACGCAGCCGCTCACCTTCATGGACGACGGCACTGAGATCGTACATCAATCTAAAATCAAGCACACCAGAGGCTCCAGCGACACAGACGTTCTCCAGGCGCACGGCGTCAAACCAGAATTTCTTGCGCACCATGGGAAACAGGGCTTTGTAGATCGATTCTTTGGCCGAGAAGATTAACGGTCCACCGTCTTGAGTTGTTTGCAACATGTAACGTTCGCGCTCATCTGCAAACTTATCCACCAAACCATCAGCAAACGGCCGACAAAGCTCCATGTCAATACCACCAAATCCGTCTTCTGCGATCCCCGTCCATAACGCCACGTGACCTTGCTTGTGCGTAATACTTCCCACGAGTCCCCCGCTCCATAAAGGTTCCCCGTAATGCCCCGAAACCGGTTCTTGACCGGTCAAATACTGCGACAGAAAACGCGTCGCCACCCACTCACGCCGGCGCAAATTGTGACCCAATTGATCGGCGGCGATCCGCGTTTGAGGTGAAACCCTCTCCAATAAAGAAGCTTCAAGGGGATGCGACGTTGAACACCAATAAAAAACCCGCATATTCCCCATTAACATACATTGTAAACCATCGATCATAGGTAGACCTTTACGAAACCTTAGATGCCTGAACCTTAGATGCCTGAACCTTAGATGGCTGAACCTTAGATGGCTGACTTGCGATCCCATGGGCATCCGTGCCCGTTTCCATGGATGCGTATACCACCTCGCCCACATGAGGCGCGATATTTGTCACGAGCCCGGGACCAACGCCATGAAGCACGTCTTCCAATGCTGGATGTCCGATTTGCATCTGCCCCTTTGCGTCTAGCACGCCGAGAATTTTTGCGACATTGATCCTGCGGGATACGCCACGAATTTGCGCAAGACCAAGGTCCTCAGCAATGACTGCGGAGGAGACACTGACCAACAGCTCGCGGGACAAGAGAATATCACAGCCATAGGACTTTGTAAGATTTTGGAGCCGCGATGCCACGTTGATGGAAGGCCCGATCACGGTGTGATCGACGCGCACACCGTTACCGATGGCTCCAAAAATTGCTGGACCCTTGTGAATACCGATTCCAATCGCCATCGCAAAGTCCCCACGATGCGCCCTTTCACGATTCAGATTGACCATGCCGGCACGGATATCAACAGCAGCCCGTACCGCGTTAAGACCATCATCATTTGCAGCTGTCGGCACACCCCAAACAGCCATCACGGCGTCGCCAACAATTTTATCGATGACACCGCCGTGTTTGCCGACAGCGTTCATGACGATGTCGAGATATTCGTTCAACGCACCCGTGACTTTATCGGGATCGTAAGACTCACACATCGCCGTAAATGCACGTAAGTCAGCAAACAGAATGACCACCTGATCAAGACGTCTTGACTCCCCTTGACGTCCGCGGATGATATTGTTGACCAGCCGCGGATCGACCACCATTCCAAATTTTTGTAGAATTTTTTGACGATCGCGAACAATCACCGACCACTCAAGGGCAATCGCCAAAGCCATGACTCCAACAAAGACATGTAGATTTTTATTCACGAGTAACTCGTAAAGCGGATAATCGGCCAGCATCTCTTGAAAAACGCCGGCACCCGTAAAATACTGCCTTGATAGGGCCGTAATACTAAGAACGCCGCAGAGGAACGTCACCAGGACGATCATCGCCCGCCGAAACCGCGCCCAAGACACACCCTTGATCTGTCTCCAGGTACCAATCGCAAGCGTCATGCCGTAGGCATGGACGCAGGCGGTTTGAATATCTCTTGTCTTAAACAGGCCCATTAAAACATCAAGACCATAACCGAATCTCCCTGCCAAAAAACACACCGGCACCAGGGCCGCATAGACCATCATCGGCACCCACTTGATCCACGAGCGAACCCTAAAGTAAAACCCCCAAAACGACCAAAGAGCTGCATGAGCCACACATAACAGCATGCCGTCATAGGCCAAAAAATCCACATTGAGCCCCGATGGCATCGTCGAAAAACCATTACGCAGCAAAAATCGCCAATTTGAGATCAGAACAAAGACAGCAAACGCCAAGATCTCGCGATAAAATGGCGTAAAAAAGCAGGCGAACGCTGCCAGAGTGGCGATAAACGCATAAGACATCGCAACGGGGAGGATGGCGACACCGTCCATGCCCCGGTAAGCCAGTCGAAATTTCTCGGAGACACCGGGAATCGCGAGAAACGGTTGGCTCAGCGTCACCAGACCTGGCGCGAGGGCACGGCCAACCTGAATTTCAAAACCGATCACCAGCAGATCGCCGGCTTTTCCTGGAGACGAAAAATGGATCGCTGGGAGGTTCATCCCTCCAACACCGTTGGCAATCATCACACCGTTGACAAAAAATCGCCAAGACTTACCAGAGATTCCCAGGTAGTCAAAGACGATGGAATCACCCGCGTTGCGAACAAATGCCGGCACCTTGACGTCCCAACGCTGATACATGACACCTCGCCACGCGTCCTCACGAACAACCGTTGGCAGTAGACCTATGATAGAGCGTTCCAACGGCAGCGAGGCAGGATTCATTTTTGGGTCAAGGGGGCAAGCACTTCCTGGACAGTCTGGGACCTCTGCACCATTTTCAACATAACGCACCCGATAGGGAACATCCTCGAGACTTTGAACCACCTGCTCATTGCCGTGGACAAAATCTCGACCGATGACAGATCTAAGAATCCATTTTGGCGACAAGGTGATCCACGTCATGATGACGACACCCAACGCCAAAAACCAGCGTATTCCTGATGTCATCAAAATAGACCACGCCTGCTTTGCGCCCCGCATCATACGCCGCCTCACAGTCTCATGATCATTGTTCATTGATCATTGCTCATTGATCATTTTTTATTGCTCATCGACACGGTGTTTATCGGTCAAAAATTGATTCTAAAAACAACCTCGTTTTGCCCTCAAAACAAAAACCAATCAGTTATTTGCTAAATTCTGCAGGGTTATGAACCGCTCGTCAGGATCGGATACGGGCGCCTGGCTTTCATTTCACCTTATGAGACCAAAAAGGTGCAGCGGAATCCTTTGCCCAGAGCCAGCCTCGATACCGTCTACCGCCACCACCCGTTCAATCTTGGGATCCAATCTCTGGGTCAGCAATTGACGCCCCCCCTTACTTGGCCCTCCAATCTCAACGGCCACGCGGTCGTCGACAAGAAAATCTACGCTTCCCAACGACTTGATTGAGTGCCCTGGCCGCATAGCGGCGCAGAAAAAAGTCTCTCGTACCGTGCCCGTAGATGGCTCCACACGATGAGGGGCTGTGATGGCGGCCATCAAATTGGTGTTTTCCAGATAAACTTTTTCAGGTTTGCGGGTGGATTTGACGCCAGATCCCGCTGCCGCGACTGTCTGTAACAGACGACCATGCACCAAACAGTCCAAAAAATGATAGGTGGACGCCTTGGCAATGCCAAGATTACGACTGAGAGACTCTATATTCAATTGTAAGGGCACCGTGGACGATACAATCCAGAGAATTTTTTTCAGTGTATTGACCTTGGCCGCGGAAATCGCGAATTCGCTGGTCAGGTCTTCCGACACCACTTTATCAATAATGTTTTGGACTCGCTGGTGATAGCCGCCCATTCCTTGCAGAAAGAAAGGGTAGTGACCGTGTTTAAGATAATTACGAAATGAATTAAGAAGCGATCCCTTCTCTGAAAGGTCTCGCGCGATCGCCACATGCCGGGTGAGAATATCATCGAGAGAATAACATTCAATGTCACGCTGTCCTGTGAGACGCAAATACTCCCGAAATGATAATCCCGGGAGGTCATGCCAAAGCACTCGTCTCGACAAATCGCTATTTCCCTTCGCCAAAGCAGATGATGAACTTCCACTGATCCAGATGACTTTCCTGGGATACGTATCAATGAGACTCTTGATTTCAGCAGTCCAGTCGGTGCCACGATGAGCCTCGTCAATGATCAGCGCCTCACCACCACGTTTGAAAAATTCACGCCCAATATTGTAGATGCCGATGGCGGAAACGTGGACGTGGTCGGCAGATATATAAAGACAGCGCTCGCTTGACCCGTAAATCTCCCAGTATTTTTGCAGGAGAAGGGTCGTTTTACCGACGCCCCTAGCGCCCGTTAAACCGATCACTGGAGACGTCCAATCAATATCGACAACACCGAGTCTTGAATAGACGCGGGGCGTTGAATTTGTGATAGATTCATGAATTTCTATAATATCTTCAATCACTTATCTCATTCCTCAATCAAGCTTAGAAAATCATCTAAACTCATTTAAGGATACTTCATTATACGATATTTGCCAATAATCGTATGATTCATTATACGATATTTAGAACTAAAGCAGAGCCTTATGAAACAAGATAGGCGGTAATATCTGGGAAGCGATCTCGTAGTGAACTGAGCGTCCTGGATGTGCTGCGATCCAGGGATTCTCCGCGGTGGATCATAAAGGCCACCCGTCGTGATCCGAAACTGAATAAAAAGGGCACATGAGCTCCGCCTTTGGTCTCAAAATAATTCATCACCATATCATTCATATGCGCATAATGGGCTGCTGCAAATAATTGACTAAATGCAAATCGATGCTCTGTTCCCAACACCTGAGAGCTTGATAAATAACTGGCGATTCCCTGATCTTCAAAGTAGACCACATCGCCAACCCTATCGCCGTTACCGCGAAATCTTCGAATTAAAAACAGTGATTCAAATGCATCCATTAATTTACTTACAGTCGGTGTTGAGATATTCGTGGCGCGGCTTGCCTCCTTCTCATTCAATGGCAAACCTTGCCTAGACGCGAGAAACTTCAGGAGATCTAGTAACCTCGTGTAAGGTACAGTCGTCTCAATAAGAAGCCGAATGTCGCGTTGTAATATTGTTTCTATCAATGATTTAAATGCTGCCGTTTGATGCTTGGCATGACGCAGAAAGCAAATTCCCGGCAGGCCTCCATGCAAAATATACTGGCCAATTTTGGCATGTGGAAAATAATGAACCCTTGCCGAAAGTCTGGCTTGTAACTGACTTGTTGAATATCGATCCCAAAGACTAAAGTCATTTAAACTGGTCTTATGCATTTCGGCGATAGTAAGTGGTAAGACTTCAATATTATGAATCCTCCCAGTCAATGACTCTTGAATAGCCTTGCGACTCGTGAACCGAACACACCCTGTCAGCAGGAATTGGCTCGGAGTCTTTGATTGCTGAACTCGTCTTTTTAATGCTGGAAACAGCGGAGGCGCTTTTGGCATTCATCGAGCGCGGTCAACGATTTAAACTGCTTGAGATATTCCACTGGACCATCGATCGCAGAGGAAAGCTGATCGGCGTCGTCAAAAGACCGATAATTCTTACAGATCATTTCGGCGAGGGTGGTTTTTCCTACTTGCCGTAGCCCAAGGACACCCACTAACGGAGAAAAGCTTAACGCTTCCCGAATATGTGATTCCACAAACCGTGCTCTCAGATGTGCCATAACGACTCCCCCACGACCTTGATATTATTTATGGAAAAAGTGTAAATGGGTTTCATCTATTTCCATAAATAATACCATAGCTCTATGGTCGAAGAACGTCGAAGTTCTTCGTTGAGAGGGCCTATGGTAGAATCGAGTCGTCTGATTTTTCCAAGACATTGTATGCAGAAGGTGCATCACACGCATGGCCCATG
>JBILMN010000137.1:0-7538 GCA_044375465.1 Oligoflexales bacterium | reverse complement strand
TCATAAATTCGCAGAATTTATTGCCAAGACGGACGCCTGCGAGGTTTTTATGGAAGCTTGCGGGTCGGCTCATTTTTGGGGCAGAAAACTACGAGAGGCTGTAACGACTAAGATAAAGCACCGGCAAATCCAATAATCCCTCCGACATCAAGTACAAAATATTCAAAATCCGACCAGTTCGACCGTTACCATCGCTGAACGGATGGATTGCCTCAAACTGATAGTGCATCACAGCCATCTTTATTAAGGGGGCAAGCTTTGAATTCACGTGAAGAAACTGCTCCAGGTTGCCAAGCAGTTCGCGTATCACCGATTCACCCACCGGTGGCGTATAGATCACAGAGCCCTTTGAATCTTTCAATGCCGTGCCAGGTGTTGATCTGATGCTTGCCTTATAGCTCTTGATGATATCAACCAGTTCCACGAACAGGTTCGTGCCGATAGACTTTTTTTTAATGTATTCGACTCCATGCCAGAGTGCGGACTCATAGGACAACACTTCCTTGGTAATGCGATCGAGTTTTAAGGAGTCCTGAGACATCGCCTGATAGAGGCTGTCGTTTGTGGTAACAATGTTTTCAATTTCCGAACTCATCTTTGCTTCTTGCACAACGATGTCGCGCAAAAGAATCGACTGGTTCGGGATCAACGCGCCGACGCCTTTTAGTTCCGCAAGATTGCGGTTTGCTTCGATAGCCGATTTCAGGATGGACTTGGTTTCAAGGTCGGTTGCTGGAGGCAGTGGCGGCAAGTCGTTGGATGGTTTATCTCGATTAAATTGAATGGTTACATCATCTCTTCTAATATGAGGAAAATTATACATTTTTTCCTCATATTATGGCGACATGCCAGTTCAACCTGGACGTGAGATCGCTATGGCAAATAAGTACTTTGAATTTGAAGTAAGCCTTCTAGGCGTTGAACCCGGTCGTTCGCTGGCATCAAAAAAATGCCACTCATGTACCATACTCACCGCTCTCGTTTTGAGCGTCAAAAAAAACATCTCGCATAGTCAAGACATCCCAAATCAGTCAATCGAAACCAAAGCCGGCTTCGTAACTCATATGGTGTGACATGTCCGCGATGCACCACTATCTTCGCGCCCCGGTGGCCAGAGGTAGTGCCTGCTTGTGATTCCGTAAATTTTACGGTAAAATTTACGGGAACTGCGGCAGGGAGCTTAAATAATGAAATTCAAACGACTTTTAGGCACGCCAAACCGCAGTTTTTTCTTATTTGGGCCAAGAGGAACCGGTAAATCGACCTGGCTAGAAGAAGAATTGAAGCCAAACCTGACCATCGATCTATTGCGATCTGAAGAATTTCTGAGACTTTCCGCGGATCCTGGCTTACTGCGAAAACGAGTAGAAGCATTGCCAGAGGGCTCCATGGTGGTGATTGATGAAGTTCAAAAAATTCCTATGCTATTGGACGAGGTTCATTCACTCTTATTTATGCACGGCAATAAATACAAATTTGCACTGACTGGCTCGAGTGCTCGCAAACTGAAGCAAGCAAACGCCAATATGCTCGCTGGACGAGCCGTCAGGCGCGAGATGTTTCCACTTTGCAGCGCAGAATTAGGTGACCGTTTTAACCTCAATGATGCTCTTAAATACGGCACATTGCCAGAATTAGTTCATATGGATGATGAGCGCGACAAGATTGATTTTTTATATGCGTATGTCGAGACCTACCTGCGAGAGGAAATCGCAAGAGAGGCTCTTGTGCGTCAGCTCCAAAGTTACCACCGTTTTCTTAAACACGCCGCGATCATGAACGCACAGGTTCTCAACGTCAGTAATATCTCTCGAGAAGCGTCGGTAGCACGTTCAACAGTAGACGGATACTTCGAAATCCTGGTGGATACCCTTCTAGGAACTTACGTTGAACCAATTCACCTTAAAGCAAAGGTTAAAGAGGTCATTAGTCCAAAATTCTATTTCTTTGACTGTGGTGTGGTGCGTGCCATCCGAGGTGATTTGGGGGATGCTTTAGGCATGGAGGCCGGTTACCTCTTGGAAACATTTGTATTGAATGAGTTGCGAGCATACTCGAGTTACTGCGGCAAAAACTTATCCATCTATTATTGGGGTACCCCTAGTGGATCGGAAGTTGACTTCATCGTTTGCAAAGGCAAATCAAAATGGGCTATTGAAATTAAATCTGCAAAGCGTTGGGATTCAAAATTTAACAAAGGCCTGCACTCGGCTGCACAGTCTCGCCAAATTGATCATCTCATCGGAGTGTATCTCGGTACAGATCGATTAAAGATTGATGATGTGGAGGTTTTTCCTCTCAGTGAATTTTGCAAAAATCTCTTTTCAGGCCAATTGATTTGAAGCCATCGGACGTTATCTTTAAGAGAGACTGCCAGTCGGGCGTCCCAAAACCCCAAAAAATCCCCCTCTCAAGATTGAAATAATCCAACACAATCAGATATTTAAGCATCAAAAATATTTCCCTAAAGATTCCCCCTAATCGGCCGACTGTCTCTTTGAGGAACCCCCGCGACCTCACCACGCGTCCGGGGCGAGGGGCATCATGCACGTCGCCGACAAACCATCATCGCACATGACCGGCTCTCAAAGAGTCGCAAGAGATGTTGCTTTGGCATGCTCCATGGTCTCATTCGTTGTCTCCTTCATGGTCTCCGCATGCGTCAAGTCCTCAGTCGAGGGCGATATCACCAAACAAGCCTCTGTCAGCAGTGCATCCCTCACTCAAGTTCTGCCTGCAGGAGTCACCGCGCGGTGGGAGGTCGCCGCTGGAGACTTCAGTGGTTTTGCCATCGATTATATGGATGGCTCCTTCGAACGAGATCTCACCGTTAAGGTGCGGCTTTTGGGCGTGCCTCCGCAAGCCCTTTACATCTCTGGCAATCAAACCCTCATCACCCCGCTGCTGATCACCTTGCCCGATATCATTATCCCAAGCGGTAGCAGCCTCACCGCAAATCTTTCAAGCATCGGCGTCTCATTTCTCGATGATGCCACGGGAAAAATCACCCAACTCACACCCACTGCCGCAGGCCTTGCCAGCGGCAAACTGCAAGTCCCCATCAAAACCTTCGGCACACTGATGACCGGCACAGGCAGTGATCCCGCCGAAATCTCAGACCTCAAATCTCAGATCGAACAACTCAAAAACTCATCCACGGGCATTGCAGCATCCAGCTTTTTTATCACCGCACCACTGGCTCCAGTCGCTGCATCATCTACCACCGTCACCTGGCAGGCCGCCACGGGCGCTGCCACCTACACACTAAAAATCGCCAGTGACGTCACCTGTAACACCATCACCCAGACCTTCGCAGGACTCACCGCCACCAGCAAATCACTCTCGGGTCTCTCCTCCGGTCTTAGTTACCTTTGCCTATCGGCGGCCGACGCAGCAGGAACCACCAAACAAGCCACCAATAACGGCCTTGAGCTGCGCGTCGACATCAATCCACCAACGGTACCTGGCATACCCTCAAGTCCGCAGGCAATTGTTGCCACCAATGCCCTCACCTTCTCCTGGACTGGCTCCACTGACTCAGGACCAGGCGGTCTTGCATCCTATGACCTCCAAGTCGGCACCACTGCAGGTGCCAGCGACATCTTTAACGCCACCGTGGGCACGTCTCTGAGTAAAACCATCACGAGTCTCAGTGATGGCCTCTACTATGCCAGAGTCCGTGCCGTCGACGCCCTCGGCAATACGTCAAACTGGTCGGCCAGTTCGACTGCGGTACGCATTGACAGCACGCCACCAACGGCTGCCACGGCCCTGATCACCGCGGCATCGGGCGCCACAGGAGCCGACGTCCGACTTGCGACACCCACGGGCCACTGGCTCGCATGGACCGCAGGGACTGACAATGGCTCAGGCATTCGTGACTACACCATTACTGAATATCTCTCTCCCACATGCTCCGGCACGGGGACCGACATCTTCACCGGCATCGCGGCCATATCCAAAGCACTGACCGGTACCAACGGCACCGTTTACTCTTACAAAGTTAAAACTTTTGATAACGCAGGTAACGTCAGCACATCCGCCTGCTCTGGATCACTCACAGTACGCACCCGCAGCCACATGCTGTTTGCGACCAGTGGCGTCTGGAACGGCAATCTAGGGGGACTTTCTGGTGCCGATGCCAAATGCCAGGCTGCAGCCACGGCCGCAGGTCTATCAACCTTACTTCCTTGGCGCGCACTTCTGTCGACCAGTGCAGTGAACGCCAGTAGTCGCGTTATGATCAAAGGCCCTGTCTACCGAGCTGATGGAACCACGCTGATTGCGAACAATTACTCCGATCTCTGGGATGGAAGCCTTGCTAACGCGATTCGCACAGAAACCAATGGGGTACCTGCCTCGCCGGTCTGGACCGGTAGCAATATCAATGGCGGTATTAAAGGATTTGGTTTTATTTGCAACGAATGGCAGACGATAACAGGAAGCGGTCAGTACGGAAATGCCAGCGTTACTGATTCAGATTGGATTTCGGTATCAAATACTTATTGCTCAACGGCCTCACATGGCCTCTATTGCATCAACGAATACGCCGGCCAACCCCTCACAGCATTCAACGCCGTCACCGGATCGACTACCAACGGCACCATCGACATGACGATCAATTTCCCCACCAACACCACTTACTATGGTCGTGTGGACATCCGCAGAATTGCGGGAGCGACTGCGCCCAATGCCGATTGTGCCACCGATGGCACCGTCGTTAAAAGTTTTACGACTTTTAGTAACGCAACATGGACTGACACCACTCCTTTAGCAGGAGGGCTTTACTCCTACAGAGCCTGCGTCTATGACGATGATTTGATTTTCGTGGGTAGCCTCAGCATGACGAAGACCGGTGTCTACTCCAAGGGAAGTTATCATTTGATGTTTGCCACCTCGACCATCTATCAGGGAAATTTCGGCGGCCTCTCTGCTGCTGACAGCATCTGTGCGGCGAGAGCCGCTGCAGGAGACCTTTCAGGGACCTGGATTGCACTCCTGTCCACTAGCACCATCGATGCCAAAGACCGTATTTATGAGGACGGACCATTCTACAACGTCCTTGGGCAGCTGGTGGCAAATAATGAGACCGATCTATGGGATGGCGCCATAGCCTCAACGCTCATTGCCGATGAGTTTAAAGGTACTGGAAATAGTGTTTTAGAAATTTATAGTGGCTCCACTCAATCAGGTGTCGTCGCTTATACTTGTGGTGACTGGACCAGCAACAGCGCTTCCGCTTATTCTTCGATTGGCAGCCTTAATCAAACTAGTTCTTGGTGGATCAACACCACAGGGGCAAACCAATACTGCGCACCTTATCGCCGCCTTCTTTGCATTTCCCATGCCACCACCCCGAATCTATCAGCATTTACCGCTGCAACTGGAACCACAACCGATGGTGATGTCACCTTGACCCTAACGTATCCCGGCGATACGTCTAACTATGGACGAGTCGATATTCGCCGCTTGGCTGAAGCCACAGCACCGAGCAAAGACTGCACCACCAATGGCACACTCGTGACTTCGATCACCAATATGTCCACCACCACCTACACAGACGCCACTGGCGCAACGGGACGACAATTCACTTACCGTGCCTGCGTTTATGATTTAGCCGGCAATCTGGTTGCGACGCTGCCGAGTAGCCCCGCGTTTGCCAAAGGCGCACGACACACGATATTTTTCACCAACGCTTCAACTTTTACAGGTAATTTAGGCGGACTCAGCGGAGCAGACGCATCATGTACCAGCGCGGCCAACACCGTCGGGTTGACTGGGTCATGGAAAGCAATGTTATCGATTACCGGCGTCCACGCCAAAGACCGGATTGCCTGGGCGGGACCGATCTATAACACGGCGAATCTTCTGGTGGCCTCGAGTGCTGCGGCGTTTTTTGCCAGCAGCTGGAACAACCTGATGAGGGATGAATTCGGATCTTTGGGCAACGGGAGCTCGACATGGACAGGTTCTTATGCCAACGGCACCTTAGGATCTCAAACTTGCTCGGACTGGACGTCGAACTCAGGAGGTTATGGATGGCACGGGTATGACGGTTGGAGCTTTTCTGCCAGCGGTGGGACACTTTGTATCTATGGCTTAAAACTCGTGTGCGCCCAATAATTATTTGCCAGCAATCACAAGTCAATCTGCGATAACTCCTTGTTATCGGCCACAACCCTCTGTCTTAACTAGCGAAATATCCCCCCTAAAAATGAGCTAAATTTCTGCCAAATGTTACCGAATCTCTCGTGGGGATCGGGAGGATCAGTCATGGGATCTCACAACAAATGGACGGTTTTTCTTAGCTTTACCACCTTGCTGTATGGCTGTGGTCAGACTCATAAGTCATCGACAAACAAAACCACAGAAACCACCGTGGCATCGTCGACGTCCCTGGCCATCACCTACCCAGAGGGCATGGCAGTATCATCCACGACGACCATCGCCCCCACATCAAGCTCATCGGATCCAACCACCGTCAACTATGCTTCTGGCAGTCTTGCGATTCCGACCAGCCTCACGATGAATCTTGCCGACGATACGACTTATGACCCGACGAAAGTCCCCCCGAAAGATAAAATCGTAGCCACAGCAAAACGTCTGAAGGGCGAAGCCGACGACTGCCTGCCTCCGTATTTATTTAATCCCGCACCGCCTCCAAACATCAACTGTTACAATTCCGATGGCGACCTATCAAAAGTGTTTCGCAACTACACGAATCCTACTTCACCTACAGATCCGCAATTTCCAAACGCCAGCGGTGTTACCTCAAACGGCGAAGCCTGTCTTGCCGCATATTCACGTGCAAAAATCGCTGATGTGGCAGCCGCCGTCGATCAGGCTCAGGCGCTTGTTGAGGGCATGATCTGCGCGGCCTACAAGCATGACAAGAGCACCAAACTCCCCAAAATCAACGCCACCTTGGACCTGGCGGCGATTCTTGCGGACATTGCCGGGGGACAAAGAGTTCCGCCCAACTCCGATCTTTCATCTCCGACGGGCGCTCCGCCCCCCGTGACCAGCGGCCCGCCACCTCGGGCGAACTTTCGCTTTATGAAAGCTGAAATCAAACGCCTGGATAACGAGGAGACCCGGGCCAAGTTTCTCACCGAGATCGCGATGGAGGTCAACGGCGAGGTTCGCGAAATCCGTCTTGTGCACCTTCCATCGCTCAGCGTGGGTAACAACGATTACGTCGGACGTTTATCCATTCGCAGCTTCAAGGTTCAGCGTGATGGCCTGGCATCCAACAAGGAACTTTATACGGACATTAATTACATGATGGATCTTGATACTAATGATGGTGGAAAACCAAAAACCCGTTACCGCCTTTACCACGCGCTCTACAGTCGCCCGGCTCTGCAGACATTAAAGGTCGACCCCTTTGCCGGCATTGGTCAACTTGACCTCAACCGCGGCGCCACATTTGAAGGCTCCACGACCGCTATGGGCTATGGAAAATTCCCGACGGACGTCAATAATTTAAATGATACGATTTCTCAGATCGAACAAATCGACTACGCAGGAAACCCTAT
>JBILMN010000136.1:0-7729 GCA_044375465.1 Oligoflexales bacterium | reverse complement strand
CTCTGAGGTCGAGCCAAGACGCAATAATGCGAAGTTGGGTCGCATCCTCATGATCTCCAAATCGTGCGAGCCATTGATGGGTCGCGGAACGGGCGGCATCATCCTGCTGAAGCTTCATCTGTACAAATATTTTCTCAAAGGCGGCATCGCGAAATGCCTCAGATGCTTCGGTAATTTGGTTATATGTTTTGAGTGCAAGTTCCGGCTTTTTTTGCTTCAGGAAAACCCGCGCCAATGAGAGCCTGGCGTTATCTTTGGTCCTATCACTTAGCCCATCAATTGATAATAGGCCCTCCAACTGGTCGCTAGCGACGTCCCACTCGCGTCCAGAAATCGCGATCAAAGCGCGAAAATACCGCGCTCTCGCTTTTGTCTCAGGTGCATCGGCTCTGCGATCAACGTCACTGAGCCACGAAATTGAAAGATTTTTGCGGCCAAGGTTTTGACTGGCAACTGCCGTCAGATAACGAAGTTCCTCGGAGACGGATGAAGGATATTCCATAGCCGATATGGCTGACAAAAATTTTGCCAATTCTACTTGATTGGCTTCGCTTCCCTTGGTTGCAATGCGAACGAGGCGTTCAAAGGTCTCCGTCAGCTCTGAGAGGTCATTGCTTGGTTTGGTCGTAAAGGTTGCCAGGTAGCGAGTATAGGCTTTCGTAGCCCGTTGCAGTTGCCCCTGTTCTTCATAGGCTCGCCCAAGCATGAACTGAGCCTTGAGCCAGGATCTCGGCTCCGGCTTTTGGCTAAGATTGAGAAAATTATTGAGTTCGTGAATGACGGTGAGCCATTCTTTTTGTTTAAATGCCGCGCTGGCATGATCAAATGATCTTTGAGCTGTCACCAGTTGTGGGCCGAGACCCGGTTCCGTGGCTGTGTGTGGAATGGCTTCGATCTGTTGGTGTAAATCCCGGAGCCTGGCACTGATTTTTTTGAACTCCCGCTCGTTGGCATCAGTGACCGCGTCCTTATCCACAGGGGGAGGGTTTTTCTGACCAGCGTAGAGCACTTGAGGCCCCACCATCAGCATCGCGACCAAACAAGACGAATTTTTGCGTGATCGCATCATTTCCGATCATCCTCCGTCAGTTTGGCGATGGGGTGGGATCCCGCGGTCTTTGGCTCGGAGATCTCAATCAGGATTGATTTGCGGACTTTGCCGTCCGGAATATTAAATGAAAACGATTGTTGCACACTTTTATGCTGCCACGTTGGCAACTCGAGGCCTTCCAGGGTCACTGGCGCGATGGTAGCGCTCAGATCAATGCGGTGCTCCCCTGGCTGCAAGGGGCCATAAAATATTGGTATTTCGCGAGCCGGCATCCATAGTCCCGCGGGATCAAGTTGATTGTACAGTGTATTGCCGTCGAGCCGAGTGGTCAGTGTCCTGATGATGTATTTTGCGTCGTTTGCTGTTTTGACGTTTAACATCACCTGATTGTCTGTCACCGAACCCTCGTAGATGCCTGCGCGCAGTCGTCTAAGGTCTGATTCCAGAATTTCGACGCGCTGGTCGTATTCGTTGATCTTTTTTTGGATCTCTTGGAGATTTTTGCCAGAGGGAGTGCTTCCCTTAATTTGACCCGGTGACTTTGGGGTGTATGACTCTTTGGCCGCAGATCCCTTCTCGGTCTTCGGATTTTTTAGACTCAGGTCCTCTTCCTCGGTAAAAGGAGATCCCTCACGGTCAATGAGTCTTTTCTCAAGTTTATCCAAAACATTCTCAATTTTTTTGCTTTGAACGTCAGCGGTTCCTGCGCTCAACGCAAATTCACCGGTCAATACCAATGCGATGAAGACCGCGGAGAGGAGAGAATATTCAGACGTTTTTGTCATGTTTTACCTCCGCGTCAATCGCGCGTTTGATTTAGAGTATCCCCTGTCGGCAAGGGATCGCCGCAGGATTTGACCTTCTCGTTTCGGCAAACGAATCTCGTAACCGTGTGGTAGCGGTATATCGCTGCGGCTGCCAAGTGATGCGGCAGTAAGGCAGGGATTCATCTTCCCAAGAAGCTCAACAGAAATTTTTGCGCGTTGGGTAATGTCTCTCACAGATAGCGGCTTTGTTAGAGTCACTGTCTCGACGCCTGGGAATCTAGTCTCCGGTTTCACCATTCCGGTGCGAATCACCAAATCATAGGTACGTGCTGCAGCTAAAAATTCGGCATAGAAATTCTTGCTAGCGAACCCAAAAGTTCCAGATTTGTAATGATTAATGATGCTACCGAGTTGAGACGTTCCTACCTCGCGCGCAGCCTTGCTCATGCCGGCCCGCCCGTGATTGTATGCCGTAACGGCCAAAGGCCATGTCCCGAGCTCTCGGTAATTCACTTTAAATAATTGAGCCGCCCCATGGGTTGCCTTATAGGGATTGTTGCGCTCATCGGCGAGTGGGCCGACGTACATAAATTCCTTTGCGGTGTCTGGCATAAATTGCCAGATGCCTGATGCACCAACCTTGCTGCGAGCATTAAGATTAAACATCGACTCGACAAATGGCAGTCTTGTCAGCGTCACGGGCAGACCATATTTTCGGAAGGTCTTCTCCATATACGGCATGTATTCTTGTGCCCGATTGGCGGCAGCAAGAAAAGTGTCAGCAAGTCCGCCCTGTCCGCGAAACTTGACATTGCCCGCATAGAGTCGCGCCAGGGATTGCGGCTCTCGGTTATACACTTCAAACAGTCGCTGCTCGATGGGGCCAAACTTGAGCGCCCCATCCTGGTATTTGGCGAAACGTTCGACCGCTACATTGTAGCGATCGATATATTTCTTCACCAGATTCGTCTGATCGCTATCCTCAATAGACATCACCTTGCCGTCACCGGTGATGTAGCGATCAAAATCGATCACATCAATCATGGCCAAGGGATCATCCAAGTCGTGAATGACCACGCTATTAGATTTATATTTTTGAAAAATCGCTTCCCAGAATCTGACTTGCCGACGAACAAATGGGTCGGTCGGAAAGTCCTGCTCTTTGGTATCGGGAAAATGCTGACCCAGAGCCTTCGGTTTGACCGCAGCATTTGCCGCTGAGTCGCAGGGATCAATCACCGTAACCCAAGCCAGGACGCAGCTTGCCGTCATGAGTCTTAATCGTGAATCGCTGTTTATGCCCTTAAATGAGGCAAACATGGTCGTTCCCCGCAAAAATTCAATCGTTCTGCCTCTATTTTACCCTTCGTTGGGGCAGGTTCCAAAGGCCGCGACCCCGTCAAAACGTTGACGGGCTTGGGATCGACATGCTACCGTTGCGTTCTTGGCCAGAAATTGCATTTTTGCCAATTTGTGGTTTCCCGGTCGGGCTGTAGCGCAGTTGGTAGCGCGTACGCTTGGGGTGCGTGAGGTCGTGGGTTCGAATCCCGCCAGCCCGATTCGTTTTCTAGACTAGTAACAAGCAAGTTTTCACTCTGATTCCCGCTTCGTCATTCTGAGCGAAGCGAAGAATCTCGCACTCAATTAATTCAATAAGTTCTAACTAACGAAAATAACTAGGACTGACTTCAGATCCGAAATCGAAACCTTTCCCACCATTTCGCGAAATTTCCCGGCGATGCTACCAGCCGCAATAATGATCGATACGGTTATGATTGCTCACTTTTTGGCTTAGTGAAAATTTTTTCTGAAAATCTGCAACCAATATCCTCTTTCAGTACAATATAGGGTTGAATCAGTTTAAGTCCCCAAGTCTGTGAGCCCTCTATGAGCCCTGATTGGCATTCATTTGTAAACACCGAAGGTCCCCGCCTTTTCAGGTACTTCTTGGCGCGATTTGATGCGCAGACGGCCGATGATCTTGTTCAGGAAGTAATGATCAGGGTGGTTCGCAAGGTTCAATCGGGGGACTTTGACCAGAGTCGGGGTAATCTGGCCGCTCTCGCATTCGGCATTGCGCATAACATTGCCCGGGAGACGTTTAGGGATAATAAAAGATCATTAGAAGATCCCGCGAGCCATGATTTACAGGACAATGAGGTCGTTAGCGAGATCTCTAACATCGACGATGCATTGAGTCAGGAACAGGAACTAAAACGTCTTAGAACAGCAATCACGAAGCTTTCAACCCCGGAACAGGAAGTCATATCACTTCTTGTAAGTCAGGATCTGCCATTGCCAGATGTAGCTTCGGTGCTAAATTTACCTTTAAACACTGTAAAAAGTCATATTCACCGTGCCAAGGCTAAACTTCGAAATGAGCTGACCATTTCGCCGTCGCCAAGTAAGGAACCCCAATGAAAAGCAAAGACAACGATCAACTCGATTCAGAATTGAACGCACTTCTTGGCCCCCTAAAAAATGCTAAAGCCGGCGATGCTAGGCTGGAGAAGTGGCGAGCCGTCGTCGACGAAGAGCTTGCCAGGGATCGTGCAAGGGGTGCGAATGTAGTGACGATCTCATTTAATCGCCGCGTGATTGAATGGGTAGTCGCTGCATCTATCGGTTTTGTGGTGGCCGCAGCATGGATGGGATTTTCTCAAAAGGAAAGCCAAGCGGATTATTTTTCTGGAGTCGATGCAACCGAAATGCATTTGGTTGCCAAATCAGATTGAAACAAAAATTTGCCGTCACAAGACGAGCTAGGAGAAAGAAAATGAGATTTTTAAGCTATATTAACGCAGCTAAGTTAATTCCAAGTATTTTTGTCCTTATCTTGGCTTCGGCAGGAATGGCTGAGACAAAAAAGCCTCTTACTGCACAGGAGATCTGCCAACGACTCCAGGTCACGGAAGAAGTCCTGGTGTTTGATGAATCAGGTGAACATGTCGTTGACTATGACAAACGAGTTAGGGGGAGTGCTGGTCTAGGCGGCCCTAGTGATTCATCTGAAAAAGACAAGAGCGAAAAGTGTTCAAAAGGATCATCATCTGGGCAAACGTCCAGCTCATTTGATGGCCCTATTTTCTTCAACCACGAGTGGACCGTGCTGGCTGACGGCCGCATCAAGGTTGCCTATGAACAGGGAGAGGGATTTGATGGTCGTGGCAGGGAGGCTAAGTTGATTGGTTCAACCGGACGCCACGAACTGATTGTGAAGGACTTCTCAGCCGTGTCGTGGGTCTCGCCACTGCATAAAAAACAACGTGTCCTAGTTAGGCTAGTTCCTACATTAGTTGAGGGGCAATCGACAAAAGAGTTAGGTCAATTTCCGATAACTATTGAAAATGGTGTGGTTTACGACGGCGCAGGCAAATTATGGGCAATCAATTTGACCGCAGATGGTGAATTCATCGCAATGACGACGGTGCATGGCGGACTAATGATTGGATTCCAACCGTTTCCTGGAGGAAAAAAAATTGGCTATGCTGCCGGCCGAGAAATTCGTTTCAAAGCTAGTGACGGGCCAACAATCGTGATTAAAAGTGAAGCGCCGATTTTGCCTGGAAAAATGGGAGCAGACGTGTATGTCATGGTCGAGCCTAAATATAAATCAAAGAGCGTCAACTCGCAGTCAATTTCGAGTGGTAAAGATCCGAATGAAGTTCTCGAAAGAATGGCTAATAACAGTAAGCGTTAATCGTCATTGATTTAAATTTTTCAGGGCATCCGGGTTCGGTGCCTTTTCATTGAATCAAACTTCTGGGGCTCTCGTGCGAATGATCTGTTGTGTTTTCGTTTGCGGCCGCGGCTTTGAATTCCGATGTCGCACTCTGCGCGGGAAGGCCCGTTCCCCTTCGGATGTCATCACTTAGAGACCAGTTATAATAGCCCTAATTTTCTATTTCGCATGAATCTCACGGTAAGCACCAGGACAGCTAACGAAAGCGAAGCAACTAGAACCGCAGGATTGCCCTCAATCAGATTGAATCCCTTGACCTCTGACAACATTTCTCCTGTCGTGCTGAACATCCAATAATTTCCAAATTTATTGATATTCCATCCCAGGTGGAGTGCGTAAGGAATGGCGATCGATTTGGTCATCAAGAAAAATTCATTACAGGCCAGGGCAAATGCAAACAAGCTAATGAGTGCGTATGCTGATAAAGGATTATTCTCTGGGCCAAATTGATAAAGTACATAGTGCAAGGCTGCAAAAACAGTTGATGCGACTAGGTTTGCCGTGAATTTTCCCCTCATTTTGTCGGCCAGGAAATTCAGAGCCAATGCCCGGAAAATCAGCTCCTCATTTAAGACCTGAAACACAGATAGATAACGCCAACCCAAGTGCTGGCTTGTGCTACCAGGGACATATCCCAATGGCAGGAGAATTGAGTCAATAAGTGTGCGCGATGTAAGGAAGGTAGCTAGTCCAATTGCAAGTCCCAACCATATATGTTTGGGCGTGAATTTGATTCCTAGTATTTCCTTATAACTAGTGGGCGCTGCAAATCGACATAACGTGATGATCGCCAGGCTTGCGGGTATGAATTTCCACC
Organism: Oligoflexales bacterium; assembly: GCA_044375465.1. Lineage (GTDB taxonomy): Bacteria > Bdellovibrionota_B > Oligoflexia > Oligoflexales > RGVZ01 > CAMDKS01. The sequence goes on along the minus strand of JBILMN010000136.1, from coordinate 1,352 downwards.
AGCTTGCATTCCAGCCCAAGGTATATGGGCTGATGAAAGCGACAAATATGACTACGAACGAAAGATAACGATTCATGGTCGATACTTCATATGCCGGTCAAGAAGCCTTCACCAAATACCCGGGACACTGCCTGGAGGTGTTGGTGCAAGATTGGAATTGGCCTGAGGGTTGGACGGTTCGATCAACGTCCGTAGCTAATCAATCGGATAAGCCAGATTTTTTTTTGAGCCAGTCCAGCTCAACTTTAAGCTGGCCGATCTGGCTGTACAGCATCTCCTCGGTAAAGCCTGCCTCACTTTTACGGGTGGCAGGCCCCTTAAACCCCTCGCCTAAGATATCCAGTGCCTGCTTCTTCCAGGCCGACACCTGGGCAGAATGAACCTCAAACTGGCTGGCAATCTGCGCGGTTGTCTTACGCTCCTTAAGCGCCTCCACAGCAACCTTTGTCTTAAGTTGGGGAGTATGCTTCTTCCTCTGGCCCATTACAACTTCCTCCTGTAGTGAACTGCGTTCTATACAAGAAGACATTTCTTAGCAAGCTGTCCAGTTTTCGGGGTCCACTATACACGTCCTGCCAAGGCTAAGTGAGTGGGAGTCTGGCTACCAGGCCCAGGTCATCAAAGATTTTTGCCAAGGCATCGGGATTACGCCGATAAAGTTTCATGACCTGAGAGCAACGTTTATCACCCAGCTTTTAGGCAAAGGTGTCCCGCTGGCTGCCGTCATGGCGATCGTCGGGTATGCGTCCCTCAGAACGACTCAAGGCTATCTAAGAATGGCCGGTATTGAGCTCGCAGGGGCCACAGAAAAGCTTGGATTAACGTTGCCGGGCGATCATGAACCGTCAGTCATCAAAATCGATGATTACCGTAAAGGAGGAATTGAAGCTTAAACGCTTCCGCTTGCTACCAGTTATAAAAAATCCTTCGGGGTGTCGACCAGTTAGACGCTGGGCGTTCACCCCGACCATTTCTAATTACTTAATCAAATAAACATGTTATAAAATTGGGCAGATTATTCAGTTTTGCGTTATAAATTTTTTTCAACAAAAACAACATATTAATCAGACCCTCTAAATATTTTCAAGTATTTTACCGATTAGTTGTACAATTGACCGTACGGTTATGATATTGACCGTTCTCGGAGGTAAGTATGATATTTTCTAAAACTGTAACGGCAAGTGAACTTCGCGATAAGTTGAAAGATTTTCTTTCGAACGTAACAGGCCACAATGTTCTTCAAGTTCTGCATCGCGGTCAACCTGTTCGCGTTATTATGACTCAAGATCATTATCTCAGTCTGCTTGGAAAGATTGCGGCGTTCGAGAATTCTACCGGTCAAAAGACTGTTC
>JBILMN010000033.1:0-25760 GCA_044375465.1 Oligoflexales bacterium | reverse complement strand
GGAGGCCATGCTACGCATTCGACCAAATAAATTGCGCGTCAGGAACACCAAAATAGCCTGGTGTATTTTTGTGGGGTTAATGATGTTTGGCATCGCCGCAGTGGCGAGGACATCGGATAAAGTTGTTGTTGTAAAACGATATTTCGCGGCAGCAATCGCGGCATCATCTGCTCCAGAGGCATACCAGATGTTTTCTGAGGCATTAAGGGTAAAGCCTCTGGATGAAATGTGCCGTCTTCAACGCGGCAAGCTCCTGCTTCAAAATGGCGAGATTAAGGCTGGTATCTCTGATGTTGAAATCGCGCTGCGAACTGGGCGGTTGCAATCAAGTGACATCGTCTCCGTAGTGAACGATCTGAAACTCACTGGTCACCCATTTGAGGCGGAGCTAGTGAAAAAGCTAGCCGCTGAGATGTCCGGCAACGAGATTTGATGTTCGTTATGCTGCCGTGAGATTGTTGAGCAAATGCTGCTTACATTGGCTGGTGTTCCGCGTGAAGCTTTGTAGTTGGCGGCGAAACGAAGCTTCTTTGAGGAGCGAGGGTCCAAATTTCTGCAAATGTTGCCGCCAAAACCGCTCGCTCATTTTTGAAACTCCGCCATAGTCGGTGACATGGCTATGGATCACTGATTCGCCATAAACCAATTGTATCAACTCAGCGAGATAGGAGCGGCCAAAGACGTCATTTGCCATGAGCGAGCAGATAGCAATCTTTTCAAGTTCAGCCACGAGTTCAAGTTCGAATCGGCTGACGGTCTCGCCCTTGGCGGCACATTCGATAAAATGATGAAAATGACTGATTTCCTCAGTGATGATGAGCAGGGCATCGAGACCTTCGCGCGTTGAAAACAGCGACCCGACATTGTCGGTTGATCGGACGGATTCAATGATGCGGTCGGTAAGATGTATGGCTATGTACACTTCATCCCCAAGATTCATGGACAAGAACGCAGCTGGCAGGTCGACGACATCCGGGCAATGTTCGCGAAGAAAATCATGTGACAGAGGTTCGATGAACGGGAGGGAGGGTGTACGGATCAAAGTGCCGCAATAGCCTGCTAGATGGCCTTCGATGATTTGTGTGAGGCGACTTAGCATCATGACGTCACTGTGCCTGCTTATATGGGACCTTGATAGGATGAATGCCTTTGTCTTGAAGCAGCAAGCGAATTCGTTCTGAGCCAGAGCGATTCCAGCGATCGTATAGATTGAGAATGCTGGAATCTTGTTGCATAGCGCTTGAATCCGATGCCTGAGCGACGACGTCGACAATTTGTGCGAAGTTCTTTGCCAAGGCGTCCAAAGTCTCATGCAGAGCGTCATCCCTTGGTTGGGACCTCGTCAGTGAGGACGCTTGTTCGTAGGCAGATGCGCCCATATCAATGTAGTAGTTAATGTCGAATGCTTTTCTGTTGAAGTAGTCTTGAAAGAAACCAGAGACATAGAGGCTTGAATCTCCGAGTGCGCGGTAAAGACCTGGTTTTTGATCGTTGGGAGCTTCGAGTGCCCGCTTCAACATGAACGCAAGTGGCGTCGCCAGGACATCATCGGCAGTGGCCGTGTCGCCAGTTACAGCAGTCGATGTGACAAACTTAGTTAACAAGTTGACCAGGTAGAATTCCACGTGATCATCGAGCTTGACGCGCAAAGTTGTCGATGCTGCAGTGATCTTGTCATGGAAAAACTCCTGCGGACTTGTGACAAGATCGAGTCTGCTTTCTACTCTGCCTTCGCCCATAGAACCTCCCCCACTGCGTCTCGGGGTTTTATTCTGTGAGGCCGCTGCCCCTCCTGTGTATTTATTATACACCTGATTGGCCGGCCAGCCACATAAGGGAGATCGGAGGATGGACGTAAAACCTGAGGAAAACATGTAACTAATTTAAAATACTGCTATTAATGTGGCGCAGATCCACTTAAAAGTCAGAGTTAAGTTGTCACGCAAATCCGTGATATCCTTAGGCCCATTGCAAAAATTTTGGTGAATCAAAAAGGTACCATGGAACAACCAAATCAGCCACCATCTCGTCCATCAAACGAGACCGTAGGGTCCTCAAACGCTGCAACGGCTGCAGATCGGTTAGGACTCGAGGATATCGTCCATCTTGCGAACAAAGTCGGGCTGGAATACGTCGCCGCGAGAAAAGAAGCTGAACGGCTCGACTTACTCAAAAATACTGTACGTGCAAGAATCGCGATTCGACTGGACAACGGTTCAATGACAGAGGCTAAGTTGCGTCGCTTGATGGAGATAGATCCAGAGTATGAGGACTTTCTGAATAAGCTTGTTTCAGCACGCGCGGAAGCTGAAAAATTAAGGGTACGTTATGAAAGTTACAAGAACCTGTTTGATGCCCGACGCAGTCTACTAAGTTATCAGAAAGCGGAAATGAAACTGCTTTAAACCCTTGGGTCAGTTGTCGTCTCAGCTATAGATTTTTCAGTGCTCTTCGATTTTCGTACGCGCATTTAGCGACGCGGTTCTCTTTTTTGAGTCACGAATCAAGTCTATAAATTCGGGATCGTTCATCGCATTACGGCGAAACACGTTGAAATTACGCAACGCCCGTTCCGGGTTACTAGTCTCTAGACTGCGAGCGAGCCAGTAATAGCCCTCATACATTTTGGGTTTTATCCGCACTGCGCGTTCCAGGTAATCCGTGGCCTCTTTCGCATGGCCCTGTTCAAGCATCGTGCGACCCGCTCCGAGTAATGCCCCAGCGAGCATGGGCTGGGCCTTGAGTGCCTTCTTCCATATTTCAAGAGCCTCGGTGGTTTTACCTTGTGAAGCTAGGACCTCTGCCACCACACTTTGAAAGTAAGGTTGTGTTTGTTTGTCGACCTTTTGCAGGCCTTTTTTGAGGGTGATCAGCGCTTCGTTTTCTCGCTTCATTTTTATTTGGACGCGCGCCAAAATCATGATGGGCTGTTCATCATTCGGTGAAATCTTTTGTAGTTTTTGCGCAAGGGTGAGCGCCTCGCTGTAAAATCGTATTTTATAATAAGACCAGGCTAAGCTTTTTAGGGCCCGAGGTTCATTATCTTGAATCTTTAAAGCCTTCTTGTAGCGGTAAATTGCTTCAGATAGTTTTTCCTCGTTTCGATAGGCCTCACCCAGATAAAAGTTGGCATCGAAATTGTCCTCAAAATCAGGCATTGATTTTTCCAGATTTGCAATAGCGCCAGGAGCGTCGCCGGCCTTCAATAATATGATGCCAAGATTACGGTAAGCCGTTAAGTTGCCAGGATCCTTTGCAATCGCTTTTTTGTAGGCGTCCACTGCTTCGCGTAATAATCCATCTTTTGCGTATTGATTGGCTTGATTGAGATGGGACGCTTGAATGGATTCCTTCGCAGGTGATGATGACGTCACGCTGCTCGTCGATGACGCGCAAGATCCAAGGATCAATACGGAACATAAAATCATGCCGCGAAGTGCATCGGCCATGGCTAGGACCTCCGTTTCACCATATTTGTGTTGATTATAACAAAAAAACGTCCGGAATGCTCAAGGATCGACGGTGTGGGGGAAATCAATCCGTTAGTTGACGGTATAAAATTCCTCAAAGAGGGACCAGCATCGCATGTCATTTGAGTAAAATGACAGGTTTATCTTGGTGTTTTGCCATTCCTTGTAGGAGGCTCCCTTGTAAGAATAGTAACGCAGCGCGAGGTTACCGTTTCGTCCCGTGATGAGTGCATCAGGAGTCGGCATGAATTCGTCCAGGTAGTAGCATTCGTTGCTAGAGTTCTTCATGTAAGGTAATTGCACGGCGATTGGAGCCAGTTCAGTCGATGAAAATAAGGTGCGGCATGACGATGTTAACGAGATCGCCGTCATTAGAAGGATAATCCAGGTTGTTTTTGCGCTCATAAGATGATCCTGTATGATAAAGTCTAAGGGTTTCCCGCAGGAAAGGTTCGGCAAATTCATCAAAAACTTTAACGAGATAATCGCCTTTGCGTTTTAATTTCATTTGGAGCGTCCGCGACATGTTGAAGAAAATGATAAATTCATCTGTAACACAAATCATTCTCATGACTTCTTTTTGGATCTCGGCATGTGTCACGAAGGATGGCCAAAAGATTCAGTCGCAGTGGCAGGAGCTGGAGAAATCCGGGACATTGAGTTGTGGCGAATGGCCGCTAAGGCAATCAGAATTGGATATCTCCGACATGACGGCAACGGGATCCGGGGACGGAGGATTTGTAGCAACTATAAGGATGAGAAATGGTTCGGCCCTACCCGTGCTGGCGGAAACAAGAGGGCGCGTAACAGTCGACGCTGATCAGTTATTGAGTTTTCCCATTGGTCGAGACGCTCATGTTCTAGCCATCAGTAGTTGGGCGAATGAGCCAATTGCCTTTGTGGTGCAAAACAAAAACGAACGCGCTTGGCTTGAAGTGAGAGCGATGCGAGATAATCGACTCGTGTCGCGTATGGCCGCGCCTCTTGGTGACGAGGTTCACTCAGGAAAACTACACCCGAACAAATCGGGTTGGTGGCTTCAGCTAAACCACTCAGAGTCGCAATCATCCTTTATTCACGTGACCCCCGACAAGAGTTCCAACTGGAAATTTGCGATGTCGTCATTTCAGTCATCAAGCAAGCTTGCCCAGATGCTGGCCGGACCAGGGGCGATGGACGCGTACATTGTAGAACTGCCAAAGGGGCAGGATACTGAGCAAGGAGAGTTTAAGCTAACAATTCTCAGCCCTTCTGGGAAATTTCAGGGCTCGGGTAAGGTCACTCTGGCGACGAAGGGGGGTATTGAAAGTTGGTCTGGCGTATTGCTGGATCAAAGCGTCATATTGTCGGTGGTGCGTGGCGATTCCATGGTGGGACAGGCTTCTCTGATGGTCGTCGCCGCCGGCTCAACGGGAGCCATTCATTGGAAAAAAGAATTTGCCATGCCCGATGTGCATCTCGGTGAACCTGTTTGGCTGGGTGATGGGACCAAGGCATTGTTAGGGGTTATGCGTTGGATTGACGCAGAAGGTTCCCTTGGACGCATAAAAGTCGATCGTTTTGGGGCTGAGCAGTTGACGGATGTTGGGGTTTTCGTTAAAGGCTCAGTATTAGTGACCGGCTATTTGAACTCTGACGGCCAGGGGCTGGGTGGTTTCCGTAACCGAGACAATGATTTATGGAAGTACAAGATTTGCAAGATTTCTCTGTAGCCACAAAGCATCATAGCCTATTGAATTTAATAGGTGTTTTTTTTCGAGACATCAAACTCTCACACAGTGTCTTTGCCCTTCCCTTCGTGGGCGTTGCGTTAACCTTAACTGGTTTCAACGGTTTAAATAGCCTTCAGTTGGCGTTGATTGTCATCTGTATGATTTTGGCTCGTAGCTTTGCCATGGGTATGAACCGCTATCTTGACCGGGGTATTGACGCCCTCAATGCGAGAACCATCGTTAGAGCTTTGCCCTCTGGAATGGCGAATGCGCAGACCTACCTCGCAGTGACGCTCTCCTGCGGTGCATTATTTATATTTTCAGCCTTTCATTTGTCCGCTTTTGCAGGTTGGCTTTCGCCGTTTCTTTTATTAGTTTTGGCTTGTTACAGCCTGATGAAGCGACTTTCCTGGATGACCCATTGGTATCTTGGCCTCTGTCTTGGGCTGGCGCCGGTGGCGGCTGAGATTGCCCTGTTTGGTCAAGTTACTGCAAAGATTATCCTGATTGGGCTCGCCGTGGCCTTTTGGACTGCCGGATTTGATTTATTGTATTCCCTTCAGGACCGGGAATTTGATGTTGGTCAGGGGCTACATAGTGTTCCTGCAAGGTTCGGTTATCGAGTTGCAATTTGGCTGAGCCGTCTGTCTTTTATGGTCATGATTTTTTTGCTGTTGACGGCGGGCGTACTGGCGGGTGCTGGAATTTTTTGGTGGATAGGAGTCGCCTTTGTGGCAGGCATTCTATTCTTGGAACATTGGTTGATTCGCGATGCGATGGTAACGGGGTCTTCGGACATGATAAACGCCGCTTTTTTTAATCTCAATGCCTTGGTGAGTGTTGTTTTTTTGACTTTTGCAATCTTGAATGCCTATGCCAAAAATCTCTAATGAAAAATTACCAATGCGGGTGCTCATCGGCGTGACGGGAGCATCCGGATCAATCTATGCCTCAAAACTTCTCGAATTATTATCAGCGCAGATTGAGCGGGTTTATGTCGTTGTGACTGCGTCAGGTGAGAAAGTCGTCAGACATGAGCTGGAGTCCGATGCGATGCTACGACGAATTATTGATCAGAAAATGACGGCAGAAGAAAAGCAGATTATTCGTCATTTTGGTTGTGATGATCTGTTTGCTCCGTGTGCAAGTGGAACAGCAGTGCCTGATGCCGTGGTGGTCGTCCCTTGCAGTATGGGAACACTCTCAAGGATTTCTCTTGGGAACTCCGGAAATTTACTGGAGCGCGCCGCAGATGTTGCATTGAAGCAAAAACGCAAGTTGATCATATGTCCGCGTGAAACGCCCCTAAATTTGATCCATTTGCGCAATATGGTTTCTCTGGCCGAGGCGGGAGCTGAGATAGTGCCATTGATGCCAGGATTCTATCAAAATCCAAAATCTATCGAGGATCTTGTTGGGTTTTGCGCTGGCAAGATCCTTGAGCAGCTGGCAATTGGTCACGACCTGTACCGGCCATGGAACAGCCGAATGATGTAATACTGCACTACGTCGAGTATCTCAACTTCATCTGATCTAGCGTGCTACGAATGATTGATTGATGCTTGAAATCCAATGTTTCAAGATCGATTTCAACGTCAACGTCACTGTAATACAGTGCGCCGAAGTGCCGATTGTGACGAAGCTCAACAAGATTAGCCCCAGTGCTTCCTAGGGCTTTTAATAGTTCACCAAGTTGTCCCGGTCTATCGGGCATCCTGACCGTAATGCGCATCATCCGGCCTGTCGCGATCAAACCGCGATTAGCAATACGACCCACCAGATTGACGTCAATGTTTCCACCGGCAATGACGCAACAAATGTTTTTAGTCCCAGCCAAAGACCTAATCGCGTCCGTGTGAACCTGAAGGGCAGCTACCGACGCAGCACCTGCGCCTTCCGATAGAATGTGGTCTTTCTCCATTAGACTCATGATCGCCGCAGCGATCTCGTCGTCAGAAACGAGGACAATCTCGTCCACGAACGCGCGCGCCAATGCGAGCGTTCGGCTGCTTGGTCGCTTCACAGCGATGCCATCAGCGATGGTCATTCCAGAGGTGCTACCAGTAATTTTACCTGCGGCGAGAGATTCCTTCATGGCAGGAAACGAGGTGGTTTGGACGCCGATGATTTTGATTTTTGGATCGATTGATTTGAGCGCGCAACTAATGCCGCCAATCAGCCCGCCGCCGCCAATAGGTACGATCACGACGCCCAAATTGGCAATTTGCTCATAAATCTCAAGTCCAACAGTTCCTTGCCCATTGATGACGGCAGCGTCGGCAAAGGCATGAACTAAAGTACCTCCATTGGTTTGTTGGTAAGCGAGTGCAGCTTGATAGGCGTCATCATACACTTGGCCCGTCAATACGACATCTGCGCCGTGTGACTTTGTTGCAGCTACTTTTACGATAGGTGTGCGTTCTGGCATAAATATCCGGGCTCGTCGCCCCAGGATTCGCGCCATATAAGCCACCCCTTGTGCATGATTGCCTGCACTGGCTGCAATAACCTCGTCCCCCCCATGGACCTGACTACTTGCCAGTAGGGCATTACCGGCGCCGCGAATCTTGAATGATCCGCTAATGTTGAAATTTTCGAGTTTAAAATGAACATTGAGACCGAGTGTGTCGCTATTGAACAAACTTTTTGTGACGGGCGTGGTTGGGACGTGGGGCCCAAGTCGCACTCTCGCCTGGCGAATTTCCTCGAGATTTACCTCTTTTTTCGTGGTCTCCCAGTCTTGCGGTGGAGCGCCCTCTTGGATCGTCATAGGACCTCAAAAAATTCATTTACAATGTGAATATGTTAAAATTGCCAAAAGTCCATCATAACGGCAAGGGGTTGGGAATGTCTATCATATGGCTGGTTGGTTTATCTGATCCCTGGTTAGAAGAGCTGCATGCCGTTTTGTCAGGAATGGTGGCGACAAGGCGCATCATGAGCCTTAAAAGCCTCACTCGCATTCTTGCCATGGATCAGCCACCAATGGCTAGCCAATTCCTGATGATTTTGCAATTAAGTCCTGACGACGTGCCTTCGTCGGTCTATGCGGCGATGTCAAAATTTCTACAGCAGCATCGCCCTGAAAAAGTGTGTTGTATTGGATCTCTGACTCAAGAACAGAGACTGATTCTAGACGGTTTGCGCGTTGCGTGCATTGAAAGGCCATCAGATCAGGCTGTGCTTGCAAAGCTTTCACGTAGTTTGCTCAGCGACCATGACAACGAAAAATCCTTTAGTATATCGAACCAAGAGCAAATTCGATTTGGCGACGTAGAATTGGATCTACCTTCGGGAGTTATGAGGGTATTAGCAACGGGAGTTCGAGAATCAGTGACTCCGAAGGAGATTAGAATCTTGCAAGTCCTTTCTCAAAACCTTAACGATCCTGTTACAAGAGATGATTTAGTACAAAAGGTTTGGCCTGGTTTGCGCGTGTCTGCCAGCACGATAGACAGTCACATGTCGAGGCTGCGCAAAAAAATTGACCAAAGTTTTGAGTGCCGCATAGAAACATCCTACGGATCGGGTTGGACACTATCTGTCAAGCCCCACCTGCGTTGATTAACTAGAAAGTGGCAGTTTGATTTTAAATTCTGGTGGATCCAGCGTTTCGTTGGAGGTATTTGCGGTAGATTCCAACGTCGTTGTACTTTCAAGCGAAAAATCCGGTATGGGTGGTAATTGCGGCGATGTTGCCATGGCAGCCGCTGTTGGCAACGCAGGGAGTTCAGGTGTCGATGCAGTGGCGATCGGAAGTGTGATTTCAGTGGCGTCATTTGATCCCGATTTCAGGCCCCACGCAGGACTGATTTCCGCAACCACTACGGTGACATCGTCTTGAAGGTTCTCCGCGCCGAATATTTCCACTCCCTTTTTCAATATAGACTGTTTAATGCTCTCGATCGGTTGTTGACCATGTTGGCATATAAAATCCAAAAGCTCTTTGCGACCCAACGGGCTCTGGCCGGCCAGACAGTTCTCAATGAGTCCATCCGTGAAGAAAAACACCTTGTCTCCGGCGGCTATACTTGTGGATTTTTCTTTGAACTCGGCGTCCCGGTCGACACCGAGCGGGTTACCTTGGAGTGTCAAAGAAATTGCAGCAGTTGGTGTCGATTCGAAAGCTTTTTTCGAAGCTTTCCCCAGTCGTACATCGTTCTTATTACCAGTGATAATGATGGGAAAGTTGTGGCCTGCATTTGCGTACGTCAAAGTGCCTGCATTGAAATCAAAAATTGCCACAAAAAAAGTCATACTGATTTTACCATCAACCGCGTCTAGTATGATGTGGTTTAACCGATGTAGAAGTGCTGCGGGTGAGGTGTTTATCGATGATTTTTCGCGCAAAATACTCGCAACTGATTGGCAGGTCGCATATGCGATAGCGGTGACGAGTGCCGCAGGAGCGCCGTGCCCCATCGCGTCTGCGATAAATACAAGTTCGACCCCATCTTTGACGTTAAAATGACCCCAAAGGTCACCACCACATTCTGTTGCTGGCTGATAACTGCCAGTGACACTCAGATGATTTACATGAACGTCCTTCTTCGGGAAGAAAGTTGACTGCACCATCCTGGCTGTTTCCAGCTCCTTTTCAAACCTTGCCTTCTCAACCTCGCTACTCATAAGAACCTGTATTTTTTGGGCCATATGATTGACGCTATGACCTAGCTCTGAGACCTCATCTTTTGATGTCGGCGACAGGCGAACGCCAAAATCGCCGCTTGCGATTTTTTTTGTGGCTAAAACCAGATCGCGAAGATGCTTTGTTACGGTGCCAGCGCTCACAAAACTGAGCATGCCAGCCACCAATATTATGAGCGCTCCCCAAAGAGCTGAGGTTAAATACATGCGCGTAATAGCCTGAAACGCCGCGGTTCGATCCCTTTCGATGATGACAAACAGGGGTATCCTACCTGGAGTTTGCGAGAAACTGCCGATCTTTCTCTTGTTTTGTGCATCAGTAAAATCGGAGACAAAACCCGATGGTGACTGTTTTGACAGAGCTTTCTTCACCAGCGCATTGTTGCGTATTGGCGTTTTGATCATCATGTCATTCTCATCTGTTGAGGCGAAGATTTTGCCATCCCCGTCAACAATGTAACCAGATGTGTAGCGGCTCTGCGGCAGCGCAACCTGCAATTTCGTCATGGAGCCAATCAATGTCATCAGCGCGAATTTGTCGGTTTGATTTGGAATCATGAATCTAATGGTAATGGCTATCGACGGATTTTTGGTCCGCGATGTGAGATTGCGGATGAGTCTGCCGTCTTTCATGAGGTCTGGTTTTTCAGTGATCTCACTCGAGATGGAATCCAAGACCTGTTTCAACAACTCCGGAGCGATTTTTCCGTTAGAAGTCTGTTCACCATTTACTTGGCTTTGTAACGATCGTTTCATAAGTGTCGGCTTTCCACCCTCGATCTTGTACAGAGCAACGCCGTGGAGATCTTTATCGTTTCTTAGGATGGTGTCCAGTTCAGCGTCATTCTTCGTCGTGTCCGAAGGCTGGTTTGATAATTTTGAGGCTGTTAAGGCCATTTGGGAAATCCAGCCTTCGATTGTGGTTGAAATATCGCTAGCAGTGCGTTCAGCCATTGAGTTGGATGACTCTTCAATGGTCTGGAGGATGTAAGCGCTGAATTTTGAAGCGGATTGAATTGTCAGTGCGGTGACAGTCAACATGACCACAATGGTCATCAAATATGATAATTTTGCCGTGAGGGAGCTTGCGCCAAAATTCTTTGACATGGTCATTCTCCATGCGAGTTTCAGAATACTTTTATGCCTCTTCAAGGGGTGATCGGCTGAAGAATCTAAAAGTTGAGTGACGAGGTGCTAAACTTTTAAAAATTCACACCGATATCCAGAATAAGAGATAAAGAGTCGATTTTGTTTTTTGAAAAAATTCGACTTTTTTGGGGGAAAATCATGGTCTTTGAGAGAACATCAGGGGTCTGGATTGGTCTATGGCTTGTTGCCGTTATGGCCTTGGTGACGACTCTTTGGCATGAGGATCGATTTTTTGCGCTCGGTGGGACGCCGATCGCAGAGGTTTCCAAAGCCCAGCGAGATGTCTCATATCGAAGTGAAGATGATTTACGATGGAAGTCTATTGGCGGTCAAACTCATGCTGTTTTCGATGGCGACAAAGTGGCCACCGGCAGAAACTCAAATGCGATGATGGATTTTGGTGATGGCCGCATTGCTCATATTGGTGAAGATACAGCAGTTGGAATCAGTACGATCAGACAGTCCAAAGGAGTGACGTACATACTATCCCTACCTAAAGGTCTCGTGGCGATTAAAAATTCAGGCCAGTTACGGAATGGTAAAGCCAAAAATATTTTTCCTATTATTGTGCGATCCGGGGGTAAAGACTTTTTGATTGAGCCGGGTCAGGAAAAGGCGATCGCGAAGACCTCGCGTGGTGTTTCGGAATTCAAAGGTGAGCGGCTAAAATCTTTGACGCTGCAAAAGAAGGATGTGCCCCCAGAGCCAGTGTTTGTGAGTGAGCCGTTGCCTATCGAAGTTCCAGCACCCGCCCCTGTTATTGCGGTTGCCCCCCCCGCTCCTCCTGTTGTCGCTGTCACAGCGCCGGTGAAGGAGCCTACGATTGCCAAGAAGCCTTTACCGGTTGTTGCGAACATGGATGTGGGCGGAAGTGAGATTCAGATCACTTCAAGCATTCCAACTGTGAATTACACGTTCGACTCGCTAGACGCGTTGGGACCCGGATCAGTAGCTCTTGAGTGGAAGGAACCCCTATCACCCCCTTCGGGGTGGAATCCGGCGCTGGAATTAAGCTCAGGATCTGTGTCGAAGCGAATTTTGCTGAAAAAAGGCGGAAGGCAGGCTCTGGCTTGGACTGACTTTGGTGCATTGAAGGGACAATCCAACCCTGAAGGTCTTTCTTGTGTCAAATTGACGATCCGAGGTGGTGCACAGGTTGATGGTGAGTCGGGGCCCAAATGGTCGTTTAAGAAACAAGGCGTCGAAACGTCATTATGCTCATACAAAGACGCCGCTGCAAATGTTCCACTTGTTGTTGGCTTGTCTGAACTTGCGATGACTGGCCCAGTGCGCGTGGGTATTTTTCAACAGCAGGCAGCCCAGCCACTAAAGTTTCAGATGGTTGTTGGGACTCCATCGCAGTACCTATCTTTGCTACCGCTGATGGGGCGTGTTAAGTACATTAAAACGTCAAAAGTTCCGGGTTATTCAGAAAACGGTATGTTCATCGCCAAGTCAGGAAAAATTGTGATGCAGCTTGCAGGGGCGGGATTTAATGCAACCGCGGCGGATCAGATGATGTCGCTTGTTGGGGGTGATTTTGTCTTTAAAGGAAGCCGATCTTCACTTTACGATGCGACTCAGTTGAGTGTCGATCAGCTCAAGGAGTGGGTTGCAAAGAGTGCACAGCAGGGCAAAAAAGTGTATGTGCATCGATCTGGAACCTTGTTGCCGATCAGTCGTGACTTCCTCGAAGAACGGCGAGAGGTAGCTGCCTTTGTTAAGGCTGTGGCCAGTCAGTTATTTGTCGAAAAAGTTGAGATCATAGCATTTAAATAGGATCATTGAGTGAATGGGTCAGTTAAAGACTAAAATCTCGCTCATCACCAAATTCCTTGGTCTAAAAGTGCTTTTTTGTGCAAATGCTGTAAGCGCTGGAGATGCCTATCAGCCAATGCACCTTCGGATCATTTGGCAGACTACGGATCAAGCGAAAGGCAGTGACAAAGAAGAGGCGCGAAAAAAATCGAATAATGACAAAATTTGGCAAAAATCCTGCCAGAGGTTAGCGGATAGTTTGTTAGTTGGAAAAGGTCCTTGGGGTATGGGTGTGTTTAAATCTGCTTCATGTCACAGTGGTCTTATCAGTGCGGCATTGGATGAAGCAGGAGATTTTTGGACGCTTACCTATGTGGAAGGCGAACGTGAGACTTTATTGACTTTGCGGCAGCCTGCAAATTCAAAATTTGACGCTGCCAGAGTGTCTTATAGAGCAAGTCAATATGCGATGCAGTTTTTTCTTGATGCGGGTTTCGTAGATCTTGTTGCTTTAAGACTATTAAACGAGCTTCCGATGATGGGTTGGTTGGGTCGCGGGGATCTCGGAAGTGAATTAACGAAGAAAACAAGGGCCGTCTATGTCCCGCCGTCTGGCGCGAGGCTCTACAAATCGATTCTGCCACCCGAAGGCCTCACTGCATATAGTAGCTCAATGAACGGGTCCTTTAATATGCCGATGATTGGTGGACGTGCGGTTCGGTCCGCATTCTTAGAACCTGAGACATTATCCCTGGCCGAACAACTGAAAAATGTTCGCAAGAAAAAAATTAATGGAGATTATTCAGTTACGTGGAAGTTCGATGACGCCGCCCGTCGAGAGAATTCAAAGCAGGGCCTCTGGATCCATGATTCTCGCGGCGCGGGTTTTTTATCAGGTGAATTGGATGCAGCAATTCGCGATGCAGCAGATCAATTGGATGCTGCAATCGATGAAGGGTTGTTGTCTAGGATATTAAAGGGGCTAAAGGCTTCGGCAGCCTCCGGCTATGTGGGTGTTAGGTACGGTTCGCAGGTCCTTTCTGGTGATCCGTTGTTAAAGAAGACATCATTTATTGGTCTGCTGGCCGAGGTTCGGGGAGGCCCCATTGAGGGTCTTCGTTATTACTGGGACAAAGTTCCCCTGCACAAGCAAGTTGTGGATGGACTCAATACTGAAATTGAATGGTCACGGCACATTGTCGGAAAATCTTTTGGGCTGAACTTGAATCGCATCATCGATAAGATAGACATCACGCCTAAAGTTGGGGTTTGGAGTTTTAACGCTAAATTGGTCGATAGCCACAATGACGACGGCACTGCTGCCACCGTTGGGCGCTTTAAAATGGCAAGAGGAATAAGCTTTAGTTTGGAGGCTGGTGTGGAGTGGCTCTCTAATTGGTATACGATCAGGCCTTGGTATAGCTACGATTATGCAAATGCCATAAACTCCGTGAAGGGCCAAAAGGTATCATCGAGCCGGGTGGGTTTTGATACTTATTGGACGGCAGGTCCCGTTTTCAAGGTATTTGGATTGCCGCTCAAAACGGCTTTGATGGCTTTTTTTATCTATGAATCGATCGGTCTGAGTGCATCGAATGCGAACCCGGCTCTAAGTGAAGGGAGTCGGGAGATTGTTGGAGTAGACTTTAGCGGCGGTTACGCTGGGGTTGGTTTGGCGATCAGTTGGTAGTTGGAGGATCGTTGTTGAATTTACTGACACAAAATATGGTCGCTTTATGGTTCTTTATGCAAGGCTCTGCCCTGGCAGTGGAAGCGCAGAAGGCTCCCGACGCAAGAAAATGGTCAGAATCATTGGACCGATCACAACTTGCAATTCGTCATATCCCTCATAGAATCCTTATTTTGGAGTCTTTAAAACGCTCTTCATCAGGGGGCGTCAAGGTTGTTCCTTTGGAATTTAATGATGAGATGTGCGGACAGGTGTCTTTCATGACGTGTGTTCGCGGCGCGGATTTCTCCTATGGTATGAAAATTAACAAGGTGCCTCAGGTCATGAAAGATTCTGATTTTTCAAAATTGGCCGGTGCTGGAGCTTTGATTTACGCGAATGGCAGTGATGTGATTTTTGCAAATGCCGAAGGTAAAGATGTTATCAATATTAACGGGTCGCCAAAGCTAACGAAGAAGCTGGACGCAAGGCGACTTTTTGATCGTTTGCTCAGCAGTCTTGGTTATGATGGCGTTGTGCTCGATGTCAAAGGTGATTATCTGCTTGTTGGGACTTTTGACGCAAGACTCAAGAAGAAGGATTTGCAGGGTCTCTTAATCAAGAATTCTGCGGATTCGTTGGTGATTCAATCTAAGATAGCCAAAGAGGGCGCCGCGTTGCTGGCTCTCGTTGGCTACTACGGCGGTTATGCTGTCTTCAAGAGTATTATTGGGACGGAATCTGTTCAATTGGGTCAGAAGGTTCTGATTGAGGGACATCGCTAGATGTAGGGTGTCGATTCTTCCACGATGATCGCTTATAGAATTTCCCACGGTATTTTTTGTGGTTCGGGTTATTGACCTGAAATCCCTTTCCCCGCTCGTCATCGACCCAATCAATAGTACTTCCCGCAATGAATTCAAGCGACTTGTCATCACAGATGACATTGATTTCTTCTGTGATCTTGAAGGTGAGATCGCCGGGAGCGCTGTGATCAAAGGTGACACCGTAGTCAAAACCATCGCAGCCCTTGCCAGAAAGGTAAACGCGCAGATCGAGATGAGCCCAAGATGTATTGCTTTTACGAAATGCCTGAGTCGCTTCAATCGCCCGATGCGTGAGATAAATTTGAGATTCCATATTGCCCTCAACCATTTATAATGATGCCAAAGGTAGGCTGCATCATATATGGGACATGAGTCTAATT
Organism: Oligoflexales bacterium; assembly: GCA_044375465.1. Lineage (GTDB taxonomy): Bacteria > Bdellovibrionota_B > Oligoflexia > Oligoflexales > RGVZ01 > CAMDKS01. The sequence goes on along the minus strand of JBILMN010000033.1, from coordinate 10,148 downwards.
TGGAAGTAAAAACACGCAAAGTTCTGAATTATTTAATCAAAGTCGCCTTGATCACGGTGTTTTTTGTTGCGCTTGACGCGCTCGGCGCTTCGAAATTGGCGGTCTTTGGGGACCTTCGTGGTCATGTGGAACCCTGTGGTTGCGACCCGCGCACCGATGTTGGTGGTGTCAGGCGCATTGGTGCCGCTTTGGTTCGATACCGGGGCATAAACCAAGATGTTATCGTCGTATCCACCGGGAACTTCCAAGAGTATGGCAAGGATCAATCGTCGGCTGCAAAGACTTTAAACTCCGCTCTTGAGATCATTGCCCCCGATGTTGTCTTATTTAATCAGCTGGAGTGGTCAGCGGTCGAAGCCCGCGAGGATCTGCCAAAGCTACCTTGGGTGCTGTCCAATTACCGGGGCAAGTCCGATAAACTGAAGATCCACGACATCATAACCAAGGGTGGCACTGAATTTTATGGGGTGCTACCTCTGACGCATCCTGAGCTTGATCCCGTAAATCAATCCTTGCTGCGTCGGTTTAAGAAAATGACCAGAGTGCCGTTGTCAGATCAACGAATTTTGATTTATGCCGGACCGATTAGCCGGCTGCGTCCATTGCTTCTAGATGGGTTTTTCGGAACAGTGATTTTATCAAACCCGACGAAAATCGGTGTTGAAATCGGTGACACAGAACGATCAAAGGAGTCGTCATTGATGATCGCGCTGCCTGGTGTTGGCACCGGCTATGCCGTGCCCTTTGGAGGGGCGGGCATCCTTAGACTTGGAGGACTGGAGTCTACCGATTTTCCCAAAACGATCGCTGCCATCGCCGTCGGGTCAAAACAGTCTCTGTCCTCGGGGACGTCACTCAGTAGTCAAATTTCAACCGCCCCATTAGCGGCATTTCCGGCGGCGCGATTTTTTCATTGGTTGGATCTTGGAGAGGAGAGTGCGGTTCCCGAAGCCTTGCTGACGTTGGCTGAGACGGCGCGAAAACGTGACAAGGAGCAATTTAAATCCCTTGCTGCTTTGCGTGAAAAAGACCTTCCGTCCTCGGAGTTTGCGGGCTCACAAACCTGCGAGGCCTGTCACAAGTCTGCATATGATGTCTGGCTCAAGACAAAGCACGCAAGTGCTCTAGCAACCTTGGTGTTGAAAAAGCGCCAGGAGGAGCCTCCATGTGTCGAGTGTCATGTCTTGGGCTACACAGCCAAAGGTGGGTATGTTAACGAAGAGAAAAGCCCGCATTTTGCCAATGTCCAGTGTGAGAGCTGCCATGGTCCACGTAAGGCCCATGTCACAAATCCTGGTCTGTCTCCAAAGACAAAGGCGTCGGAATCCTGTGCGATGTGCCACACGCCGCCCCACTCTCCCGGATTTCATTACAAGTCATATTGGAAACAGATTGAACACAAGTAGGAATCATCACCTTTTAGGCGAAAGAAGCGCGTGGACTAGGAGGCGAGCGGCTCGCCCACAATGTTCGTTTGATTCCACAACACGCTGACTTGTGGCTGCGAGCAGGGTCTCGTATTGTCTCTGGCTTTTTAGAAGATTCCACAACGCCGTCTCGATTTCCTGATTCAGCCATTGCTTTGACTGCATTGTGCGCCGACGCGTTAGTCGTCCATCTTTCAGTCTCATGTCGTGCATGGATTGCAACAGGTCCCAGGCGTCCTTAAGGCCAGATTTTTGATGGGCGCTGGTCAATATGACCGGTGGTTGATCCTCTGAAGAGGACCGTGTCAGCGACACGGCACGCTCCAAATCTAGCTTCGCAATTTGCGCGGCCTGAAGCGTTGGTCCGTCTGCTTTGGTCACGATGACAAGATCGGCAAGTTCCATGACACCTTTTTTGATGCCCTGCAGTTCGTCGCCGCTGAGGGGTTGGTGTAACTGAACAAATAAATCAGTCATGCTGGCAGCCATGACCTCAGATTGACCAATGCCAACGGTCTCGATTAATACAACGTTAAAACCTGCAGCCTCACACAGAAGCAAGGCTTCCCGCGTATGCCGAGCCACCCCACCGAGGGCGCCGGACGACGGTGACGGCCTGATGAAACAACGTTCTGATCGGGCCAATTCCTCCATCCTCGTTTTATCTCCGAGGATACTACCGCCCGTGATCGGAGACGATGGGTCAATCGCAAGAACGGCGACCTTGTGACCGTCGCTGACCAGTTGTAGTCCCAACGCCTCAATAAAACTACTTTTCCCGACACCAGGGGGGCCACTGATTGCGATCCTGAGAGCATTTCCCGTATGAGGTAGCAGGCGCGATAGTAAATCCTCAGCGGCGAGACGGTGATCCTCGCGAGTGCTTTCGACGAGCGTGATCGCCTTGGCCAGGGCAACTCTTGAGCCATTTAAAATCTCAGATTCCAACGGCAGTGTCTGGCTCATCGGCTATTGGACTCCAAGATATTCAAAATTTCCTCGGCACACGCCGGTATGGGGGTGCCTGGACCAAAAATCGCCGAACATCCAGATTGTTTTAAGAATTCGTAATCTTGGAGCGGAATAATACCACCCACGACAACTTTGATATGGGCACCTCCTGCGGCCTTGAGTGCGTTCACAAGGTCGGGGATCAATGTCTTGTGCGCGGCTGCCTGACTGGATATGCCGACCACGTGAACATCGTTTTCGATGGCTTCCCACGCAGCTTCTTCGGGAGTTTGAAACATGGGGCCAATATCAACATCAAATCCCAAATCGGCAAGCCCTGTTGCGATGACCTTGGCACCGCGATCATGTCCATCTTGGCCGAGTTTGCAGACAAGGATTCTTGGGCGGCGACCGACTTTTTTTTGGAATGCCTCGGCTCTTTCGCGAACATGGCTGATCACTGAGTGTCCTCCAAAAGTGGATGCATAGACTGCGCTTACCGACTGTGTGTGGGCTTTGTGGCGGCCAAAGACGTCCGCAAGCGTTTCACTGATTTCACCGAGAGTCGCGCGGCAGCGGGCTGCAGCGACGGAAAGTTCCAGAAGATTACCGCGACCAGTGGTGGCCGCATCTTTGAGGGCTGAGAGTGTCTTTTGAACCGCCTGACCGTCGCGTCTGGCCTTGATTTGCGTCAGTCTTTCGATCTGTGCAAGCCTGACGGTACTATGATCGACCTCTCTCACCTCAACATCTCCGGCGCCGGAAGCAATCTTGTATTTGTTAACGCCGACAATCACATCTTTGCCACTGTCGATGCGTGCCTGCTTCTTGGCGGCACTCTCTTCGATTCTGAGTTTGGGGATGCCCTTATTGATGGCCTGGACCATGCCGCCCAAATCTTGAACCTCCTTCATAAGATGTCTTGCACGTTCAGCAAGGTCGTGCGTGAGTCGTTCCATGAAGTAACTGCCGCCGAAGGGATCCACGGTGTGGCAAATGTCTGTCTCTTCTTGAATGATGAGCTGAGTGTTGCGTGCAATTCTGGCTGAAAACTCCGAGGGAAGCGCGATAGCCTCATCAAGAGAGTTTGTGTGGAGCGACTGCGTCCCGCCGAAAACGGAGGCCATAGCCTCGATCGTCGTTCGGATGACATTATTGTAGGGGTCCTGTTCGGTCAAAGAATATCCTGACGTTTGGCAATGCGTGCGTAACATCAGGGATTGTGAGTTTTTGGGCTTAAATTGCGCCATAACTTCGTGCCACAGAAGCCGTGCAGCTCTCAATTTGGCGATCTCCATATAGAAATTCATGCCCATCGCAAAGAAAAATGACAATCTAGGTGCAAAATCGTCAATATCGAGGCCCCTCGCCAAAGCCGTCCTAACATATTCAAGACCATCGGCAATCGTGTAGGCGAGCTCAAGAGCGCTGTCTGCTCCAGCTTCCTGCATGTGGTAACCACTGATGCTGATGCTGTTGAATTTCTTCATGTGCCTTGCCGTGTACTCGATAATGTCGCCAACGATCCTCATACTTGGTTCTGGGGGGTAAATGTAGGTGTTGCGAACCATATATTCTTTGAGGATGTCATTTTGTATGGTGCCGGAGAGCTTGTCGCTGGAAACTCCCTGCTCCTCAGCTGCGACAATGTAAAAGGCAAGAATCGGTAGCACAGCGCCATTCATGGTCATGCTGACGCTCATCTCTCCAAGCGGTATGCCATCAAAAAGAATTTTCATATCCTCGACAGAATCTATGGCGACGCCGGCCTTGCCTACGTCGCCTTTGACGCGGGGATGATCCGAGTCGTACCCCCGATGAGTGGCAAGATCAAAAGCAACGCTTAGCCCTTTTTGTCCGGCTGCAAGATTACGCCGGTAGAAGGCATTGCTTTCTTCAGCGGTACTAAATCCCGCGTATTGTCGAATGGTCCAGGGACGATGTGTGTACATTGTGGCGCGAGGGCCACGGGTGAAAGGGGCAATGCCCGGCAGTGTATCAACCGCAGGACCCAAGCTCGCCAAATCCAACCGTGTGTAAAGTGGCTTGACAACGATGCCCTCGGGTGTTTGACGATTCAGGGCGGACAGTGGTTCACTTCGTAACTCTTTAGTGGCCAGGCTTTCCCAGGATTTTAAACTGGATGGTTCTTGGTCGGTCATGAGTTTTGCTCCTCGTGGAATTGTCCCGGGCTTGGATACAGCCTATAATGTACAAATATAGAAAATTGTTAGTATTGACAAGGATTTAGATGCGTTCTTGAAGGTGACCTGATGACCGCCGCGTTTCAAAATGATTTGGGTGAGTTAACAAGGATGATCGAGCTAAGTCTTAGCTGTATTTTGGCGGCTCACATTCTGATCAGGAAGCAGGAGCCTGTGGTCTGTCTGAGTTGGCTACTGGGCGTCGCACTTTTCCCACTATTAACGGCGATTTGTTATGTCGGATTTGGCATGAATCCGTTTGAAAAATACGCTGCTCGCAAGCGTGCATCCAAACACCTGTCATCTCTTCAGAAAAAGAGGCGATCTCGCGACGAGATCGTTTCGGAAAATCAGAAGCTCCTTGACGTCAAGGGCTACCGAGGGTTCGACCGAACCGGTGTCTGGGTTTCAATGCTCAGCGGTCGCCCAATGTTGGCGGGTAACCAGGTGGAGACGTTAATTAACAGTAATCATGCGTTCGCGGCGATGCGGCAGGCCATTGAGGGCGCTAAAGATTTTATACTGGTGCAGTTCTATCAGATTCAGGTTGATCCCATGGGGGTCGCATTTTTGGATCTATTGACGTCTAAAGCCAAGGATGGTGTGCGCGTTCATGTTTTGTTTGACGCGCTAGGATCCCAGAAGATCAAAGACAGCATGCTTCGGCAATACCGCGCTCAGGGTCTGAAAATACACCGATTTCTTGAGGTCCATCCGGTGAAGCGCCGCTTTCAGATCAATTGGCGCAATCACCGTAAGTTGGTGATTTGCGATGGAGCGATCGCGTTCACTGGAGGCTTTAATATCGGGGAAATGTATCTTGAGGGTCCCGATCCAGATCGGCCGAAATGGTTCGATTTTATTTTTCGCGTTCGGGGTCCTGTCATTGCTGATCTCACGGCGATATTTGCAGAAGACTGGCATTTTACAACGGGAAAGTCCCTGGCGGCAGATATCGTTGGACCTCATCCGGAGCTCAATGATGATGGTGTGTCAGATAATCTCATGCAGGTGATCGCAAGTGGTCCCTCGGAAAATAATGCACCATTTTACTCGACGTTGATCAGTTTGATTCACGAAAGCCGCGATAGGATTTGGATCATGACGCCTTACTTTGTGCCAGATAAGGAGCTCTTACACGCGATGCGCATGGCTGTGGTGAGAGGTGTGCAGGTGCGCGTCATCGTGCCAAAGCACTCAAACCATCCGATTACCGATACGTGTGCTCATTCTTATTTCAGCGAGTTACATCGCTACGGCATTGAATTGTTACGATACGTACATGGTGTTTGTCATGGCAAGTTGGTGCTCGCCGACGATGATGTTGTTTTAGCTGGCTCATCTAATTTGGATTACCGTAGCTTCTTTTTGAACTTTGAAACCGATTTGTTTATGCGCGATGGCAGATTGGTTGCAGATTTAACCAATGTATTTGAAAGATTAATTAAAGATTGTATTCCTTTAGCAACCAAAGACGTCTCCAATCGACGCCTTGCCCGTTTGCTTTTCAGGAGAATTATGAGACTCTTTGCTCCGCTGATGTGATTTTAGCTAGAGGAAAGTTATAGAATTGAGCGCTTCATGCCGACTGTCATTTTTATTGTCATCTTTATTGTCATTACTGCTGTCATTTTCTGTCCTCCTGACATCAACTCATGCCTATGCGCGCAAAACGAAAGAACAAAAATCCGCAGAAAGAGATGCCTATTGGGGGGTTTTTGCTGATGTTTATCGGGCTGATTTGGCCTTGGCGAGAACGCCGCCGAACGGTCAGTTGGCAGTGGAGGCATTAAACACCGCAATCTCTCATGTTGCGGCCGTTGATCAGACGGTGGCCGAATCATTCAAGACTTTAAAGTTGACCCTTCAAGAGGCGAAACATCTGGTTGAGCGGGGGCGCATGAATCAAGCGTCCCAGCAGCTCACAGCCGTACGCAAACTGCTGATCAACGATTATGCTCCACATGTAGCGCCTGTTGTAGCCCCAAAGGCGGTGGAGGGTGAAAAACTATACAAGGAATATTGCTCCTCGTGCCACGGTGATGGCTTAGGCCAGTCTGGAAGTCTTTCAAGTCAGCTAAAAATTGTTCCGCAACCCTTTAACAGCCCGGGTTTTGCAGGTATCCAGAGTCCTTTTGGAACTTATGCTGTGAGTATCCATGGAGTCGATCAATCCGAGATGGTTTCTCTTCTCGAAATCATCGATGTGGATCAATTGTGGTCCATCGCTTTTTACGTCTCGTCGATCCCCCATAAAGTAGAAGTAGAAATGGCATCCAAGCCAATAGACGAGCGGTTCATGCAGTGGTTTGACCAGCATCGATCGGAATTCTCGCTCTCGACGTTGGCGGTTTCAAGTGATGAAGAATTGCTAAATCGTCTGCAAAGACTTGGATTCCAGTGTCGTCCATGCGACCGCGAAATTGCGTTTCTTCGGAATCACTGGGCCCTTGGTGGACAGGCAGGTCGGATTGGTGACTTGACTAAGTCCCCTCGAGAAAAGGCAGAATCCAGAGCATTAATCTTGCTCTTAGTTTCTGTTATTGCGGTGTCCGGTGCATTTATTTTCGTATTGCGATCCAGTGGGCGCGTCGAGTGAATCTGAAAAAACAACATTCAAGGGTCTATACGCTAGCAGTCGATTCGAATGAATCGGCACGAGCCATAGCCCACGCGCGGGCAAATGCTTTTGGTGCTCTATCACCCAGAAGATCCCCCTCGCCAAGATATTCAAATATTTCCCCATAATGTTTGACTTCAAATGGGCCAAAGCGCCGCATGAGATGCCAGGGCTTAAGATCTGCTGTCGAGGTGCAACCGGTAGCGCCAATGATTTCCGCAACACTTTCGATCGTTGCGGCATGGAAGTTTCGCACACGTAATTTCTTATCATGGACCGCAAGACCCCGGACTAACCATGGATTTTGGGTCGCGACCCCCGTTGGGCATTTGTTCGTATTGCATTGTAATGCTTGAATGCATCCCAGAGCCATCATCATGGCGCGAGCCGAATAGCAAACATCGGCGCCCATGCAGATTTTTGACACGATATCAAAACCTGTCGTCACGCGACCTGAGACCCAGAGTTTTACATGCTTGCGTACTCCAATGCCAACGAGTGCATTGTGGACAAAAACGAGAGACTCGTTGAGAGGACTACCCACATGATTGGAAAACTCAAGTGGCGCGGCGCCGGTCCCGCCCTCGCCGCCGTCCACAGCGATATAGTCCGGATAGATGCCAGTTTCGACCATGGCTTTGCATATGGCCAAAAACTCACGGCGTTTGCCGATGCAAAGCTTAAATCCTGTAGGTTTGCCGCCACTCAATTGACGCAGATGATCGATAAATCTGAGGAGTCCCAGTGGATCTTTAAATGCCGAGTGTGCAGGAGGGGAGAGAACATCTTCTCCGAGGGGGACACCACGGATCACGGCGATTTCGTGTGTTAATTTCTTTGCAGGTAGGATGCCACCATGGCCGGGTTTGGCGCCCTGAGATAGTTTAAGTTCGATCATTTTTACATTTGGAAGAGAGGCTCTGTCAGCGAATGCCTCCGGATCAAATCGGCCATCCCGTGTGCGACATGAGAAATAACCTGTACCAATATTCCAGATGACATCACCCCCGGGCTCAAGGTGGTATGGGGATAGACCGCCCTCGCCCGTACAGTGGGCGAAGCCGCCGAGCTTTGCGCCATGATTCAATGCGAGCACGGCATTTTTGCTCAATGAGCCAAAACTCATGGCCGAAATATTAAGAATGGAAGCACTATAAGGCTGTTTGCACTGAGGACCGCCAATGACGACGCGTAATGCCTTGGGATCGGCATGTTTTGGCGCAAGACTATGATTCACCCATTCATAGCCGGTGGCATAAACATCCAGTTGGGTACCAAACGGCAAAGTTGATATTTCGCTCTTTGCACGCTGATAAACCAATGATCGCCGCTCCCGGCTAAACGGCCTGCCATCAGTATTATTCTCAACAAAATATTGCTGGATCTCGGGACGAATCGACTCCAGCATCCAACGTGCACGGCCCAGGACCGGAAAATTTCTACGAATCGAATGATGCGTCTGCAGCATGTCGTGGAGGCCAACCCCCACGATGGGCAAAAGAAACGCCAGTCCATAGAGGCCCTCAAACCAAAAAAAGCCTAATGCAATGTTGGCCGCAACGCCCAAAACGGCGAAGACTATGAAACCCTTGCGCATTGATCGGCTCCTTTCATATTTGCCACATAATTTGATAACTTACTGTTATCAAATAAGAATAAGCCATTTTTCGATGGCTGTAAATTCGGGGTCTTGTCTAGATCCTCGATTGTTGTTAAACCATGTCCCTCTCCGGTCCCGTGGTGAAATGGATCTCATGGCACCCTCCGAAGGTGTAGTTGCAGGTTCGATTCCTGCCGGGACCGCCACTGTTTCTACTAGTTTCTATTCCCCCAATATTTTTCCGCCTAAACGTAACCACCCGTAAGGATGATGCTATTCATCCTTGCGAGTGTTTTACGTGGTTCGCAAAATAATCAAGTGTGAGTGGATTAAATCCATTGTCAGTGGATTTTTTTAATCTGTCGTGATGTGCCGGGGTAGCCACGTGTAGTGGAATGCAAAATTTGGCGACCAACCCAGTTTGGTGAGCACTGATCCGTCACCATTTCTTGTGTGCAGATGCCCGCAGGTTTGCCGAAGGACTTTTGGTGGGATTTTTCGTCCGGTTGCGGCTAAGGTTGCGCCATAAATTCTATCGAGTAATGTGGTAGGGCTCAGCTGTCTTGTGTAGTGGTGATGACGCGGAAGCACAAGTCGCGGACAAGGATAGGACCGTTTAGTTTTTGCGTAATGAAGTTGCCACGTTTCAATAAACCTCCGTTGTAGAGATCTAAGCCACTCGGGGTTTTCTGGTAACTCCAGAATCTGCTTTCGATTATAATAGCGGTTGCCGGAACTGCGCGGTGATTCATGAATAATGATCTTTAATCTACCAGGTGTTGCTATGTCGACGGTAGCCCGCACAACGAGTGCAATTCCAAGCTTCATGAGAACCTCCAAAATAATTCCAAATTTTAAGCTAAGAGTGGTTCATGTTAGGTAGAGGTCGTAGCGTATTCTTGCCGCTGTCGCGGTTTCTGCAATTTTTGTGGCAACAAACGCATGGAGCAGTTGTCTCGCCGCATCGAGGGCGAGGTATGGCCTGATGATCAAGCAGCCTCCGCTTTCGTTTTTTCTCAATCCACAAATTTCCACTTGATATCGATTAGAACCCATCTCATAAATACCGCTTCATAACTATTGCGAGGCAAGCGATTTGGACAATTGCCTCGTAGTTTGTCTGATGACGCTCCCATCGCACAACAACACGTCGATAGTTTTGTAACCAGGCAAATAGTCTTTCAACTTTCCATCGACGTACATACCGGCGAAGTTGTCGTCCGTCTTGAGTTGCTGGTTTCCTTCGATTCTCTTTATGCGGAGCGACGACTTCATTGCCGTATTCTTCCCGGATTTCCTGATCTAGTGGGTCGCTGTCGTATGCTCTATCGCCAATCAGAAGTTCA
>JBILMN010000032.1:0-25921 GCA_044375465.1 Oligoflexales bacterium | reverse complement strand
CTTTGGGTCAGTTATCGCGCATCGATCAAATGGTGTCCCGGGCGCGCGGGGTTTCGCGTCTTATGGACGGCAAAGTGGTGGTGCACCAAGAAACCATCCATCTTGTGACCGAGATTGAGGCATTGATCCAAGATCTTTCTGGCCAGTTACAGCAAAAAGATTTAGTCGTTCATGTAGACTTGGAGCCATCGATGTCTTGCTTGGGCGACCGGACGATCCTGCGCGATCAAGTCCTAGCAAATGTGTTCAGTAATGCCATAAAATTCTCGCCCCCTGGTGGCGTCATCTGTTTTGTGGGTGTACGTGATGCATTGGGGCGTGTCGGCGTCAAAATCAATGATCAAGGGATCGGCATACCAAAGGCATTACAGTCTGACATCTTCAATCCAAGGTCACGCAGCTCGCGCCCCGGAACCATTGGCGAGACCGGCACAGGTTACGGACTTCCGCTTGCAAAATCGGGGGTTGAGGCCATGGGTGGGGTCATTGAACTGACATCGACAACAGTGACCGAGGATCCCATGCATCACGGAACCTCCGTCACCGTCTGGTTTTTGGGGACACCCGACTGTCCCCATTTTCCCACATTAAATTTTGACGTTTCCAGAGCAGATGGACTGGGCTAAAGTGTCCGCCGGATGACGAACCCAGGGATTAAAATAATCGCATCGAACCGCAAGGCCTTTCATGATTTCACCATCGGCGAATCATGGGAGGCAGGCATTGCCTTAAAGGGGACGGAGGTCAAGAGCCTGCGTGCCGGCAAATGCAATCTCACGGACGGTTGGGTGGATATTGATGAATTTGTTGTAACACTTCGTGATGTGCATATTGGTCATTACAGTCACGGTAATATCTTTAATCATAACGAAACGAGGCCCCGTCAACTACTGCTGCAAAAAAAAGAAATCGCAAAGATTCAGCGTGCCATTGAAGCCCAGGGTATGACCTGCGTTCCCACGAAAGTTTATCTGCGAGGGCAGCGCGTCAAGGTTGAGATCGCTTTAGCAAAGGGCAAAAAGCTCCATGACAAGCGCGAAAGTGCTCGCGAACGAGACGATCATCGCGCGATGGAGCGGGCGATGAAATCAAAACGATAGATCCATCTTTCTGCTCAATCAACGGTGACCCAGCAAATGGAAGGAAAATGGGGACAGTCGGGTGTCCCCATTTTCCTCTGTCTAAGGCTTCCTTTTGTGGCCGATTCATAGGAAAATATGAAGACCCATACGAACCGAGTGATTTAATGTATCTGATGCGACTTGAAGGGGATGAATCATGCCTACAGTTCACATGAAAGCAGCCGCTGCGTCCGAGGTTCGCACCTCCGGTAACGATACCCGTGCAAAGCTTCTGCGACAGGCTGCGGCCATGTCCCAGACGGTGGGGTATGATGCTCTGAGCCTGCAAGATCTGGCCAATGAACTGGGCATTCGCAAGGCAAGTATCTTTCACCATTTTGCCAGTAAAGACGAGCTTGCACGGGCTGTTGTGGAAGCGGATATTAAGGGTTTTGATTCCTGGAGTCAGTCGGTTGAGACACTGCCGGCTGAGCAGCGGCTGACAAAGTATTTCGACTATTACCGAGGCATGATTCAAGATGGTCAGGTTTGTCCGGGAGGGGCATTCGCGATTTCCTGGCCGATGCTCCCCGAAAAAGTTCGCTCCAAGCTGGTAGAGATGCACCGGCAGCACGCGGTGTTTTTAGATGAGCTGGTCAAAGATGGTGTGGCAAGCGGTGTGTTTACGCCGCGTGCCATAGCTTCTGATATTGTAAAATCAATTCCCGACATGTTGCAGGGTGCGATTCAAGTCGGACGCGCCGGCAGCAGTGTGATTCCGATAAACCGTATTGAACGCATCACCAGAGTCTTGCTCGGTGCCCGTGAGATTTGACGGCAGAAACCGACGTTTGCATGGACGTTATTTATGTCGAACAACTAGTTGCTCCATATCTGCAACTGGCGCTTCTCCTCTTCATTTCAAACCATTCCGAATCTCTTAACGCCCGAATTTTCTTAGATGTATGAGTCCTGAGATATAAAAAACTTAATTATTTTTCACGCTATGCCGATGCCTCTTTTACTCAGGAGGTTTGTCGTATGCTACATCATTTCGTTTCTCTCGACTCCGCATCCAAGGGTTTCCTGCGTTCATCTCTGGGATATTGTTTCTGGCGCGCGTCGTTCGTCGGAACTCTTATGGTTCTTACGGCTTGTGCCGCTTCAGATTCAGAGGTTAAAACGACCAGCAGTCCCAGCACGAAAACCGATCAACAAGATGTTGAGGCCTCATTTGCAACGCCGTCCATGGAACAACCTGAGTTTGTAGGTAAATCAGATTCATTATCGCTGGCAAGCGCGCAAACGATTCCTGATCTAAATGGTAACGGATTTGATCATGGCGATTGGTCACGCGTTTATCTGGCCTTTCGACAGGCGCTACCGGTGCTTCGTAGTCCGTTTTCAGCTCCGTTTGGAATGTTCCTTGGAACAGATGGTCGCTTGGAAACCGCTGGGGTAAAAGACGGTAAACTTGAGATCGTAGACTTCCTTCCTGTATTCCAGAGATACATATCCCAGGCGTGGTACTACGACCGACACTCGTTCGGCTCGGCAAAGTTCGGTAACCAATTAATCAATTGTATAAACGCCGGTCCATCGTGCACAAAGACCAAGGATAATATCACACTGTTCGATGTGAACCTCGATGGTGGCTTGAATGCGATGGACTCATTAGCCATCGCAAACTTCATGAACTGTATTGATAAGATCAAAGCTGTATCCGGAAGGTCAGACAATTCGTTCTACACCTATACACTCACAGGCGATGTGCTGCTTTCCGCCTGTGGCAAATAAGATCAGTCTGTTACAGTTCTCTATTTGCGCCTGAGGATTGATGGGAACGGATCTGAACCTGGAGAACTTGCAACGCCGCTGGTGTCATGCCACTGATACGGCTAGCTTGACCCAGGTTTTCAGGTTTGAAACGGCAGAGCTTCTCGCTGACCTCAAAAGATAGACCAGGGATCTCTTTAAAATTCATGTCAGCTGGAATCAGCATTTTATCGAGGTATTGGCTATCTTTGATGGCTCTTTGTTCGCGGGCAATGTAGCCCTCATACTTGATCTCAATGGCGACCCGCCGCACGATGTGCTGCGGATAATTTTGGAGTTCGGGAACGAGATTCACGAGGGTATCCACGTCGAAATCAGGCCGCTTAAGCAGGATTTCCAGTTTGGTGCCAGAGTTGTCATTACCAACATAGAGCTCCTGGGGGAGGGCCGCCTCTCCAAAGGTTCGCGTCCGCACGAGGTTCGTGATCTCACGGATGAGTCTCTGGCGATCTGAGAATTTCTCGTAGTCGTGATCGCAGACCAGTCCGACGCTGCGTCCCAAATCTGTCAGGCGTGTGTCGGCGTTATCTTCACGCAGATAGAGACGATGCTCGGCCCTCGACGTGAACATGCGGTAGGGTTCTTGCGTTCCTTTGGTGATGAGGTCATCAATTAACACACCGATGTAGGCGTCGCTGCGTCCCAGAACAAATTTATCCTGACCGGCAACTTTTCGCGCGGCATTGACGCCTGCCATCAATCCCTGGGCTGCGGCCTCTTCGTATCCTGTGGTGCCGTTGATTTGTCCTGCGAGGAACAAGCCAGGGCATTTTTTGACTTCAAGGGAGGCATTAAGTTCCGTGGGGTCGACAAAGTCGTATTCGATGGCGTAGCCAGGACGAATGATTTCAGCATTCTCGAGACCTCTAACCGTGCGCACAAACTTGATTTGCGCCTCCAGTGGCAGCGATGTTGACAGTCCATTAGGATAAACTTCCACGGTGTCGTAGCCCTGCGGCTCCAGGAAAATCTGGTGGCTATCGCGGTCGGCGAACTTAACCACCTTATCTTCGATACTGGGGCAATAGCGTGGGCCAATACCTTGGATGGTTCCGCTATAAAGTGGCGACATGTGCATGTAGTCACGAATCACCTGGTGCGTGCGAGCGTTGGTGTGCGTGATGTAACAGGGTATGAGTGATTGGGTGATCTTGTCGTTGGCAAAACTAAACGGGATGATATCGTCGTCCGAGTGTTGTGGATCAAGAATGTCCCAGTTGATGGTGCGTCCGTCAAGTCTAGGGCAGGTGCCGGTTTTGAGTCTGCCAACCCGCAGTCCTGTCGCGCGGATGAACGCGGCAAGGCCGATGCTTGCGGCGTCGCCTTTGCGCCCAGCCGTGATGCGTTCGTGGCCAATGTGGATGAGGCCATTGAGGAAGGTTCCGGTCGTGATGACCACGGCCCCAGCTGAGAATGACCCAAAAAACTTCGTATCGACACCGATGACCCGGTCCAGTCCGTCAGAGGTTTTTTCTGTCAATAGACCTTCAACCGAGTCTTGGCGAATTTTAAGGTTGGCCGTGTTTTCCAGTTTGTGCTTCATGTAGCGACGATAGAGGTCCATGTCGGCTTGGGCCCGTGATGACCAGATGGCAGGACCTTTTTTGCGATTCAGAACGCGGTATTGAATACCGGTCGCATCAATGGCTTTGCCCATCTCGCCGCCAAGTGCGTCGATTTCTTTGACCAAATGGCCCTTGGCCGTGCCACCCACCGCTGGGTTGCAACTCATGGCGCCGATGCGCTCTACGTTTTGCGTCACCAGTAGGGTTTTGGCACCGGCACGGGCAGCGCTTAGCGCGGCCTCGCATCCGGCATGACCACCGCCAACGACGATGACGTCAAATGTTTCAAATGGTTGGGACACCGAATTTGGACCTTTACTCAATAAAAATTCGGGGTTTATTTAATGAATTTTATAATTGATTTCAATGTAAAAATGAGAGATGACGTCACTTCCGGGAAGGCTGCCACGGAAGTAAGCGGCTTTCGTCCGCGCTGCATTAGTTTGGTTTAAGACATGCAAGATACGAACTTAAAAGATGATTTTTTGGGCGAGTCATGGCGCTCCCTCGGTTCTGCCATTGGCGAGCCTTATGCGGGCCTCAGGGCCGACCTTTATTTGGCGCGAGTCTATCCTTTTCATACCCGCAGTACCTGGCAAAAGCGCATGGACGGCGGTGAGGTTTTGATTAATCGTCACCGCGTTAAATCAAATTACAAACTGAAACTGGCCGACGTCATTCATTTTTACCACCCGCAGACGGTGGAGCCCGACGTGGATCGGGACATTCGGATTCTCTGGCGCGAGGGCGCGGTGATGGCCGTGTTTAAGCCCGGCAATTTACCCATGCATGAAAACGGCGCCTATCGCAAAAACACCTTTGCTCAGCTGGTGTCAGACTGTATCGGGCCCGAATGGTCCGCGGTGCACAGGCTTGACCGTGAGACGAGTGGGATTGTGCTCTGTGGCGCGACGAATGACGTTCGTCAAAAACTCGCGATAGATTTTGAAGCAAAAAAAATCGCAAAGGAATACCAGCTCATCGTGCATGGCATTCCTCAGCAAGTGTCTTGGTCTGTGGATGGACCTATTGGTGATCTCGCGGAAAGCAAAATTCGCATCAAAAAATGGGTCGTCTCCGGCGGGCTTCCAGCACAGACAGATTTTATCACTGAAGAGACCAAAGCGAGTTCATTGGGGTCTTTTGCGTTATTGCGTGCGTTTCCGAAAACGGGACGAACCAATCAGATCAGGATTCACGCCGCACACTCAGGCCACTGGATCCTGGGAGATAAACTTTATCATCCCAACGAGGATGTTTTTCTTGATTACTGGCAGTCGCAAGAGACGACGCCGTTTTGTGTGGAGCAGACACTGTTTCATCGGTGCTGTTTGCATGCTGCGGCATTGACGTTTAGGCACCCTGAAACCGGCAAGCAATGCCGCGTTGAAGTTGAGATGCCACCCGATATGCAAGGCCTTTGGCGCGGGAAATGATGACGTCTGGACGTTATGCCGCCGATTCCTGGACGATGGTTTCATTGGATTTTGTTGCGAGGTCCAGAAGTGTTGCTGGTAGCTGTCAAATAACAACTCTTGCGCCCGATGACCCGAGTTCATATGTCGGTGTATCAGATGATGATCGGAGAATGACCTATCGAGTCATCTGGGGATTGGAAATGCCCGGACGTGCTCAAAATACCTAGGCCAGTTGCGGACAGCTTTCGATTCAGTTATCCGCAAACTGGTGCCATTACGACTTCGACGTTACTGATTCGGGGTACAGATAACGTTGGATCCCTTGAAAGTCATCGTTCCGCTTTTAACGCCCTTAATCGTGCATTCTAGAGGGATGGATCGCCCACAAACAGGCCACTGTTTAGTCGTCCCCCCCTCTTTCTCACCGCCCCACTGCACGATTCCTGCGAGCCCGTCCCAATTACAAACAAATCCGAGTATACGAATTTTCCGAAAGCGATCAAGCGGTACGGGCGCGGTACAAGCGGTTCCAGCATGTGTCCCGATGAACTCCTGCTTACCATATTGTACTATACAGCCTGGTGTGCCCCCTGGTTTACCTCCTGTCCCTTGTGCTTTCGCAGATGAAGGAAGTCCGGCGACAGCAGTGAGCATGACTCCAACTGCCAGCCCCGCCCCCATAACCAGGCGCACGAAAAAACTTCTAGCCATATTAACCTCCTCTTTAGTACGGTCTGCTCGTGGCATTCTAGGAGAGCAAATCATGTCACACTATTTTCCCCAATCACCCAGAAACCACTCTGAATGACTGTATCCACCGCTCTTTACAACTTCAGAGCACCCTTTCGGTTTACTCCCTGTGCTTTGCGCGTCAGTTCGTACAGCCGCCTTGTTGCGATGAACTCGCGGGAGAATGACTAAAACCTTTCCCAGTTTGCTGAGAGTGGATGCTCTCGTTTCATGATTGCACACCAACAGCCTCTGGATTCAGGAAGAGATGTCGGCCAGCTCCCCGTCGGACTTTAGGGGGCGAGATAAATATTTTCTGGACACCTGATAAGTGGTGTCTTTTCTTAGGGTTTGGAGAGTTCGAGGAGGCTGACTTGGCTCGTGATTATCGAGTCGTTATCCTAGATCCGCTATCCTAGATCCTCCTCAAGCCCTGTCTCCGATTTTCACATGGAAGCAATTTGATACTGGTCTAAAAAAATGGAGCCACTGGCCGGATTTGAACCGGCGACCTACCGCTTACGAAGCGGTTGCTCTACCAGCTGAGCTACAGTGGCGCGGTCGGAGAGGATAGCAGTTTTTTGGCGGGAGTTTCAATCTAGAAATATCCAAGGATCGCAAAGCTAAAAGCGCCCAAGACCTGAGACAGGTCTTGGGCGCTTTTTTAAAAAAAGATCAGATCGCAACGTCGCCGATCATCACGGAGGTGTGGCCAGGGAATGTGCAGAAAAACTTGTACTTGTTGCCTTTTTTGAACTTGCTGGTTGGAAACGTGATGGTGTCGCTTTCGCCGCCGCCAAGCAGTTTCGTTGCCGCGACAATGTCTTTTGCATCAGGCGCATAGTCCTTGGCGGGACCTGATTTCATGGCTGCAGCAATGACGTTCTTAACGCTAGATTCAGCGGCGATCACAAGATTGTGGCCCATGGCAGCCTTTGGGAGCTTACCCGTGTGCTTCAGGGTGAGTTTCACTTCTGAACAGCCAGCGACGCTGATGGACTTGGTGCTGAAGGCCATGGCATCACTTGCGTCAACGCTTACGTCACAGGTTTTTGCAAATGCGGCACCAGCAAGCAAAGATGTAGCTAAAATACAAGACGTCATGAATTTCATAGCGGTCTCCTTAGAGAAGAAAAATGGTCAAAGACACAGACAATCACGAATAAACATAGCACCAGTGACCATAATCTTGAAAGGTTTTCGCTGCCGCAAAAATTTTTGATCCGGGAAAAATTTGACCGGTGGTCTTAGGTCAGCTGCCGGTACGTGCTTAAAAACCGATCAATCCGCGCATTGACAAAGGCAGGATCGTCCAGATGGGGGCAGTGGCTTCCATGAGCCATGATTTCTAGTTCGGCCATGGGCAGTCTCTTGGCGAGCCACCGACACTCTTCAACCGGAACCACATGATCTTTGCCACCGGCAATGATCAACGTGGGGACTTCGATCAAATGAGGCAGGTGACTCACGTCAAAATCACGCAGGTCTTCCGCCAATTCATAAAAAATATTTGGGTCTGTGGCAAAAAAATGCCGCAGGTACTCGTCAATATCCTCTGTTTTAGCCAACTGCGGATTAAACCCCTTGATGCGGACGACCTCTCGGGCGAGGGCAGGGGCCTTGCCGGCGGCCGAGTTGAGAAATCGCACCCAGTCAGGGGCGAACTTATTGAGGGTCATCAACAAATTGAGTGCTGCTCGGCCCGTATCACCAATGCGCATATGGGCGTAGGGATTTCGCCCCGGTGAACCTTGGAGGATGAGGCCGGCGCATCGGTGAGGGTGATCGTGAGCAAATTGCATGGCAACGGTGCCGCCCATGGATTGTCCCAAAATGACTGCGGCTTCAACGCCGAGTTGATCCAGAACCTCACGTAAATCATGGCTCAGGGTTTTGATGCTGAGCGGGCGCAGAGGATTGCCAAGGGTTGAGGCGCCGTGGCCGCGGTAGTCCATATGGATGGTGATGTGGCCCTGATCTTGGGCATGCTGCAGTTGATATTTCCAATGCCTGCTGGAGCATCCGAGACCATAGAGAAATACCATGGGAATGCCACGGCCCGCGTGGACCCAGGCCTGGATGAGTGCTCCATCGCGCAGCCGGACGGGAACCGCGGCATCCTGAATCTCTGAATGTTTTCGGGCTGTTGTCATAGAAGTAGCGGCTCCCTCGCCAGGCTTTTTTGGGGTCCATTCACAAAAGAAACCATAAAGCATTGCAGAGACTGGCCGTTAGCCAGGATAGGTGTCAGGGCGGTATGCCCGGAGGTGGCTTCGTGAACAAAATCCCTATCGAGATTTTTATTGCCGATCAGTTGCGACAGGATCGCTACAAATTAATCATAGCACAGATTGGCTTGACTGAAGATCTGGCGAGACTGACGCTCGTGAACTTTTTTCGCGATCAGGGCGTGCATTTTGTCACTCCTGCGCTGGCCTTAACCCCTGGTTTGTAGCAGTTGAGCAGCGATGCTCACGGCGATCTCTGCCGGCGTATTGTTGCCGATATCAAGACCCATGGGGCAATGAAATCTCTGAGTGTCTTCTTTTGAGACCCCTTCGCCAAGCAGTGTGGCGCGGATGGTTCGCGCTTTCACCTTGCTGCCGATGACGCCGATATAAGGGACGTCGGGAAGTTTTAACACCTCACGAACGACCTCGAGATCAAAGGCGTGTCCTTGGGTGGCGATCACGTGATAGGTGTTTTTAGGAAGAGTGGCGGGGATTTGCGCCATTGATGGGGCAAGGATTTTTTTGATGCGTGGGTGTTCTGGAAGTTTTGCGAGCCACTCCTCGCGGATATCCACGCAGTAAATTTGGCAGGATAAGGACATTAGTAACCGCGCAAGAGCTTGTCCTACGTGGCCAGCACCGTAAAGAGCGATGGACCATGAGGCTTGTTTTGAGCATTCGATAAATAATGTCGCAACGCCGCCACAGACCATGCCAAGATCTTGATTGAGATTGATGCGGTGCAGTTTTGGCTCTGGCGCTTCGTGTTTGAGTGCTTCGAGCGCAAGGCTGATGCCTTTGGCCTCGATCTTGCCGCCGCCGATGGTGCCACTGTGAAGGCCGGGATCTGTGACGATCATCTTTGCCCCAACCTCCTGCGGTACGTGGGCGTCGATTTGGACAATGGTGACCACGGCATAAGAGATGCCTTCGCTTTGCAGTTCTGCACAGGTTTTGATGAACTCTTGAAAGGTCATGGACGAGGCCTCTGCGGCGCGGTTTCGGTCTCAAAACTGGCAAACAAGCTGGGGTTCAGATGCCTCAGAGTCCGTTCAGCCGTTGCCGGAATCGGCAGAGGTGACCCATGGTTCATGAGTTTTGTTGTGTCGTCATGCCGACTGGCATAGCCAATGGCATCCTTGACGGCAGTCCATACGGATATGGCCAGCAGCAGTGGCGGCTCGCCAACGGCCTTGGTTCCGCGAATGTTCACGTGGTTTTCGTGGTTGTGCGCGAGTTTGACGTTGAAGATCCTCGGTGTGTCTTGAATGCTTGGGATCTTGTAGGTGCTGGGTGAATGAGAGATCAGTAGACCCTCCTTATCGTACACCAGATTTTCTGTCGTCAGCCAACCCATGCCTTGGATGAAAGCTCCGGTGACCTGTCCCAGATCAAGCTCTTCGTGGATGGGGCGGCCCAGATCCATCAGAATATCGACGCGGCGGACTTTTATTTCGCCCGTCAGACGGTTGATCTCAACCTCGCTGACGGCGGTGCCTTGGGTGAAATAATGAAATGCCTGTCCTTGGCCTTTGAGTTTGTCAAAACCAAGGTTCTCCGTACGGTGATAGGCATACTCGCCAAGGGACACGCGGCTTAGGTATGCCTCGTTGACGAGATCTGCTGTGGAGATCTTGAACGTGCCAATCGTGGCACAGTTATCCGCAAATTTAACCTGGGATCGCTCGGCCTCCGAAACCTGATGGATATCGATCTCTGGGCTGGTACCTAGGCCTGCGGTTTTGGAGGGCCACTGCCCTGGGGGGGTGTCTTTGAGACGGTAGGTGATGGCAGAGAGTCTTGAACGGATCGCCATGGCAGCCTTGTGGGCTGCCGCCCCGTTAATGTCAGTTCCTGTCGAAGCGGCGGTGGGAGACGTGTTGGCGTTTTTTTCTGTAGAGGTCACCATGACGCGGATTTTATCCATGGAAATGCCGAGGGCCTCGGCAACCAGGAGTCCGATGCGTGAATTGACGCCTTGACCCATTTCAACGGCGCCTGTTGAGATTTGCACAGAGCCATCACGATGCATTTGCACCAGGGCATTGCCCTGATTGAGAAACCTCGTCGTAAATGAGATCCCAAATTTGACCGCAGTCATGGATAGCCCACGCAGATATTTTCCGGTTGGCGACAGGCCTGCCTGGTCCTGTAAGGATTTTTCGTTAAAAAGCTGCACCTCGGCACGCCGTTTTCGGTAGTCAGAGGAGTGCTCCAGGTCATGAAATAACTGCGGCAAAAGATTATTTTCGACCTCTTGCCCATAGTGTGTCTTGCTGGCTCCATCGCGGTAGACATTGGCTTTGCGGATGTCGAGAGCATCCATCTCAAGATCACGGGCGATATCTTCGATGATCGACTCTATGGCGGCAACGCCTTTGGGACCGCCAAAACCACGAAATGCCGTGTGCGGATGATGGTGCGTCAGACACACCTGACCCGTGACGTCCATATTCTCAATGAAATAGGCGTTATCGGAATGGAGCATGGCGCGCTCCATGATCGCCGTCGAGAGATCTGCGTAAGCGCCACCATCCGAATAAAGATTTGATTTCAGAGCCAGGATTTTTCCGGTGTCGTCATAAGCGACGTCGTAGTCAATCTCAAATGGATTACGCTTGCCCGTCATGATCATATCGTCGTCTTTGGTGAGCACAATGCGTGCAGGACGGCCAGACTTGCGGGCCACCAGCGCCGCGTAAGCAGCAATGGGGCTCGACTGGGACTCCTTGCCACCAAATCCTCCGCCCAAACGTTTGACCACACAAACCACATCAGCGAAATTCACACCGAGGGCTTCGGCCACGACATGCTGGGTCTCGGTGGGGTGTTGGGTGGACGAATGGACCTCCATCTGGCCGTTTTCTTTGGGGTAGGCAACGGCAGCCTGATTTTCGAGGTAAAAGTGATCGGCACCCTGGATTTTTAGGGTGCCACGCAGACGCCGTCGGGCAGAGCTTAAGACGGCGGGAGCGTCACCACGCTTGATGTAACGCTCACCACCGATAAATGATTTTTTTTGGATGGCGTCGCGGATGGTCATGACGGCCGGTAAAGACTCGTAGGAGACTTTTATGGCGGAGAGCCCTGCGCGGACAGCGTCGGGGGTTTCGCCTCCAACCACGGCGATCACCTCGCCGGCAAATTTGACCACGTCATCAGCAATGATCGGCTGATCCTGAAAAATAGGGCCCCAGGCGTTGTGAGCCACATCCCGAGCGGTGACCACCGCGATAATGCCCGGAGTGTTCTTGGCGCCCGAGACGTCTAGAGATTTGATTTTGGCATGGGCCACACGGCTATAGAAGCATCCGACAAATAATTCTCCGGCCAGCATGGGACGGTCATCGACATATTCTGAGGCTCCCGTGACGTGCGTGATGCTTGAGTCGTGCGGCGGACGTTGACTCATGGTGCCAGGGCTCCTTTGACTTTTGCTGTTGCTGTTGCTGTTGCTGTTGGAGCAACCTGTAAAAGGTCGAACGTGTAGGATTTGAACATATGCTCCACCAGCACGCGGCGGTAGGTGCTACTGCCACGCACATCAGTGAGTGGGCGCAGCTGCTGCTGTAGGAGTGCGGTCGCCTGCTGCCAAAGCTCGGGACTCGGTTTTTGATTTTCCAGCAATGCTTCGACCGCCGCCACGCGAATGGGGGTGGCTGCGACTCCGCCAAACGCTACAGCAGCGCCGCGGATAGTGCCTTGAGGTGATAGCGGTAGAGCGATGGCTGCACTCACAGCCGAAATATCCAGATCCTTACGTTGGGAGACTTTGTAAAGCTTCAGGGCCTGAGCGCGCGCATTGATGGGAATGTCCACTCCGATGATCACCTCGCCAGGGCGCAGGGCTAGTGTCTTGTAGCCTAAGAAAAATTTCGTTGCCGGGATTTTGCGGGTAGCCCCAGAGGGACTCAAAACACGAATCTCCGCATCGGTCGCCAGCAGAAATGGTAACGTGTCACCAATGGGTGATGCATTGGCAAGATTGCCAACGAGGGTGGCAACATGCTTGATCTGTGGCGATGCAAAGATATCCAGAAATCGCGAAAATTCGGGGTGACAATCTTTGGTCGCAATCCGCAGGTTTTCGAGGGTGACGCGAGCTCCGACGGAGAGCATGGTCTTGGATCTCTTGATTGTGTAAAGCTCAGGTATGGCCTGAAGGCTCATGGCGATTTGTGGGAAGGGTTTGCCTTTATTGAGTTGCACGCCAAGATCAGAGCCAGCGGCAAACACGCGCGCTTCTTTGTGACGTTTCATGAAAGCGCTCGCGGCCTGTAGCGTCGTCGGCGCAAAAAATATACGACCATCATGGGCCTTGATCATGAGTGGTTGTTGGGTCTCAGCCTTGAGGACCCTCACGTTTTCGGGGGTGAGGTAACGCGTGGCAAGGCGATGTTTTGCAGACGGCGTCATCTGTTCTGCGGCAGTTAATATGGGTTCATAGCCCGTGCAACGGCAGAGATTTCCTGTGGTGCAGTTGGCAGCCTGTCTGCGGTTTAGCGTCTTATGGGTCTCGAGGGCTCCCGTAAACGCCATCACAAAACCTGGCGTGCAGTAACCACATTGAGAGCCATGGGCATTGCGCATGCAAGACTGCGCGGGAGACAACTCACCGTCGACCGCCAGACCTTCGACGGTGACCAGGTGACTGCCGTCCATTTGCGCGACCGTCGCAATGCAAGAATTCATGGCTAAGAATACCGGCTGTTCCTTCGAGTGGCGCGGAACGAATGCGCGGACCACGGTACAGGCGCCGCAGTCCCCCTCGGCGCAGACGATCTTGGTTCCAGGATGGCCGGCTCGTTTGCGCAGCCACTCAGCCAGCATCATCAAACTGTCGGCGCCGCTGACGCGGGTCACCTTGCCATTCAGACTGAATACAACCTCGGGACGTGCGGTGGCTAGCTTGGTCCCGGGTTTGCGTTGCGGTGATTTTTTTACTTTGATTGCCGTTAACTTTTTTGTCGTTAATTTTTTTGTCGTTAATTTTTTATTTGTCATTGCCATCACTCATAATTTTACGCCTGCGGTCAGCGGTGGCCAACGTCTTTAACGCATGACGCAGCGGCGCCGCAAAGCGCGCATTAGATCCTAGAATATGGTCCCATGGAATCAATCGCAGAGCTACGTAAAATAAGTAAATGCCGGCCAGAGCTCGCATGCCGATCCAAAGACTGGCACGGTAGTCGGAGTCTAAAAACCACGAAAGACCTGATAAAATCCCCAGAGACACCCAGATCATCGGGTCTTTCAGATCTCTGAGGGCCAGACGAAGCGCGGTGCCGATGGTTTGCCCCTTTGTATCATGGGCGAGCGGTGAGTGCTGAGGTCGCAGTTTTGAGGAGCGATTCATCCAGCGCTCCCATCGGCCCCACATGGAGTGTTCGCGGGTCGACGATCGCCAGGCGAAGGTCGTAAAAATGACGGCACAAAAACATTTTGCAGCAAATAATAATGTCAGAGCTTGGAGGAGATCATGCGCCATAGCAAAGGATGAAAGCGCGGGCAGTTCTGCGAGCATCTTTTGCCAAGCACTGATGACCCGCTCCTGTTCTGCCATGGAGAGTGCTTTGTACATGATGCCCGCGAGAATGGCGGGTTGCAAAATCCCCCAAGCCGCCAGCAGGCAAGATCCAACCAGGGCGCCCATCAGGTTGACGCCAAAAGCCCAGAGTCCGACGGTGAACAACAGCCCTTGGACGCTGATCGCCAACATCGGAGTGAGCCGCTTGCCGATAGGAGCGAAGGATTTGATCAAAGCCGTAACAGTGCTGACATCTAAAGTCAGGCTTCGCACGTCATGGCGATGCCGATTGAGCTTTACAAAACGGGTCAAAAAAGCAGCCTGATTCAGTGAGAGGATTGTGCCGGTCAGGGGCACATGCAGAGCGTGCATGAATGACCCAACGCCCACTTCAGCGACTGATAGCGTCGCGGCCCACAGCCCCGCAATCTCACTGCGATCAGCGGATCCCGCTCCGTCAGACAAAGCGGTTGCTGTGCGATGGTCGTGGTTAGAGGGCACGAGTTGTGAGTGCCAATGCGTGGATTTCAGCCTTCATCCAGTCTCCCAAAGCCTTGTAGACAAGCTGGTGTTGCTCGACCAGAGATTTCCCAGTGAACTGCGAGGATTCGATGATGACCTGCCAATGATCGCCACCACCGGTCATGTCGGAGGCCTTAATTTTTGCATCAGGAAACGATTCCAGCAGTTTTTTGGTTAAAATATCAGCAGTCATTGACATAAGCCCTCAGATCCTTTGTGTTTTACGCAAAATCCAGTGAGCCGTCATTCTGCCACGACTGCGCTGAAACGCAAGCTTGGACTAAACCCACCGGCTTAAAACCAAGCGTTAAATAGCAGAATCCATGGAGCATGGCCACATTGGCAGATGAATTTTATGAAGCGTTTCGACTGTCCTCTTAATTGGGGACACCCGACTGTCCCCATTTTATTTTGAAAAATGAAAAAATTTTAATTGGGGACACCCGTTTTGTGTTAACTGGGGACACCTGACTGTCCCCATTTTATTTTGAAAAATGAAAAAATGGAAAAATGGGGACAGTCGGGTGTCCCCAATTAACCGGGGACAGTCGGGTGTCCCCAATTAAAACGGGTGTCCCCAATTAAAAAACATCAACGAAGCACTAAGGCAATTCCGACAAGAGATAGGCCGATGCCAATCAGCTTTTGAATGTGAATGGGTTCGCGAAAAAAAATGGTGCCAATCACCGTCAAGCAAATGGACGTGGTGATCGTTACAGCCAACGGCAATTCCGTGATGCCCCAGCCATTGCGGTAACCCATAAAATAACCGAGTTCAATGAGCGTCGCGCCGAATGCGAGTCCACACGCATACAGTGCCGTCGTCGAATCCATCATGCTTAGAGCAGAATCTGTCGGTATGGTTTCGTCGGCAGCCTTGTTTAGGTATCGGAATGCAACAGCTAAGCCAAGGCAGAGAAACATTCCGAGGCCATAAGAAACGCCCACAAACACAAATGGGTTTGTGTCCTTGGTGACGCTTTTTTGTGATGCTTGATAAACCAAAAGCCCGCTAACAATTTGCACTAGAGACAGCCAATACATCGTTGTGATTCTTTCTAAAAAAATTGTAGTGATTTGCCATCAATGCGGGCTTAGGATCACAGAGCGAGGCGTGTACCGAATGGTCATTGAACGAGCTCGGTGATGGTTTCTCTCCTGTTGCCCCCTGAATTCAATCGTTGTCCTCTTCGCCCATGACTGATGCATGCTGATTGCCATCAAGTCTCGAAAGCAATTGGCGATAGGTTTGATCCATGGTTACGGCGCTGCGCATAATCACCATCGCCGCGTCGGCCATGGCGCCAAAAGAACTCGGCATGGCGTTGGTGATGATGTCGACAAATTTGTAGTCGGGGGCATCTGGGTTTGCGGTTTTGTGAGTTAACATCAGGGTATCATCGATATAAGCAAATGTGTCGCAACTGTTGATCATGATTAAATGGTATTGGTCTTTTTGAGCGCGGATTTTTTGAGCCAATCCTCTGACGTTGCTTCCGAGGCCAGCATGGCCATGATACATAATGATGTCGCTTGTCAAAGTGGCATCGCTGAACTGGCGATCAAATACAGCGCCGTTTCCGGTCAATCCTTCAACCAAATACATGTGCAGTTGAATCGGGCCTTGCGAGGATTTGAATTCAAGTTGAATCGAAGGCTGCCCGAGCCCAGGGCCATTGCCAGGGATGTCGACAGAGCTGTAGGTGGGGCGACCAAAGGTTGCTACCATGTTGTTGTAAAAAGCGCCGTACTGCCGGACGCCGAAATCTGAAGCATCATTGGTTGGAGCATAGGTGGAGAATGCAGCGGTCACGATGAGACGACCGTCCTCCCAAAATTTTTGGTATTCGGGAGATTGACCCTCGGTATTGATTGGCGAAATGGCAAGACGCATAGGAACCCGGGCAGTCAGGTCACCGGACATCTGACCGCGGCCAAGACTGCATCGTTTTTGATAAGGGCGAATATAGTACCAAAAGTTTCCAGAACTCAGGCTGTGGGCAGCGGCGTCGAGGCACGCAGGCACAGCGTAGCGATCAAAATATTTCTGTGGCATCCCAAAACTGGCATTGACGCTCTCTGGCAAAATCAAGGAAATCACTCCGGGGATCCGTAAACCTCTTGACCAAGAAATTGTCATTTTGGCGCTGTATGACACCAAAAATGCGCCGCCTGGCAGCGCTTTTTTGTCTGTGATGGTCATGGACTTCGCAAGGCTGTTGGCATGATCGCCGACGCTGTCGAGGCCGTTCAACTGGCCAATGGCATAACGCAGTTGCCCGAATATTTCGGATTTGATGTCAGGGTCCGCGGTCGCTGTCGTTTTGATCCATCCCTGTTGGATGGTTCCCGTAAGCGCCAGGGAGTGGTAAGAATCATACTTGCTTTGGGCTTGGTCTGGTGTGCGTCCGCATCCAGGGGTTAGCAGCAATATAAAAAGCATTGAAAGCAGTGGCTTCATAGATATCCTTATTTGCGTCATCAGGCCTTTGACAGATCTCTTGACAGATCTATTGCAGACTCCAGACCCTAATCGCCTCTGATGATTGGGTCAATGGAAACGATTCTGGTGTCTAGGCTTTGGACAACGAAGAAATTTTAGCCAATTCAGGCCTGGTCAGTCATGCAATAATTAATAATTATTACAGATGGTTACGAAGTTCTGATGGTTGGCATTCGCCTTGCTGTCCAAGGCAAAACACCCGAAGGAGCCCCGTAGCCGTGCGTTCAGATTCCGCCCATCGACTCAAAAGATTGATCAGCCTCAAGGTCCTTGTGATGACCCTGACCGTCTCATCCTGCGGGCGAAATTTTCCGGCAGATCAGGGTCGACTGCGAGATGATACGAGTCGCGGAACCATGGGTCTCGAATCCGATGGCACAAAATCATTCGTTCTCGTCCACTTGCCGCAAGATCATGAGGCAGTGGCTCTGTGCATTCAAGATAAGAACTCGTGCATCAAATCAGAGACGCCCTTGCTGCCGCTGAGTCGGACGAGCGCTGGTTTCTGGCGTTCCGTGAGTCCCGTAAGCCTCAGCCATGGCCTTGAAATGCATGTTGTCAACACGACGGCGAACATGCGAGAGATTTTGCTGTCAGTGCGGATTCAGGCAAAATCAAGCCTCAATCAAGATGAGAATCTGCCTCCTGAGCCCAATCTTCCGAAAATGCGCCCGGTCCCCGGCGCCGCCATTGCGTATGATTTTCAAAACATTTTGTCGCGTGACAGCAAGACGGCTGCCGTCGTTCGCATGGTCATCCAAGGTGGTCCGATGAGCGGTGCCCAGAAGATCAAGATCGCCGGCAATCTGGTCAATCTTCGCGACTCTTCAAAAGTTCAGGCCATCGCTCGTGAGGTCACTGTCATGGATGGTGGAGTCATCGATTTTACGATTGCTGGCCTTGCCCCAGAAACGGTCTATCGGCTTGAGCGCGTTACGATGCAGATTCAGGATGGTAGCGGCACGGCTGGAAATGCCATAAAAGTCTATGATGATTTTTATACGGCTACCGTCTCTGACTCAGATCTTTCAAAAGCCAAACGCCGTGCTCTGATTCGAGCTTTGTCTGAAGCTTATGACTGGGATCACAACAATTATAATCGCAACCTCGGATATGCGTCTGGTAGCTGGTGCGACCGATTCTATACATGGGTGATCGGTTTTGACTTCAAAGCTGGCCAAAATTGGGGGTCCAAGTATTTTTTTCAGCAACACAATGCTCTGGGTGATTCAAGACGCATCCCAGAATTGGCTCAGTCAGAGAGCCTGGCTGCAGATCTGATTCGCTACGAAGGCACTTCACAAGGAACTCATACATTCATGATTATTGCTTACGATGTCGCAAAAAAATCTCTTTGGACTGTAGAGGGTAATTTCAACGCTCGCGTCATGCGCTATCAACGCTACGTCGGATCTCCGTGGATGCACGGTCATTTTGTTGCAAGTCAGGTTCGGCCCTAGGTTGAATAGTTAAATTTAAATGGGGACACCCGTTAAATGGGGACACCCGACTGTCCCCATTAAAATGTCCGTTACAGATGTTATATTAAATGGGGACACCCGACTGTCCCCATTTAAAGCTGTTTGATGCAATCATTTTTTAAATGGGGACACCCGACTGTCCCCATTTTTTAAATGGTGACACCCGGTGCGATGCAGAAAGAAAGGAGTGAAATCCATGATGGAATAAGCTTCTATCGAAGCTCTATATGAGATGAAGGTAGGCCCTTCGTAATCGGGCAACCAAGAGCAGATCACAAACCACTCCAAGCTGCTACGGGCAAAAGCCGCGATGGTGAGCGTGAGTTAAATGGGGACACCCGACTGTCTCCATTTAAAGCTGTTTGATGCAATCAATTTAATGGGGACAGTCGGGTGTCCCCATTAAAATGTCCGTTACAGACGTGATATTCCGTGTTTTAGGCCGAAATTAATCAATAGATACAGAATCATATTTTTTTTTGTTGTCTGTGTGTGCTGGGTTTTTGTTCGTCAAAGACATTTTTATGGAGGATGTTTTTACACTTGGCGTCGCGAAAAATTATCGCTACGTTGTGCGCATGGCTAGACGTGCACGTATAATTTTGCCGGGCGTTCCTCATCATGTGACTCAGCGGGGTAACAGGAGGCAGAAGGTCTTTTTTACGGCTAGTGACTATCAGGTGTATCTGGAGTTACTACAGACATCGGCAAAGGCTTTTGAGTTTGAGATTTGGTCATACTGTCTGATGCCGAATCATGTGCATTTAATGGTTGTCCCAAAGACAGAATCATCATTGAGAGACGGCATCTCTCACTTGCACCAGTGTTATACAAGAGCCATTAATAGATCGCATAAATGGCAAGGGCATCTTTGGCAGGGGCGTTTTTTTTCGTGCCCGGTGCAGCACGAGAGGGCAGCGATCGTCGCGCGTTATATTGAACTGAATCCCGTCAGGGCAGCGATTGTGAGTGATCCCAAAGATTATATATGGAGTTCCGCGGCAATGGCCTGCAACAACGGCCACGGAGGTAAAAGTGGTTTTGCGCCCCTTTACGCTCCAGGGGGAACATGGGAGGAGTATCTCAAATACGATCCGAATTTGGACAGCAAAGACTCTTTGAACGAAATCAGGTTGAGAGCGAACCGTGGGGTGCCCTACGCGTCTGACACATACATAAAAGACCTAGAGCGTAGTACAGGCTTATCAGTCCTGCCAAAACCAAAGGGTCGTCCCGGACAAATGATTGCTCAGGTGCCTTTTGATTTTCAGAGTTAATAGGTTAATGGGGACAGTCGGGTGTCCCCATTTTTCCCATTTTTCACGGGTGTCCCCATTTTTCAAGGTTAATGGGGACAGTCGGGTGTCCCCATTTGAATCAGAGTTAATAGGTTAATGGGGACAGTCGGGTGTCCCCATTTTTCCCATTTTTCACAGTCGGGTGTCCCCATTTTTCCATTTTTCCCATTTTTCATCAGTCCCCATTTTTCAGGATTTTTGCAAGCCATCGTCCTACGTGATAAGGCGCAGCATCATCAATGCGTGCAAAAAAGCTGTTCGTCGTTCTTTCGCATTTAGGCGTCGACAGTGGGCAAAATCCATCAGAGTTGACCCCGATGATGCGCCCATCGTGATTGCGGAACACCGGGCCTCCAGAGTCACCACTGCCTAAGTTAGCATGTCCTTGCCCTGCAATGATCCCCATGGTGCCAAAGAATTGGCTCATTTTTGGCGGACCATCGCGTTCTGCCTCCGTCCCCGCTAATGCGGCCTCGAGCTCTTTGTCTGTTGCGACCGTGGTCTGATGAAACTTAAGTCGCGGCGACTTGTTGTCATCTTCGCCCTGAGCTCCGTAGCCTAACATCGTGATCGCAAGATTTGGCTCAATGATTTCGGTGCTTGGGGTCGCTGCGGGGATGTCGTCAAATGTGGGTGTTGGTTCGACTTCGATCAGTGCGATATCGGGTAGAGGGGTTCGCCAAGAACAGTCTTTGTGTGTTTGCCGTGCGACGTCTGTGATGCAACGTTCAACATGAGGATGCCAGTGCACGTGAGTTACGACAAGCTGCGATGGTGTAGCATGGTTATTGATTAAGAGTGCCTGAGAAAATCGAATGGATTTTCCGTCACCAAGAGATTTCAAACGTCGCCATGGGCCGATGTATTCTTGGCCTGCTTTTGGCTCCTGCTCCAAGACGCAGTGAGCCGCGGTTAAAATAAAACGCTTTCCGACTTTGGCACCGGTACAGTAGCTACTAGTGAGCTCCACATCGCCTGGTGCCCAGATCATGACCGCTGGGAATTGACCCGACGATGCGTGTGATCCGCCAACGAGAGTGAGGTCAGAGGCAGTGCCTGGTGTCCGGCATGCATGAGTCAATAGCGCAATCATGAGAGCGAACCGTTGCATGATTTTACGTCCGTTCGGTTTGGGGACTTTCTGCCAAAATTTTACCATTTAAATGGGGACAGTCGACTGTCCCCATTTTTACTGTCCCTATTTTGAATAAAATGATTGTCTATTCTATTGATTTAGTATAGTTGTTGGCCGTTATTATGAGTGAGAAGTTAAAATGGCCAAGTCTCAAATGAGCTCAAAATCGATCGCAAAATCATCCCCGAAGACCGCGGATGACCAACCAACCCGCGCCGAAATGAAGCGTCGCATGGACCGGTTGCAGGATCTTGGTGTGCGTCTGACGAGGCTAACTGATGGTAAATTAAGTCGAATTGAGCTTCCTGAACCTCTTTTGGAGGCGGTCTTAGAAGCCCGCCGCCTGACGTCCATGGCAGCCAAGCGCCGGCAATTGCAGTTTATTGGACGCATTATGGAGCAGTTTGATACGGCACGTATAGCCCGGGATTTGCGCGATGTTGATGTGCGAACCACCCGCCAGATGCCTCAGTCGCCAGAGGTCGCGGCCCAGCCCGACGCGGCTCTCACCATGGCCCGGGAGCTTATGGAGCAGGGGGACGATATTCTTTTCTCCAAGTACGCAGGAGTTTTTGATAGTGTGACCGTTCAGCAGATCAGGCAGGGTCTGCGTGCCGCAACCAAGCAACTGCGAGGCGGTGCCGCTCAGGTTGACCCAGCTGAGGCTCTAGCACTAAAAATCAGAGCCTTGATTCCGCTTCACTAAGGAACACCATCATGAAATTGCTAAAAGTCGCGGCCTCGGTCATCAATCAGACACCCTTTGATTGGCCGGGTAACGAGGCACGATTGCGAGCAGTGTTGCGCGATGCGCGGCAGCGAGACATTTCTGTTCTTTGTCTCCCTGAACTAGCTGTGAGTGGCTACGGGTGCGAGGATGCTTTCTATATGCCGCACCTGCCGGAGCGCTCATGGCAGATGCTGCTGAGCGTTTTACCTGAGACCAAGGGCATGGTTGTCAGCCTTGGACTACCGTTTCTCCATCGCGGTGCTTTGTTCAATGCGATTGCCGTTGCCGTGGATGGTAGGCTTGCGGCAATAGTCCCCAAGAAACTTCTTGCGGGCGATGGTGTTCATTATGAGCCGCGATGGTTCAAGCCGTGGCCTTCCGGAGTCGTTGAGACCATCGATCTCGACGGTCAAGAGATTCCCATCGGTGATTTGTTTGTTGATTGCGGCGGCGTCAAAATAGGATTTGAAATTTGCGAGGAGGCATGGGTTGCCAATCGTCCGGGGGCGACGTTGGCCAGGCTTGGTGTCGATGTTGTGATGAATCCAAGCGCCAGTCATTTTGCATTTAGTAAGCGACAGGTGCGTGAGCGTTTTGTGGCTGAAGGGTCGCGTGCTTTTCACGTTGTGTATCTATACGCCAATCTCCTTGGCAACGAAAGTGGCCGCATCATTTTTGATGGTGGCGCTATGATCGCAAGTGAAGGTCATCTCGTGGGGCGCGGTCCCCGGTTTGGTTATCGCGATTTCGTCACGACAGAAGCGGTTGTCGACATTGATCTTAACCGTATGACCAGAGCCCGGACAGGCTCCTTTCAGCCGCTGATCGGCGAGGACTCTGGGCACAAAGTGGACGTGGCTTTCAAATGGCCAAAGCTTTCAGGCGCTGTAACTTCCGAGACAAATTGGTCGGAGGCATGGGAGCTTGGTGGTGATCTCAAAGCAGAAGAGTTTACCCGCGCTGTCGCTCTAGGTTTATTTGATTTTTTACGCAAAAGCCGACTGCATGGCTTTACGATTTCCATCTCAGGAGGCGTTGACTCCACGGTTGTGACATCGCTTTGCGCAATGGCATTAAAGCTTGCCGCCCAAGACATTGGCGTGAGTGGTCTGAAGGAGCGGCTTGGTTATATACCTGGTATCCATAGGATTCATGACGCGGAAGATCTCATCAAACAACTTGTGGTCTGCGCCTACCAAGCGACAGAAAACAGCGGACCCGTCACCGAGGCGGCGGCCCGTGATATTGCGCAAGCTGTTGGTGCTACTTTCTACCGTTGGAGTGTGCAGGAGATTTTGCATGGCTACAAAGAACTTGTAGGACGTGCAACCGGTACCACATGGTCTTGGAGTGAACATGATGTTGTCTTACAAAACATCCAGGCGCGTACGCGCGGTCCATCCATCTGGATGCTTGCAAATTTGCGTAATCATCTGCTGCTGGCAACATCCAATCGCAGTGAGGCTGCAGTCGGCTATGCAACGATGGATGGCGATACCTGTGGCGGCCTATCACCCCTTGCCGGTATTGATAAAGCCTATCTGAGGCAATGGCTTGTCTGGTTAGAACATCAAGGCCCCGAAGGTCTAGGTCCGCTGCCTGCCGTGCATGCGGTGAATGCGATCCCGCCCTCAGCAGAGCTTCGTCCTGCGACCAGCAGTCAGACCGATGAATCTGATCTCATGCCTTATGATGTTCTGGACGTGATCGAGCGTGCGGCCATCCGTGATAAGAAATCTCCTCAGGAAGTTCTTTCAACTTTGGCATCTTGCTTCCCTGAACATAAAGCCATTGACCGTGAGCTTTGGGTTAAAAAATTCTTCACGCTTTGGTGCCGCAATCAATGGAAACGCGAACGCTATGCCCCGGGGTTTCATCTGGATGACGAAAGCCTGGATCCAAAGACTTGGTGCCGATTCCCGATCATCTCGGGTAATTTTTCCGAAGAGCTATCGCAGTTGCGAACTGAGGTTTGATGATGCGAGCTTTGATTCTTGTGGATCTGCAAAATGATTTTCTGCCGACCGGGCGCTTGCCAGTGCCCGCTGGTGATCAGGTGATCACGGTCGCCAATCGTCTGCTTGCGGCTAAAGAACAGTTATTTCATGATGTGGTTGCGACCCAGGATTGGCATCCGCCCGGGCACCAGTCGTTTGCATCCGCTCACGCAGGCCGTCGTGCTGGTGACATCATCGAACTTCACGGTTTATCGCAGGTGCTTTGGCCCGATCACTGTATCCAGAATTCTCACGGCGCAGCGTTTGCTGATGGTCTTGATACCCATCAAATTGACCGGGTGTTTCCCAAAGGCCAAAATCCTGAGGTGGATAGCTATAGCGGTTTTTTTGATAATGCCCGTCGTGGTGACACAGGTCTGACGCGTTGGCTGAAATCACGTCAGGTGACCGAGGTCTTTGTCATGGGTCTTGCGACTGACTATTGTGTCAAAGCCACCGTACTGGATGCGTTGTCTGAAGGTTTTCATGTGCGTCTTGTGACGGATGGCTGCCGCGGTGTGAATGTGATGTCGGGCGATGACGTCCGTGCCATCGAGGTTATGAGGAAATCCGGCGCCGTCACGGTGACGCTTGACGAAGTCTTGTCGGGTATAGCTCACAAGTGACGAGGAGGGGCTGATGGACCAACGATCGAATCAACTATCGAATCAACAATCGAATCAACGATCGAATCAACTATCAAGAGTGCAAAATGATTTTTTGGATCTGTTGCTCAGCAGTGGTGCTCTCCGATTTGGTGCGTTTCAAACCAAATCTGGGCGCCTATCGCCCTATTTTTTGAATACAGGAGCCTTCGATCATGGTGCTTTGCTGTCGCGGGTGGGGGCCTGCTATGCGGCATTCGTGGCGGAGCGTTTTCCGCAGGAGCATCATCTCTACGGCCCAGCCTACAAGGGGATCACTCTTGCCGCGGCAACCGCCATGGAGCTTGCCAGGCTGACAGGACAAGACGTTCCGTTTACATTCAATCGTAAAGAAGCCAAAGACCACGGCGAGGGCGGCATGTTTGTCGGACGAAACCTGGTGGCCGGCGCTTCGGTTGTGATCATCGAAGATGTGATGACCGGTGGAACAAGTATTCGTGAGACGATGGCGATTTTGCAGCCTCGTGGTGTGCGCGTGGCTGCAGTAGTGGTCGGTGTGGATCGCCAGGAGCGTGGTCAAGGTCAAAAGCTTGCCGCAATTGAGACTTCAGAAACCTATAGGTGTCCTGTGGTCGCCATATTGACCATGGATGAGATTATCGGTGCACTTTGGGCAGAAACCGGTGGTGTTCAGCGATTGGGTCAAGTATGGATCGACGCGGCATCAAAAGATCGCATTGATGAGTATCGATCACAGTGGGGCTCATGAATTGACGTCCAAAAACCATGGACACCATAAAAGACTAAAGTTTCATGATTTGTGCCACATCTTGGTCGATGGCATCAGCGAGTGCGCTAAGTTGCTTAATCAGTGGATTGATCAGTGGATTGACGCGGGTGTTGCGGTAGGTGTTGGCCGAAGGGTTTGCGGATAAACCGCCATGGGCAGATGATGTTTGATGCGCAGTCGGTGTGGAGACTCCGCCTTTGATCAACCTCAGTCCGTGGGTCTTTGTGATCACGTCCGATGGATTTTTTTTGTTTTGGCCGTCCATGGCATTCTCCTCTGCAGTGACCAAACATCTGTCACCGTTCTGTCTCTTTCATGTGTGAAGGTTCGGTTGCCCTCCCGCAAACTTAACGAGCAGTTATTGCCCATCTTCTGGATGATTGTGGTTCGCGATATTGCGTTTTAGGGTGAAAATCCTGGATAATATATAAGGTCCGGACACTTAGGGGAGTTTTTGGATGGCCAAAAAAGTTTCAGAAATCATGAGTCGAAG
>JBILMN010000031.1:0-25927 GCA_044375465.1 Oligoflexales bacterium | reverse complement strand
ATGGATCCCTGCCGGAAATTGCCCGTCTGGACTACCGCTTTGCCCTATCATCACGGTTTGCGTTGAACCTTGGTGTCAGTGGACCGATCCCTGTCACAGTGGATGTTTCCATGCCGAGTGATGTGATTAAAGCCGACACGCAAAAAGGTATTGCCGTGGCCTACCCGGCCTTTGACATTCATTTCAATGTGACTTGGGGCCCCCATATGTTTGCTGGGGTCCTCTGGCATCCCTTTGGCGGCTCTTGGTACACAACCATGGGTGCAGGCGCTCGGTTTATCCAGATCAAGGGCCAAGCCAGCTCCGCTTTAAGAATCTGCAGCATCATTGAAGCTGCCAAAGAACCACCCTGCGGCAATGACGGGGCCGCCATCCAAACGCGCAACGAGATAGCGCTTCGTGCGGACATCCAACTACTTTCCTATGTGGGACGGGCTGCCACGGGTTGGGGGTGGGAACTTTCAGACAAAATGATTGCCCTGTTCGAGGTCGGCATGATGGCGCCGTTTAACACGCAGCAAAAAGCCACCGTCTCTGCCCAGATCAAAGCTCCCGACGGCACACCAGAGGAGCTCTCCGGAGCTTTGGCTGAGCTTCGCGGCAAGAGCGAGACGGATCTCCAGTCAAAGGCCATCGCAGAGCTCGCCAAGGTCACCAACAAACCCTTGCCGGTGCTCGGAATAGGGCTTGGTTATCGGTTCTAAATAATTAAAGATTTCAATAATATTTAAACTTGATATTTATGACTCGATAGTCTAAATTAATCCCACATGATGAATTTTTAGTCACATTGAGGGTTTACCACCCATGCCCTTTGGTTCCATCCTCCATCAAGATTCCCCCGCATCGCTGGCGGCGTTGCCGTTGGCGTCTTTTGGTGGTCGCCCCAACGGATCCGGAACCACTCCCAATGACACCCCCTATATCGAAGCGCTCAATCGCGCCCTGCAGCTTGAACAGACGGCCGTTGCACTCTACGCCGCCAAGCAACGCTCATCCAAGGCTACAGGCCGCTCTGGGGCCAGCGCACTCGACCGCGCAGACCAGCATCACAAGGCCCTGAGACAACTCGTCCGCTTGATTTTCGCTCAACGTGGCTTCCCCGATTCAGACCCCGGCACCCTCACCGCTTTCACCGGCACGGTTGCTGCACGCATGTCCCGTTACATGCCCCCGGCTGTTCAG
The DNA here is from genome assembly GCA_044375465.1 of Oligoflexales bacterium. Classification (GTDB taxonomy): domain Bacteria; phylum Bdellovibrionota_B; class Oligoflexia; order Oligoflexales; family RGVZ01; genus CAMDKS01. The sequence goes on along the minus strand of JBILMN010000031.1, from coordinate 24,742 downwards.
GACCCAGTCCTTGGCGTGAGCGCCCAACGAGTCGAATTTGCCCTTGCTCGACGCTACCGGCAGGTCCTGACTTTGGCACCAGAATCGGACCGCTTCATCATTTTGCAGCTGCTCGAACAGACCACCGGTTACCGCGATCGACTTTGATCGATTGCCCTAGCAGCCCTCGGCCTCCTATGGTAGCCTCCCTCCTCCTTTTGATATGGTCCCGTAGCTCAGTTGGATAGAGCACCGGATTTCTAATCCGGCGGTCAGAGGTTCGAATCCTCTCGGGATCGCCATTTTCCGACGCTCCCCCGCCTCGAGCTCCGCATAAGCACCCTTTCGATCGGGTTCTTCTGTATCTCTTGAAATCTTTTTGAGTTAGCTCTATCACTTGTGTCCCGTACTTTTAAACACGGTAAAAAATAGAATTTCAACCTTACTCGCTTTTCTAGAAGAGATTCTATGTTTCGTGTGCCTACTACCCAATTTTCTTCAACTTGCTTTCAATAAACTTATTCAAACTCGTTCCTTCTGTTTGAGCTTTGACGACAAGATCTCTATGGAGATTTGGATCAATTCTTAGCGGGATCTTGCCGGAAAACTTTTGCTCAGACAGTGGCTTCGGAACTGGAAGACCTCGTGCCAAGATGCTTTCAAGATAAATCTCAATCGCTTCTTCAGCATTTGCAGCAGCACTCTCCAAGCTGTCACCATGTGTGACACAGCCATCGAGTTCGGGTACACGAGCAATATAAGATTTATCTTCAGGGCTCCAGATGATATCGACTCGGTATTTAAAACCGCCTTTTGATTTATCAACTTTTTGCTTTTTTCTCACGTTATTCTCCCTTTTTCATGCGTAACATTTTCTGGGCTTCTCGAATTTGATACTGTTTGAGTTCCTTGCCATGTGTAGCAAGTACAAAAGTGCTTGAGCCACAAATCCAAATCTCATGACTCCCGCGAACACGATCAATGTGCCAACCACGTTGCTTTAAAAGTGTCCGAAGCTCTTAGCCATCAATAGAGCCGAGCATCAATTCATGGTTATCATTTTAAATGTTAGCAAACCGTTAGCAAATTGTTTTAAGTGTGAATTTCATCAATGATATTCGGTGGGGCACACATGATTTCTAATCCGGTGCGTATTTCGGACCAAGCCGGACAGTGATTTCGGATCAAGCCGGACATTGCGACGTTTCATTCTCTCGAGAGTCGCTTAACCAAAATGCTGTCGCATTCCATACGCCCGGAAAGGACCACTTGATGAACAAGCTTTGGTTGCCTTACAATTGCCGCACTGAATGTTCCAGTCACGCCAACAAGAGCTATTTTGTGAGGATCCACAGATGAAAATCAAAGCCGCCGTCGCTTGGGGCCCCGGACAACCGCTCAAGATTGAGGAGATTGATCTTGCGCCACCAAAAGCCGGTGAGGTTTTGGTTAAGATGATTGCCACGGGCGTTTGCCACACCGACGCCTTCACCCTGTCTGGGGAGGATCCCGAAGGTCTTTTCCCAGTCATTTTGGGTCATGAGGGCGGCGGCATTGTCCATGATGTGGGTGCGGGAGTCACATCTCTTAAAAAAGGCGATCATGTCATCCCACTCTACACGCCGGAATGTCGCGAGTGTCGATTCTGTCTATCAGGTAAAACCAACCTGTGCGTAAAAATCCGCGCCACCCAGGGTAAGGGGCTGATGCCTGATGGCACAACGAGATTTTCGAAAGATGGAAAGCCGATCTTTCACTACATGGGCTGCAGCACGTTTGCGGAGTATACCGTTGTCCCCGAAATCGCACTGGCCAAGGTGAATGACCGCGCCCCCCTCGACAAGGTTTGCCTACTTGGCTGCGGCGTTACCACTGGCATTGGCGCTGTTCTCAACACCGCCAAGGTTGAAAAAGGTGCCACCGTCGCTGTGTTCGGCCTGGGTGGTATTGGCTTATCGGTGGTGCAAGGAGCCAAGATGGCCCAGGCATCACGCATTATTGCCATCGATATCAATGACGCCAAATGGGAGATGGCACGAAAGTTTGGCGCCACTGATTTCGTGAACCCGAAACACCACCAAAAACCGATTCAGCAAGTGATTGTCGAAATGACCGAATGGGGTGTTGATTATTCCTTTGAGTGCGTCGGCAAGGTCGAGTTAATGCGTGCAGCCTTGGAGTGTGCCCACCGTGGTTGGGGCCAATCGATCATCATCGGCGTTGCTGGGGCGGGGCAAGAGATTGCCACAAGACCATTTCAACTCGTGACGGGCCGCGTCTGGAAAGGGACCGCCTTTGGCGGCGTCAAGGGTCGCAGTGAGCTTCCTGGCTACGTGGAGCAATATATGAAAGGGACCATCAATATCGATGACATGGTCACGGATGTCATCCCCCTCAAAGACATCAACAAAGCCTTTGATGATATGCATGCTGGTCGAAGCATCCGCACGGTCGTTACGTTTTAAGGAGTCCGCATGACGCATGCCCCCTGGACCATCCTGAAAGAGCACCGCTGTTTTGGTGGCCATGTTCAATATGTGGAGCATGCGTCTGGCGAAACAAAAACCAACATGCGCCTATCGCTGTTTGTTCCTGAAGGAGTCCCCAAGGGTGCCGTCATCTGGCTATCTGGCCTTACCTGTACGGAAGAAAACTTCATGACCAAAGCTGGCGCTCAAAGCATCGCTGCAGCTCACAACATCATGATCGTCTGCCCTGACACCTCTCCCAGGGGGCTTGATTTGCCGGGCATCCGCGATCATTGGGATTTTGGTGAAGGGGCGTCTTTTTATGTGGACGCCGTGACCCCAGGTTATGCCGATCATTTTCGAATGTACAGCTATGTCACCAGAGAACTCTACGAACTGATCGCACAGACATTTGACATGGCCGGTCGCATCAGCATTATGGGACATTCCATGGGGGGGCATGGGGCTTTGATCATGGGACTGCGTGAACCTCGCCTGTTTTGCTCGGTTTCAGCCTTTGCACCGATCGTGCATCCCACAACTTGCCCGTGGGGACAAAAAGCTTTCAGGGGCTACCTTGGCCCATCAAACACCCAGACGTGGGCCGACTATGATGCCTGTGAACTCCTGCGTCTGGGATACCGGCATCCAGGAAGCATCTTGTTGGACCAGGGTCTCAGTGATCCCTTCATGGAAGAGCAGCGACTGACAAAACCATTTGCAGACATGGCATCAACTGTGGGTCAGGCCGTTGAATTGAAGATTCGTGAGGGCTATGATCACAGCTATTATTTCATCACGACGTTTATTGCGTCCCACTTCGCATTCCACGCGAAGGCCATCTCTGAGTAAGTCGATCCATCCGTATTCATCCATGTGTCCTCCGCCAGCACGCCTCTGCGTCATATCCCGCAGTTGAAGAGCTGCACGAAAATCCCGCGGTATGTGGTTGACATTGTCCATGGGTCGTATCATCGCGATGGACCTAAAAATTTTTTTCCTTTAATCATCGCATGATGCCGCAAACATCCGATCGTTAAGTCACAAAAAACCGTCGCGTTCAACCGAGATGCTCTCTGTCCCAGGCGACTCACCACAAGCCGGCAAAACATGGCAAGGGCTTTGCATTGCTCCGTGTGTGATCGTCAACAATGGGGAGGAGTGCTTGCTATGAAATTCAAACATCCGAAGAAACATGTTCTGCAGAGTTTGTGTGCGCCGATTGCGGGTCTATGGCTCACATCTTTTTTGTGTTTGACCGCTTCGTCCCAGGCCCAGGTCATGCCACCGGGGGGTTATCAGGGAATGATGTGTCCAGGGTTGCATGATCATCGGGGGCTTTTACGCGATCCCTCAGTGGCACTGTCTGTGAAGGATATTCATGATGGTGTGGCCATCGAGTGGACGTCCTCTGACCCGCAAAAGGTGATCGCGCTAAGGCAGATGGGCGAGCAGATGCAGCGGGAGCACAAACGTCGCGGGAAAAATCCTTGACCATATCGCAACAAAGAATCCTTGAATGCGCCAAAAGAATTTTTTTTAAGGGAGAACCATCATGAAGCGTTTACTGATTTTGATTTCATTGCTGTTTGCACCTTCTGCTTTTGCTTTTGATCATTATTTTTTTCCGTATATTTCGGCCTGGGGACACCCGGGCGCTTGGGGCTACATGCCGTGGATCTATGCTCCCTACGGCTATTGGTATCAACCAAACTATAGTGGCTACACGTTTTATCCTTATTATAACTACCAACCACAGTTTGCCACTTATGGGGCCATATCCTACAGCCGCAGCACCGACACCTTTGGTACATCATGGGGACAGCCAAACTTTGCTGCGGGTGTCAACATGGCCAATAGGTACTGTGCGGCGGCGGATTGTCAGCCCGTCGTTTGGGTGCAGGGCGGTTGTGCGGTTGCGACCACCAGCGCATCAGCACAACGCATCAGTTGGGGTTTGGGGGTGAATCGCATGGAGGCCTTTCAGGCAAGCCTCAGTGCTTGCGTGTATCCTGATGGCCGCAGGGCGCCAGATTGCTTTGAGCGAGCTTGGACCTGCACGTTTTAGGGATGCTCGGTGGGCGGGCCGCCGAGGCACACCGAGCATGCGACTGAATGGACCCCATTTTTTTGAAGCGTATTTTTGGAAAATACGCTTAAAGTCTTTAAGTCGCCAATATTAAAGGGAATTAATACACCTCATCGAGCAACATCCAGGGTCCTGGAACTGCAGCCAGGGTCTTTTGAAATGAACGATTTCAGATCTGAATCTTGGGCTCTGACAGGCGGCGCGGTACAATAGGTGCTGTTGTCTGGAGATTTTATGGCTGAAATTTTGGTCTGCGATGACGAGGTAGAAATCACGAAGCTGATGGCTGAATGGCTTGAAACCATAGGTCACACGGCCACGGTGGTCAACAAGCCAGAACAGATCAAAGCCACGCTCCTCAGTCGTCCGTTTGATCTGTTGATTGTTGATCAAAGCATGCCGCACATGACGGGTAAAGAAGTGCTCGAAGAGATTCGTCAGATATTTTCGCCAGCCGAACTTCCGGTGGTCTTTCTCACCGGTCATAGTGAAAAAGACCTTGTGGTGCAGGTCGCAAAAATTGGTATCTCTGGATTTTTTGTGAAGCCGCTCAAATTTGAAGTGATGGAGGCCAAGCTCCCCTCTCTAATGCCCAAACGCTTTAACATCAAGCAGGTGCGAGGGATGATGGAAAAATGCCTTGTACCTGATCGAGCTTTGTCCCAACTTCCTGGCCTGACGAGCTATATCGGACGGCCGAGTTCGTTGTTCTCAGTCGCATTCGACGAACACAAATACATTCTGGCAGCGGGAGACACCATCTCGTCACTCCGGCAACAGCAAAACCTGAGTGACGGCGAAGTTTATATGGGCGTGACCGTCTATACGCAAGCAGGTGGCAAGTGGGTGCGCATCTTCCCCACACTGTGGCAGAAGCGTTAACCTTAATTTCAGCGCCCTTTCCCGGGAAAAAAAGCAACGGCCACATAGCGGCACGGGGTCTGTGAGGCGCTGGCTAACATCCAGCGCTCCTGATTTACAGAATCAGAGGGCTCTCGTACTAAGCACTCTCCACGCTCCACAAAATACTCGCGGCCACTCAGATCCTTGGCCACGAAGCTACCTTCGGCAACAAAGATCATGAGTCCTGACGTGGGAGGAATGGGAACAAACTCGGGTTTTGGCAATTGACGCACCAAGGTAGACGCAAAGACCGCGTCTGTTGCGCAAAAAATATTGAGATCTTGACAGGGCTCAGTCACTTGGCAATGAGTTGCAAGGCTGCCGTCAAAATGAATCAGGGCAAACGGTGGTAAATCTGATACGCGTTCGCTGTTGCCTTGTTGCTGTTGCCTGAGCCTCATCGACCCCGGCCCAAGGTTTATCAAAGTACGATCATAACCGGTATAGTCACTGAACGGACCGTCCTCCTGCACCATGGCAGACGACACACGAAAAATCATGCGCCCGCCCAAATCCAGGCGAAACATCTCGGACGTTTGGCCGCGTCCGTTTTTCCAAGGGACCATGCGGTAGTCACTATGGGTCAAAATCCGTCCCATCACATCCCCTCGTGACGGAAGGCGCCACCACGGTTAAAGCGTTCAATATAGCCGCAGGTCTTGCAAAGATCCTCAACCAAACGCCCTTGGGCGAAACCTTTTTTCATGGCCTCGGCCCGAGGCGATGTCAGGATGTTTTCGAGAGGTTCTGCGAATGCGTTGCCAAGAGGAATGTCGCCGTTGTGATCAAGACAGCAGGGAACCACGGTCCCATCAGAGTGAATCCCAAAGTGGCCAGAGAGTCCATGGCATCGCCCGGTGGTTTGTATTTTGGGAGCGGCGATATCAGGCCATGTAAAACGCGAATCAAAATGCAGATAAATCCGTCCCATGATGCGGTGGCTTTTATGTCGACGCACGTCAATCTGGACATCATCCCAGTGGAAGGCATAAAGTTCACTCACAACCCTGCGAAGTACCTGGTTATGGTTAGTTTCTAAAGCCGACGCGCCCGCCAAATCCCAAAAACGTAAATTGACATAAAGATCGGGACGCTCGGCCACAGCGCGGTCTGTGAAACGTTTGATCTTGGACACGTAGGGACGAGGATCCTGGTCTGGATAATTATTGCCAAAGCTTTGCAGCGAGACCGACACCTGCCGGACGATCGGCTTTAGAAGCAGATCCACGCGCTCGCCAACGAGCAGCAAACCATTGGTCACCACATTCACGGGCAATGAGACCGCGGCTGCCGCATCGAGGATCTTCCCGAGCTCCGGGTGGGACAGCGGCTCCCCGAGAAGATGCAGCACCACCTCCCGGGCGATGGGCGCCAGGGTTTCTGCCAAACGGGCAAAATTCCCAGGGGACATCTGTGTTTTTGCTTTTCCGGGAGCTGGACAAAAAGAACACTTGAGATTACAGGTGTTTACGATCTCAATATTGACACGGTCAAATTTTTTCATGTTTTATATTATTTATTTTTATTAATTATAATTATCATAAAATTTATTAAAATTTGACTTCGTGAGCAATCTCTATTAATCATGCGGACACCATGAAATCAATCATTAAAACACTCTTTGTCTGGTCTCTCATGATCTCGCCAACCCTGGCGTTGCTCATGATCGCAGATCCTGCCCTCGCAAAACCCCTGCGTTTTATTTACCTGCAGGGCTACCTTTCATGCTCCCACAGCAATCAACAACCGGTTGCCGCATTTCTTGACGCGGCAGCCCGCCACCCAGATGCTGCCATGTACTACGGCTGCTTTGACGGCGGCTATGAAACTCACCCCCTGGACCCCATCGAGCACTTTTACCTTTACAAGGTGACCGCCGACGGACAGTGGTCCGAGGCGACGGCGATGGCGGCACAGACGGCGCCTCTCGAAATCACAACCATGCTCCGACAAGAGACCTCCACCGCTGCAGACGATGCGCCAGATCAGGACGTTGATGTCTTGATCGCCGGTCATTCTCATGGCGGGTGGATGGCCATCCGTCTTGCCTACCAGCTTGGCCTCACCCCAGAATTTCATCTTCAAGAGCTTCTGACCATTGATCCCATCAGTTACGATCTCTGCGCCAGCCAATGGTTTCCGTCCTATGTCCTGCTGAATTCTGTCAGGTGGCTCGGTGAGCCCCATGACTGTCACCGTGCCCCACGGGACATCGAGCATCTCACGCCAGCTGTTGCCGCAGCAGCAGGTGATGGCTGGACGAATATTTATCAAACGTCCATGCCATTTGTGTCGTCGGGGCCGATTTCAGCAGCAAACCGCAATTTACTTTATACGTCACCCTCCGTTTTAGATACGCTGACGGCCCACCGCGCCGCATTTATTGATCCGGCTTCGTGGCAAATGTTCTACCGGCGACTACGGGCATTGACCGCGGCCGAACGGTAACGCTTATTTGCGCCGGACGTTGGTGACAACCCACGTTTTTTTTTTCCAGATAAAACTATTTGTGATGGAAGACGTGAACGCCGTCCCAGTTTTCGATCCGCGGCATCTTCTCCAACTCGTCGATACGTTCGAAATACATCTTGCTTGGCCCGTCTTCTGGACGAATGAGTAAACATTGGTTCAAGTGCTTGCGCGCAAGCTCCCAATTCTGAGCACGGTAAGCCTCTCTGGCCGCATGGAATTCCCCAAGTAAGTCTTTGATACGGGATTCTGCTGGCATGATGGACGGATGAATCAATTCATAAATTTTTACAGGATCACGCTTTCCTTTGACCACAATGTCATCCATATCGCGCAGCAGATAGGCATTTGGATTTGCCATTTTTGCCACAGCATTTTGACTAAAGATACTTCGAACACCATATTCTTTGGTGATCGACTCTAGCCTTGCACCAAGGTTTACGGCGTCCCCCATGACGGTGTAGGCAAAACGCTCGGAGCTTCCCATATTGCCAACAACCATCGTGCCTGTGTTCACACCGCACCCAATATCGATGACCGGGAACCCCTTGGTCGGGAACACCCGGCGGAGCTCTTCAAGTTTTTCCATCATTTTAAGCACGGACTGTGCCGCAGCGTCCGCTTGATCAGGACGATCCAAGGGTGCCCCCCAAAACGCCATGATCGCATCACCAATATATTTATCCAACACCCCACCGCTGCGCAGAATGATTTCCGTCATCGGAGAGAGGTAGTCGTTCATGAGTTCGACCAGCTTTTCTGGAGCTAAGATTAGCGCTTCGGAGATCGTCGTAAAACCGCGGACATCACTAAAAAACACGGTGCATTCCCGAAGCTCCCCACCAAGCTTCAGTTTGTCGTGATTGTCCAAAAGTTGATGCATCACGTCTGGAGATAAATAATGCTGGAAGGCTCCCTTCACCTTCTTCTTTTCGCGCTCTTCTGTGAAATATTTGTAGAGTGTCACGATCATGAACAACCCTGTGATTTGGATGTATGGCATACCCATGTATACCCAAATACCGCGGTCAAACCAAAAATGACGGTCAATGTAAAAATACCCAACATAGACGATCACCACGCCCATGGCAGAAAATAGAGCGGATGCATAGGTGAGAATGACGGAATAGAAAAGGCCCAGTATCAGAACCACCAGCATCTCCTGCCGGTAAATGTCAGCAGGACGTTTAAAGAACCGATTGGACACAATGTTATCGATCATTGTGGCGTGATGCTCCACCCCGTTGAAGGTGGCCTCAAAAGGGTTGGCTCGCATATCATTGATGGCCATGGCTGTCGGTCCCATCATCAGACTGAGACCTTTGAGAGCCGCTCGCTCTTGGTCGCTGAAATGATCGTCCCAGGCATCCGCCAGTGAGATGTGCCGCAGTGTCGCTGATGGACCAAGATGATTCAGCAAAGCTCGCCCCTGGCCAGCCGGATCGACTGGAATTTTGATGATGTCTTTGTCGTTCTCTGGATTCACCAGCATAATCTCCTCAACACCGATGCGGTCAAAGATGGTGACAATATCCCGTCCTGTCATATTCGCCGCCATCTTGAGGGACATGGCCGGCAGGAGACTGCCTTGAGCATCTTTGACAAGATTGACCCAGCGGACCACAGAATCATCTTCGGGATCATTATTAAAGAACCCAAAGTGTGGCGTGCTCTGAGAAATAAAAGAGGTATTACCAACGACCGCACCCAACGCCAGGTCATTGTAATGCCCAAGATCAAAGCCATCAGGCATGATCGCTGCAAAGATCACCGATCCCTGCATCGCCTCGAGAGCTGAAAATTCCCGGCCTTTGAGGGATTTGATGGAATCGACTTCATTTGGACCGTAGTACATGAAGCCCTGCACGACTTTGCCAAAATCTCTCATGGTGCGTTCGATGGCCTGATCGGCAAGTCCGGATTCCTGCATCTGAGTGATACGGTTCCAGGCATTTGCAGATTCCGCGCCTGGGCGTCTTAGCAGTTCGATCGCCGGCATGGCGTCCGCAAGCAGTGGCCGCTCAGGTTTGTCCCAAACCACGTCAAATCCAATCCATTCAACGCCAGCCTTCTTCAGATTGGCGAAGGCTTGCTCATAGACACTGCGGGTGAAGGGCCAGCGACCAAATTTTTGAATGGATTTTTCGTCCAGCGCCAAAACACCGATTTTTCCGCTTGGTTTTTGCTCGCCGCGCAACACAAACCGCATATCAAGGAGCTTGTTTTCCAGTGTCACCAACGCGCGCCCCGCGTTACCAAGTTTCCCCGTATAATGTGCCCACAAAAAAACAAGCATTCCCAGGTTGAGTATCAAACAGATGACCAGAACAGGAATGCTGCGCTTAAAATGCTTCCATAATGCACCTGGTTCCTTGGTTGCCATGTCAACAAACTCCGTGATGGTCGCTAAACATCCAATCAACTCAAAAAAACACCCTGCAAAGACATGGACCCATGTCCTATCCGGGCGCTATCGGAGATCGTTCAGACCACCATAACAACCCTGACGTGGTGAACTCTCTTATATTTATGTGTTTATCCAATAATCTCAGTTGGTTCATTTCATTGAAAAAACTGCAGCCAGGCCCTCAGAACTAGGCCCTTGGAAGATCCATGGGCCTGCGAGCCAGGGGAGCAAACCAATCGAGGTCCTCCGGCACTGGAACCACCGAGCATTGAACTCCCCGAAAGCCTTCACCAGGGAAGAACACAAGGTTTTCCACGAGCTCTTTGCCGTAAACATGCACGGTGATCGCTTGCCCATCGCCAAAATGCTCCACCTTGTGGACATCGGCATCCGGTGGAAGAACGTACGCCACCGCACCAGTCGGCAAAACGACAGAGCCGACCTCCCGGGCATCACGCTCATCGCAAGCGTAGGTTGTCACACGGACCTTATTTTTGATCACCGCCTCAACGCCCCATGTGCCATGGGCATGGATGGGCGTGGCTTGTCCGCGATTCCACACCAGCATCATGACGACAAAACCATAGTCGGGATCTTTGTAGAGCAAATACCGACCCGGCTCATAATCACGTCCAGCTAATTTCTTCACCATCAGAGGCAATGCATCCATGACGACCTCTTGAATTTGATGAATCTGCTGACCATCCACAGTTCCCTCGTTCAATAGGTTGCGAATCTCGTCGATCATCGTGCGCATAGACCCTCCTTAGCTCTCATTATGATGTCCTGACCACAGGAATCAATTGAAACGTTTGACCGTCCACAAGTCCGCGGTCGGTGATCTTTAGACTCGGAATCACTGGCAATGCCAAAAATGACAATTGCAAAAAAGGTTCTTCAAGCGGGCAACCAATGGCACGCGCATGGGCCTTCAGCGCCCTGAGAGACTCTGCCACTGACGCTGGCGTCGCATCCGTCATCAGACCACCAATCGGCAATGTCAGGGCGGTCTGACGACCGTCGTTGGAAACCACGACGATCCCACCATCGATGGACCGCAGGACCGACACCGCCTGGCTCATCAGTTCATCGCTGCTTCCGGTCACGATGATATTGTGACAGTCGTGATTGATTGAGGTGGCGATGGCGCCTGACGTTAGGCCTAGCCCTTTGACAATCGCTGTTGCCATGCGACCGGTTTGGTGATGCCGCTCAATCACTGCGATTTTATTGAGAGAGCCGTCTTCGGGTAAAACAATGGCCCCCGCTCTGACCGAACAGGTCGCCTCGAGGCGGTCGGTCACGATCTGACCTGGGCGCACGCCAATCACGTGAACCTCGGCCTTGTCGAACGCTGGCGCTGCAATTTTAAAATCACTGGCAGAGATCACCTCTGCTCCAGACGGTGACCGCACATGAAGATTTTTGCTGTTACCAAAGTCCTGATGTATCTGCGGTGAAGACGCATCAGGAGATGAGCCGCCGACCCAGACTTGACGCACGATCACACCTGCGGAAAAGCTTCCTGCGCGCACTGGTTTCACCAGCGCAAAATCAGCGCGATAACCCGGCGCAATCGCTCCACGATCATCAAGTCCATACATCCTCGCCACCGCAAACGACGCCGCACGGAAAACATCGACGGGATGATGCCCTGACTTGAGTGCTTTATTGACAATGCAGTCCAGGTGGCCGGACTCCTCGATGTCCAGAGGATTGCGGTCATCACTGCAATATCCCAGAGTCGCCGAAGAATAAGCGTCGAGCAGCGGAAGCAGCGCGTCAGCGTCCTTGGCACAGCTACCCTCACGGATCAATACATGAATCCCCTTGCGCAGTTTTTCGCGGGCCTCAGGCGCAGTGGTGGACTCATGGCATGAGTGAATGCCGGCAACGCCGTATGCATTGAGCGCTTTGCCCGAAAGTCCGGGGCAATGGCCATCGCGTTTTTTTGCCTGAAATACTGCGAGTTTTGCCACGACTTCTGGATCGCCGCCCACCAGCCCAGGCCAGTTCATCATTTCAGCAAGTCCCAGCACCCGGGGATGCCCGGCAAAGGCTAGGAGATCCTTGTGTGTCAAATTGGCACCACTGGTTTCGAGCCCCATCTCAACGCTGGTTGAAGGCACACAGCTTGGCACCATCACAAAAACCTGCAACGGCAGCGACTCTGAAGCCGCAAGCGCCCATTCGATGCCGGCCACACCTTTGACATTGGCGATTTCATGAGGATCCCAAATGACCGTCGTTGTACCGCGCGGCAGCACCGCTGAGGCAAATCGATGGGGCGTCATCATGGAACTTTCAATATGCACGTGTGCGTCAATAAATCCTGGTACCAAATAGGAACCGTGACCGTCGATGACCTCTTTAGCGTCATAAGTTTCGCCGACGCCGACAATCACGCCGTCAAACACCGCGACATCACCTGTCGCCCACTGTCCTGAAAACACATCAAGCCACTGGGCCCCCCGCACGACCATCGTCGCCGGTCGATCACCGCGCGCCACTTTAAGCCGCTCTTGGAGCTGAGCGGGATTTGACGAAAGTCCGTCGATATGGCCTTTGGAAAGCATAAACTTTAAGCACCTGCCTGGATGGGGTCATGCCAAATTTGTCTTTTCATCATATTTTCACAGTTTCCAGACAAAAGCACGTAAAGTTTCCTGCTATTTCCTCCACTTCGCCCACCTTAGCCCTTGCCCGTCCAAGCGTTAGCCGCCATAATCCTCGACCTGCGGCAGCGGCCGATGCACTGCCGCAAAAACTCATGCATAACAGGGCGCAAAGCCTCACCAGCTATGGAGATCACTCCACATGTCAAAGGCACCACAGTCTGCCATCACCCCTACAAGAGCCGAGGATTATCCTGAATGGTACCAGCAGGTCATCAAGGCTGCAGATCTTGCCGAAAACTCCCCAACCCGTGGCTGCATGGTGATCAAACCCTGGGGCTATGCTCTTTGGGAAAACATTCAGCAGGTGCTTGATCGCAAATTCAAAGAGACGGGTCACGTCAACGCGTACTTTCCCCTCCTGATTCCCAAGAGTTTTCTCGAAAAAGAGGCTGAGCATGTGGATGGTTTTGCCAAAGAATGCGCCGTGGTCACCCACCACAGACTTGAAGCAGGCAAGGACGGCACACTGGTTCCAGCAGGAGAGCTTGAGGAGCCATTTATCATCCGCCCCACCAGTGAGACCATCATCGGGGCATCCTATGCAAAATGGGTGCAGAGCTACCGTGATTTGCCCATCTTGATCAATCAATGGGCCAATGTCATGCGCTGGGAGATGCGCACAAGAATGTTTTTAAGGACCGCAGAGTTCCTGTGGCAAGAGGGCCATACCGCTCATGCCACAGCGGACGAAGCGGTGCAGGAAACGATGCAGATGTTGGACGTCTATGAATGGTTTGCCCATGAGTACATGGCGATGCCGGTGATTAAAGGCGAGAAAACCCCGGGTGAGAAATTTCCCGGAGCTGTTAACACATACACCATTGAGGCCATGATGCAGGACGGCAAAGCCCTCCAAGCCGGCACCAGTCACTTCCTTGGCCAAAACTTCGCCAAAGCGTCCGGGATCAGGTTTCAAAGCCAGCAGGGTACTGACGAATTTGCGTGGACCACCTCATGGGGTGTTTCCACAAGACTTATCGGCGGTCTCATCATGACGCACTCCGATGACGATGGCCTTATTTGTCCACCACGGCTCGCGCCGAAACACGTCGTGCTTCTACCAATCTACCGCAATGACGAGGAAAAAACACAGATCCTGGCCTACTGCCACAAGGTCAAAAAAGAGCTGGAATCCTTGTCATACATGGGCTCTCCGATACGCGTAGAACTGGATAGCCGCGACATCCGCGGCGGCGAAAAAACCTGGCAGCACATCAAAAAAGGCACACCGATACGTGCCGAGGTCGGCCCACGTGACATGCAGGCTGATAGCTTATTTGTCGCCCGGCGCGATCAAGGCGTCAAAGATAAGAAAGGCATCACCCGCGGTGAATTCGTGGAGACGATTGCGACTACTTTGGACAACATTCAGAAGACGTTGTTTGATCGGGCGCTGGCTCTCAGAGAATCAAGAACCCGGACATTTACCGATTTCCAGGAATTTTCTGAATGGTTCACCCCAAAAAATGAAGAGAAGCCGGAAATCCATGGTGGCTTTGCAGTGGCCTACTGGTCGAGTGACCCAGCCGACGCAAAAATCATTAACGAAAAGCTGGCAGCCATCAAGGTCACACCGCGCTGCATCCCTCTGGGCGACAAGCCCTCCGAGGGACGCTGCCTCTTCACAGGAAAACCGACTTCCACACGAGTCATATTCGCAAAAAATTACTAGAAATCTTGGCTTTACTTGTCGACCTGTTCAGCGATCATGTCAAAGCTAGGATAACTTTGTGCCGAGACTACGGCCTTAACCTTACCACCGGCGAATGTGACACTCACGTCTGCACCTTTGGCAACGTCGATCTTTTTCATTTTGCACATCGCCGCCTTGGACTCCTTGGAGTTGCAATATCCTGCGGCACCGGATGAGATTGTTTCCGCCATGCGTTTTACGTTGGTCAACTCTTCTGAGCCGGAGACATCCTTACCAATATTAATGGCAAGACCGCAGCCACAGCCAGCCTTAAAATCTTTTTCAGCGGCAGCAATGGCAGGCTTCAATTCATTTTCACGGTAATCACGGTCTGCCTTGGCATTAGCGAATGCAGAGGTTGCGATCAAAAAGACAGCGGATACCAAAACATTTTGCACGATCATGACAAAACTCCTTCTTAATAAATTATCAACAACAAAAAAATTTACGGTCTGTTATGGTTTCAGTGTACTCAAAAAATCTGATTCTTTCATCTTGGCGGTTTCCTTGTCTGAAAAGTACACAGGGTAGCGGTCACCGGCTTTGCCAGGATTGATGAAGGTCCATGCTCCATGCTCAAGCGTCAGTACATTAATATCTTTTGTTTTTGACCCGCGTTTCACCGAATAAAAAATATCTTTGCTGTCTGATGACATATCGTTTAGCTGGTAGATTTTCGTGGTTCCTTTCAGGGGGCCGGCGACATTTTTAAAAAAGACCAGTGCCTCTTTGTTACCGTTCACCTCCACAACGCCGATGACCTCACCCGCAGGTCCCTTCAGTGCTTTGATCACACCAGAAACCTGTGGCATCGCCGCAGCCGCACTGGCGGCCTCCGCGTCAGACCAATGCCAAACAGACATTGAAGTCCCAAGGAATAAAGCGCCCAAAACTACCATTTTATTTGTGATCGACCGGATCCCTGTTAACCGCATGGAATGACGCCCTCCTTGGCAAGATGTTTACAAACATTTTTTCTGACATGTTGGTCCTGCGACGCATCCGATTTGAAGTCAGCGGCGAATTCCTTGTCCTTAAGGCAGGTTTTTACGGTGGGGACCATGCCGGACATCTCTGACTGTACTTCGCCGGATGAGCCGGGGTAGCTGTAAAGTTTGATGAGTTCATCATAAACGATGCGGTCATTGCATAATTTCTGGTTCTTTGTGATTGCCACTTTGATCAAATCGTAAAAATCGGCCGACCAGCCGCCTTTTTTGGCCTCCTGCAAGAATTCACCCGCCATCGCGATGGGGGCTTTTGCCGAAAGGACTTTTACTGCCTGCGCGATGCACCGCTCGCGAATCGCCGCCTGGTCCACCAGGTGCTTTTGCACTGTGGAACCTGACCCTGTCTCTTCATAAAAAGGCTTTGTATCAAGACACTGGCGCATGCCAGTTTTGTCATTGAATGTCACATTCAGTCCGGCGGCCATCACCGGCTTTAGCGAAACCAACAAGCTCACGATCAATGCCGATGGCCCAAATCCCGCGGAAAAATTCCCAAATCGTCGAAAAAAACGCACGTCATCTCCTCCATCAATTCATGTGGGCTAGCTCAGAGCTCACATGATATCACACCTCGTGCCATTCCTTGTAGGGGCCGAATGTAAACTTGTTCGGTCACGGGATGAACTCGTCAATACCGATTTGCCAAAGGACCAAAGAGCAGTACAATGAAGACTCTCTTGCAAGGACGTGACGATGGTTGAGACGCCGCTATTGATTCAAGATTTAACTCTCATCCTGGGACTGGCAGCGGTCGTCTCGGTCCTCTTTTACAAAATTCGCCAGCCGGTCATCCTTGGATTTTTGTTGGTTGGCATCATTTCCGGTCCCTATACGCCCGGGCCTATTGTCAGTGACGTGGCTGGTATCAAGGTTTGGGCCGAAATTGGCGTGATTTTTCTATTATTTTCCATGGGTCTAAGCTTTCGCATCTCAGATTTTTTTGGCGGCGAGAAAAAATCTTTTTATGCGTCAGCCGTATCGCTGCCATGCATGTATCTTTTGGGGCTAGCCGCCGCCAAACTATCGGGAATCCCTCTAAAAGAGTCCGTTCTTTGGGGGGTTTTATTGTCATTTTCCTCATCCGTTGTGGTTGCCAAATATTTGGGTCACCACTCGGTTTCTGGGGATTCCAACCTGATTGTTCGCATCCTCTTGGTCGAAGACTTCGTCGCCATCGTTGTGATGACGGCGTTATCGGCACTTGCGTCACAGCCTAGTTTTGATGTTCTCGATCTGGGCCGCACCATGCTCCAACTCATGCTCGTGGTTGGCTTATGGATCTCGCTTGGTCGGTTTGCCCTGCCGCGTCTATTTAAGATTCCTCTTAAAAGTGAATCCAACGAGCTTTTGGTGATCTCGGCAGTCGCAGCATGCTTTGGGCTCGTCAGTGTCGCGTCACTGCTTGGTTATTCCGTCGCTTTGGCTGCTTTTATTGTGGGGTCACTACTAGCCGAGATCCCCGATGGTGAGCGGCTGGCAAAGGTGATTGAGCCCCTGCGTGATATTTTTGGCGCCGTGTTCTTTATTTCCATGGGGATGCTGCTTGACATGCAGCAGGTGGCGAGTCGGTGGGGATTTCTGTTTGCCATGACGTTGACCGTGGTGGTTGGCAAATCGGTGGCTGTTTATTGGGGTGCTATGGCCAGCGGCGCTAAAAAACGGCTAGCGAGTTTTGCCGCCTCGCGCATGGGTAACATTGGCGAGTTTTCGATCATTCTTGCTTCGGTTGCATCGGGTCTTAAGTTACTGCCTGCAGACAGCGTGCCAAATGTCATCGCCATAGCCGTGATGAGCATGTTCCTGATGCCGTTTTTAGAGCGTGCCTGGCGTGGGCAGTAATCGCGTAAACGCTTTCTGGACGTCCTCAAGACTTAAATCACCTGGTGACTTCCGCCACAGAACCTCGTGAGCTGCTCGACCGCAGGTGACCGTTCGCGGATACTCACTTGGCAAATAAAGCCCTAAAACAGGCACCCCCAACGCGGCGGCAAAATGAATCGGCCCGCTATCATGCCCCACCAGAGCCGCAGCCCTGGCAGTGACCGCCAAAGTTGACACGAGTCTGTTGTCACCCAGCTCCCACATGAATGTATCTTGAGCGGTTTCGGGAGCGGCCCCTTTAATTTTATCGGCTTCATCAGCGCGCCCCATCCAGATAATGCTGTAGCCGGCGTTTCTGATCTGATTGGCAAGTGCCGACCACTGCCCAAGGGGCCAGCAACGACGAAGATCACCGGCAAAAGGATGCAGCATCACGTAAGGTTGCTGCGGAGTTTTTGCGGATAAGGACTGCTCGACCGGCGCCTGCAAGAGCACCGGTGGCGCCACCGAAAGATCAGTGTCGATCCCTAGTGGCGCAAGCAGGCGAGCCAGCATGGTCGTCACTGCTGTTGTTTGCCATCCGTCGCGACTGACGCCATCAGTGAGAAAAAAACGCGACTTTGGCCCCGTAAATCCGATACGGGTCTTCCCTCCGATGACATATGCAGCCGCGGCTGCGCGCCAATTTTTGGAGGCCACGAGAATCACATCTGGTCGCCAGTTTCGCGCGCGTTTGACCGCCCGATAAAAATCGACATAAGACCCCCGCCCTCCTCCTGGAGATTCATCCCAAGGCGGATCTGCGGCAATCACATCGACATTGGCGGGAAAGGCGTGCGCGATATCTTCGGCATAGGCCTTGCAAAATATCGCCCATGAGGGCTTTGAGACTGATTTTTGCAATGATTTTTGCACCGGAGACTGCAACGGTGCCGGCAAGGATGCCATCAATGGCGGCAACAATGATGACGAAAAAACAAGATCGCCCAGGTTATCGAGACAAAGCAACATAATCCGCACAGAGTCGTTCCTCGCTGGTCAACTTTTTAAATTTTTTTGAAAAACTACCCTGCCGTTTTGTATTTCTCAAATATTTAAAATTCGTCTGTTGACGATACCCTAAAGAGGTCTAAAATCATCCTTCATTTAGGTATTTGCGAATAGATTTTAGCGCAAATACAGGGAGGCCCCTTGGGACAAGAACGAACGTTTCGCGACGGCTTGGCTTATGATGATATTTTAATCGTCCCGCGTCATTCAAGTATTTTACCCCACGAAACCCTCCTGACCTCGGCCTTCACCCGTGAACTTTCCTTAAAAACCCCTCTTGTATCAGCGGCGATGGACACCGTCACGGAATCAGCGACAGCGATCGCGATGGCTCAGGCTGGCGGCATCGGCATCATCCACAAAAATATGACTGCCGAAGATCAGGCGCGCGAGGTGCGCAAGGTCAAAAAAAGTGAGAGCGGCATGGTCACTGATCCCGTGTCCGTCAAACCGACGGACACTGTGGGTGATGTCATCGACATCATGCGGCGCTACCGTTTTAGTGGTTTTCCGGTTGTGGACGGCGGAAAACTTGTCGGCATTGTTACAGGGCGCGACATCCGATTTGAAAAAAACATCAGCCGCCCCGTACACGAAGTGATGACTGCGAAACTTGTTACGGCACCCGTGGGGACGTCTCCGGGGGAGGCTGTCGATATCATGCACCGACACCGTATTGAGAAACTGCCGGTGTTGGCCAAGGATGGCACAACCCTCACGGGTCTATTTACCATCAAAGACATCCTCAAGTCCCAGGAGCATCCGGACGCCTCCAAGGACATCAGCGGCCGATTGCTCGTGGGCGCAGCCCTTGGAGCTGGTCCGGACGTCATTGAACGTGCCTCCTTGCTTTTGCATGCGGGGGTCGACGTTCTCGTCGTGGATACGGCTCATGGCCACAGCCAGGGCGTGATCGACACTGTCAAAAAAGTCAAAAATCATTTTAAAGTTGGACCATCGCGTCATTCATTTCAGTTGATCGCTGGTAATGTCGCCACAGCGGAAGCGACCCTTGCGCTCATAGATGCGGGAGCTGACGCTGTTAAGGTTGGCATCGGGCCTGGTTCCATCTGCACCACAAGAATCGTGGCTGGCATCGGCGTTCCGCAATTTTCCGCGGTCCTTGATTGCGCAGCAGCAGCTCGAAAGCACGGCGTTCCAGTCATCGCTGATGGTGGCATCAAATACTCGGGCGATATTGTCAAAGCCCTGGCCGCCGGAGCCGGTACGGTGATGATTGGCAGTCTATTTGCCGGTACCGATGAGTCTCCCGGAGAGATGATCATCTATCAGGGGAAAACCTTTAAATCATACCGCGGTATGGGCAGCCTTGGTGCCATGAGCCAAGGGAGTAAAGACCGCTATTTTCAGGCTGATATCAATGACCAAGGAAAATTTGTGCCGGAGGGGATCGAGGGCCGCGTGGCCTACAAAGGACCCTTGTCACAACAGATTTATCAGCTGATTGGTGGCATTCGCAGCGCCATGGGATACACCGGCTCACGAGACATCCAAGCTTTGCAGACCCAGACCGAATTTGTGCGAATATCCAACGCAGCGCTGCGCGAGAGCCATGTGCACGATGTGTACATCACGCGAGAGGCACCCAATTACAAGACCGAAATCTAGAACGATTTATTTTTGCAGAGGAGCACACGCACCATGAGTTCATCCTCGACCACTTTGTTCACAAGTCAAAGACCTCAAAGTGCGGGCATTCTGGTTCTCGATTATGGCTCTCAATACACACTGTTGATTGCGCGGAGGCTGCGAGAGCTTGGAGCCTACAGCGAAGTGATCGACGGACGCATGGAAGAGCCGCCAAAGGGGCTTCAGGTCAAAGGCATTATCTTATCCGGCGGACCAGATAGTGTGTATGAAACTGGTAGCCGCGGCTTGCCCTCGTGGGTCCTGACACTCAATGTTCCGGTACTGGGCATATGCTACGGCATGCAACTACTTGTGGAGGCGGCTGGAGGTCAGGTTCGTGCCGCCACCAAACGCGAGTATGGCCGGGCGATCATGACCTGCGTGAACGCCCAAGGCCCGGCGGCCATGCTCTTTGCAGCAAAAACAGCGCAGACCGTTTGGATGAGCCACGGCGACGACATTGGCAAAATTCCTGAAGATTACGCACTTGCCGGCGAAACCGACGATCATGTGGTTGCAGCAATCACCCATAAAACCCGACCCATTGCTGCTCTACAATATCATCCTGAAGTGGCCCACAGTGAGGTTGGCGGTCAACTTCTGCGGGCATTTGCCCATGACCTATGCCGCATGGATTTATCCTGGGACGGTGCGGCCAGAGTTGAGTCCCTATGCCATCATATCCGTGACATCGTTGGATCCGGGCACGTGTTGGTCGCCGCGAGTGGCGGCGTAGACTCGACGGTCACGGCCGCTCTGCTTCTCAAAGCCTTGGGCCCTGATCGGGTCACCGCCGTTTTTTGTGATACGGGACTCTTGCGCAAGAATGAAGTGGACTGGGTGTCAGCAAAACTGCAGTCCCTTGGACTTCGGCATCTTGAGGTGCTACGTTCGGAGGCGGTCTTTTTTGCAGCCCTGCGCGGGGTCGAAGATCCAGAAGAAAAGCGCAAAATCATTGGGCGCTTATTTATTGAGGAGTTTGAGCGCTACGCGAAGCAACATCCAGAATTGACGCACCTGGGCCAAGGTACTCTTTATCCTGACGTCATCGAATCGGCGGGCCACGGCGCCGGAGCCAAGGTGATCAAAAGCCATCATAATGTGGGAGGCCTGCCAGAACGCCTGGCTCTAAAATTGGTGGAACCATTTCGCTGGCTATTCAAGGACGAGGTGCGGTCCATTGGTCTGCAATTAGGCCTGCCCGAAGAATTGATCCATCGCCATCCGTTTCCGGGACCAGGACTGGCTGTGAGAATCCTAGGAGCAGTGACACCCGCTAGTGTCCAGATGCTGCAAGAGGCCGATCATGTTTTTATCTCGATGCTACGTGAACATGGTTTTTACCATGTTACATGGCAAGCCTTCGCGGTTCTCCTGCCAGTGCGCAGCGTCGGTGTTATGGGTGATAACCGCACCTATCAGCAGACCATTGCCCTGCGAGCTGTGACGTCCAGCGATGGAATGACAGCTGGGGTTGCAGACCTTCCCCTCAGTTTTCTCACAAAAGTATCCGACCAGATCGTCCGGCGGGTGCCAGGTATCAATCGGGTCGTCTACGATATCACGACAAAACCGCCTGCAACGATCGAATGGCTTTGATTTTCCGGCCAACGCCCTTGGACCAGTTAAAAAACATGGTAGAATTTATGTTCGCAATCACTTGAACAAACCGGAACCCTGACAACCCTGAGGAATTCCAACCATGCTTATCAACCTATCGCCGGCGTTTCGCTCGTATTGCCATAAATTAAATGTCTTGGCATGGCTTCTGGCCATGCAAGGATTTCAAGCATGTAAAACAAGGGCCCTGCAAAACGAAGACAAACTGAAAGTCGTGGATGGACTTGAAATGGCTGACACCCAGATGCCACAAGTCATTCAAATCGCCGTCCCCTTGGGCGGTGGTGCTTTTGCCATGTGTTCGGCCACATGGGTCAGCGATAGAACCGTACTCACAGCGGCTCACTGCTTACAAAATGAGGGTAAATTGGGACCTGTGGTGGAGGTCAAACGCGGTGCGGGCACAGGTCTCAAATCAAAGAAGATCCATATCCACCCCACCTACGCGCAAAGTGAAAGCCAAGGTCAGGATATCGCCATCGTAGAATTTGAGCCTGGGGCATCAAAATCATTTTTTGCCATGGCACTGAGTCAAGCCAAACCAGGCGATGAGCTCATGATCGTAGGATTTGGTAAATTTGATCACAAAATTGGTAGCAGTGCTGGCAAAAAACGCTATGGACGTAATCGCGTGGTGAGCATTGGTTATCAAGGGCGCATTGAGTTTGATGGCATGATTAGTCCCACAAAACAATCGGGCACGGGCCAAGACGTCACCAACTCTCAAGGAGATTCTGGCGGTCCAATGATCATTAACGGGCGCGTCGTTGGGGTTTCCAGCAGTGTGAACTCGAATCCGACACCACAAGGTAAACTACGCGGTAACTATGAGAGTGTGCGAGCGCCAGCCGTAGAGGAATGGCTCAAAGGACTTGCGCGGTCTGGAGTGTCGATGATTGGATTCAGCGATGGGACTGAATCCATGCTGCCTGGCCAAGAAGATATCCCAGGCTCAAACGGAACACCGTCACCTGCGCCGTCACCTGCGCCGTCACCTGCACCGTCACCTGCGCCGTCACCTGCGCCGTCACCTGCGCCGTCACCTGCACCGTCACCTGCGCCGTCAAAGCTTGACTGTAACAAAAACTATACCCAAATTCGCGCTGGCGGCTCGGGCGTTTGTCTTAATAGTTCGTCAGGAAATTGTTACCGCTATGATAGCGGCCAAGTTCGTTACGATCTCGGTATCGTCACATGTAGCAACAATCCTCCCTCGAACAATGATCTGCAACCATCGGTTCCACCGGCCAGCGATCTTCTCGATTGTAACAAGGATTACAGCACCATCCGCCGCGGCGGCAGTGGTATCTGTCTGAATCGATCGTCTGGTAACTGTTATCGATACGGCGGCGGAGACGTCCTGTATGGAAGTGGACGAGTGACTTGCCCATAAAATAGAGCAGAACATGACGTCTTTAAAACCCGAAATGAGCTGCGGCCATAAACGAAATCCACATCGCTGCAGCCGAAGCTCTGTGATGAGGTCTGGCAGATACTCGTTATGGGTTGTTTTAAGCCTGGTCACAACATCTTGCGGCGACGCCGAGATTCTCCTGGAGCGCTTTCTTGGAAAGGCCCCAGGAATCGATCGTGATGAGTACGTTCCGGTGCCAGGGGCTCCAGCAAGCAATTATCTGTCAAAGACCTTTGCCGACGACACCGTCGGAGTTGCCAATCAGGTCGCTGCCATGAATGTCGCCATTGACGACCAAGCACAGCTCAACCTCATCAACGCTGGCCTCATGCTAACGGAAAATCAAACGGCCATCGATGTCTCGGCAGGGGCATTTGACGAATTAAAGGGCGCCGAAAAAAGCAAACGGTCCCTCGACAGTCAAAACTACCAAAAACTTGACGGCGCCTTTTTCGAAAAAACAGCACTCACGGCCACCGACTATACGAAAGATACCATCGACTGGGGATCCTACAGTGACACGAGCTTCACCATCCCTGCCCTTGACCGCATGCCCGTTCGAGATCAAGGCCGGCGCGGAACCTGTGCCGCGTTTGCCGGGATTGGCCTGATTGAGGCATTGATCATTCAAGCAAACAGCGCTTCCATTCCGTTCAAAGAGATTGATCTCTCAGAACAACGTTTTTACTATCTGAGTAAGCCTGAGTCCTGGGCCAATGGCGGAAGTGCCAGCAGCCAAGGATCAGATACAGGAACAGGCTTCGCGACAAGTAGCGGCGCCATCGCCAAGTACCCTGCTCCCTCAGACACGAATGGAAGCCCATTTAACATCCCGCTCGAGCTGGACTGTCCATACAACAAACAAACAGGCACCAATGATCTGCAAACACCTCTTGCTGACCGATGCAAATCAAAGGGCTTGGTTCGAGTCAAGCAATTCACATCGTGGGCTGGATCTCAAGGCACGGCCAATGTGGTTCAAAGAGCCCAATCTATCTATAATGAACTGCGGGCAAACAAAGCCGTCGTTGTTTACACAAAACTTAGTGGCAACTGGGAACGCAATGACGGACTCATCACGTATGCCGCCGCCGGATCCCCCGGAGACACAAGTCACGCCTCGGGGCATGCCTATCTGGTCGTAGGCGCAAGAAAACTTGACGAGGCAAAATTTCCCGGAGAAGGCGGCCTATGCTTCATCATCCGTAATAGCTGGGGCACCGGCTGGGGAGCCAAAGGCCTAAGCTGCATGACACTGAAGTGGTTTAATTACTGGCGTCTTGATACGCAATTTCCAACGGTAGACTCCGTTGAATTCATCTCTGACGCGAGCGGCGTGATAACGGTAGCGAGTCAGCGTCCATCAGGACTACCGGAGCCAGATCCAAGCACCCGCTCGAATCATCGTGGTGGGCGAACGGCCAGGCGCAGGGGTTCAGTGGTGATCAGTTTTGCACCTGAGACATCGCCATGGTCGCCTCAGAGCTTCGG
>JBILMN010000135.1:0-7852 GCA_044375465.1 Oligoflexales bacterium | reverse complement strand
GCGTCGGACATCGTCAGTAATGATGCCGAGCCGAATATTTTTCAATGCTAGACTGACTGCTAGCGCGTGGTCTACATGACCAGCTTTCTTTTGCATGGCATAAATAGTCTCTTCCATGGATAAGCCTGAGATCCGCGATTTAGGTAAAGTCGCAAGAACTAAGTCGTCACGAAGAGCTTCCGCCGCAGAACTAACGACACTCCAGAGGAACGTAGATGCAAACCAGACTAATAATACTCGCAGCATGATTGTGACTCAAAAAAGGGATGGACGGAATGCCTCACCCCCTTAATTTAGGCATCTATTAAGAAATCGCAATTTCTAAGTAAGTGTCACGGATTGTTTTTCTTTGGAGACGTCCCCGGTTTTTTTATTTTTGCTTCCGGATTAGGCGTGGGAGGGGATGAGGGTACAACAGCAGGAGCGGTTGCCGGCACGACCGACTGTTCAGTTTTACTCGACTCACCTTCTTGTAACTCGTCCAGCGTTTCAGCGCTCCATTCAGCATCAAAGGCCGGATCAACGTCTTTGGCGATTGAGCGAATCTTCAGCTCAGGATCGATGATAAAGGTCGTGCGTCTCGCCACACCGATGAGAGGTATCTTGACACCATAAGCAGATAAAACATCTCCTTTGGTGTCTGACAAGAGATCAAAAGTTAATCTTTGTGTGCTGTGAAACTCCTTCTGCGACTGTTGAGAGTCCGAGGAAATACCGACAAGTATTGCATTTCGCGCTTCGATCTTACGAATTGCATCGCGAAATGCGCAAGCCTGCTCCGTGCAGCCCGGAGAGCCAGCTTTCGGATAAAAATAGACCACAGTCCACTTGCCCTTGCGATCTGTCAATTTAAAAACCTTCCCATCTTGATTGGTAAGCTCGATATTGGGAGCATCCTGATTTATCGCCAGATCTGCGGCTAATGCGTCACCGACAGGTATCCCTGGCAGTGTCCCCATAGTCAGGGTGATCCCAGTTGTGAAGGCAGCTAGTAAGTTTTTCATGGAGATCCCTCTCATACGCTTAATGTTATTTCATCACATTGACGACTCGCGGTGAGAGTCTAGTCCCAGGCACTCCATGGCAGGTCGAGGTAAGGAAATTTGGTGCTGTCGTAGATGCCGGTACCGCCTGATGTTGGTGTTTCGGCGCCCGCGAAGCTGTCTAAGAGGCAATTGATCGGGACCTGGGCTGCCCGGTTTGAAACTGTATGATTGGTGAAGCCTGCCGCAGCAAGATCTACCTGCCCATCTAAAGCAGTTTCATTGGTGCCTTCGAGAGTTTTGCATTCCGCGAGAAACGTAAGAGCTGTTTTGACCACATTGTTTTTAAGTGTTCTACCGTTGAGTGGCCAAGCCTCCGCCGCATAACCGCGATTCACCCGTAACATATCTCCGGTACCTGTTGCGCCGGGATATTTTGAAATACCATCAATGCCTGTGACAAACACAGTGACCAAATCAGTACGACCGGTCTTGCCGATGTCAGTGATGCCACCAGCTACTGTGCTACCGGCACTGCCGTAGAGGGCATTTAGCAATACTGCTAGCTGAGGGTCGGTCACATAGGTAGCAAAATTAGAGGCGTCGTCTTTGGGTTCAGTGGCATTGAATTTGTCTTTGTCTTTATAGCCAATGACAACCTCATTAACCAGAGGATTGCCCAAGCGCGATACCTGCACATAGCCACCGCCGCTGGTTGGATCCTTTCCTTTCAGTCCCCTGACTGTTCCTTGGGGGCGACTCGTTGTAGCCCAAACACCAAAAAATGGCTTCGCGTTGTCAGGCACAATTTCGGTTACGGGTACCTCGAGAATGATCGACATTACATTCGATGACGCTAACGAGTCTTTAGCTCCCGCAGGTAAACCAAGAACCCCTGGGCGAACATTGATGGCACTAAAAATTCCTCCTAAATCAACGTTGAACGGATCGTTTCTTGGACCAGCGAAAACTTTATATCCGCCGGACGTTGTCACGATGGCATTATCCGCAAGAGCTTTGTATGCGTTATAGCGAGCTGTCAGGTCTGATCCAGACGTAGTTTTGGCTGTGCCATCTGTAACGCCCGGGCCGACTCTTGCAGGCGCTACCGGAAAGGCAGTCATGTCAGAAGGAGTAATCTGCTTCGCTGATCCTTTGCGACGTCCACCTGTTACCTTGGTAACCGTGTATGTCTGACGAAGGGGCAGCGATCCCAGAGCGTCGCCGAAGTGGATGTATTGCTTCTTTGTGCTGTCCCATGCAACTCCAGGCAGATAAGCAATCACGTTGCTATTTGTAGTCGCCGCCTTGTCGTTGTGGGTCTTAAATTTAAATTGATAGGTCACATCTTCCACAGCATCTCCGTTATTGTCGATGTGTAGCTCATAGAGAACATCATCATCAAACCTGTACCAGTTTGGTCCTGCAGCCGGAACATACGCTGGCGACACGTTCATGATAAATGCCTGGTGGGTAGATCCTTGCTCCCCTTTAAATGTATAAAGATCGGTAATGTCAGCAGCTGGATCATTGGCCAAACCTGGCGCCTCGCGGTGACTCGACGCCAGCAACGGAGTGCTAACGCCTAAAGCGATAATCATCGGGAGCCTGAATTTGCGAATAGTCATTTTCATTTCATTTCACCTTTCTCAAAAGAATTTTCTCCGTTCCGCTTAGTTCCTGAATGTGGTTGCTAGTCTATGTCTGCTGGCTCCTTGATGGTAGAAACTCCCTTGCTGAACTCCGCTGCGTTAAGGCCGCGGCAAACCTTCGCTAAATTTTCAAGCTTAACCTGCGCTGCCATCCAGCCTACGAAATCAGCTAATTCTCCAGAAGGAAGATTAAAACAGCTTTCAAGAAACTCAGCCGAGCCTCGACCCGGGGAAAAGATTGAACCCCGGGATCCAAAGTCTGGTTGATTATCGCGTGTTCCGGATCCAGACTTACCGCCGCAATGGGCGATCAAACCCGTCATGAGTCCGGTGGCCAGGACCAGCATACTCCGTTTAAAACGCGTTTTTGAATACTTCATGTAACAATCCTCATGCATTGAAATTTCGGAAATTTTAGAAGGTCATCCCGACAGCCATAGCCGCGCCATACAATGTTGACTTGTAGGATGGAGCTGAGCCATACGCATCCTGCTCGCGATTTTTAAACTTGAGTTCAAGGCCTGCGTAGGGATCGCCGAATGATAGGCGGGATCCAATTATCAAATTGCTGTCCCTACCCTTTTTAGGTCCAAAGTCAACGGCGCTCCATTCATAGGCAAAGCGAGGGGTTAGGCTGATTGATGACATTCTTAACTGAGTTTGAAAATCAATTCCCATCGAGGTAGTGGTCAGATCAGACGACGAATACTTATCGGTGACTGTTCCGTAGTCAAAGCCAATCCGATGCGTCATTTTCCCAGTAGCTGTAATAACTTTGGCTCCGAAACCTGTCCGCCGCCGATCAACGTCTTTCTGAGACTTCTCGGTTATTTTGCCAGTTCCTGCAACCAGTGCGTTTAGCCCAAGCTGAGCCGAGCCAATGCCCGCATACACTTCCAATCGCGCTGCTTTTTCAGACGTCGTTACAGGTTCGCTCGGCCCCTCAACGCTGGCTATGATGACGTTACGTTCGTTAGTGATTTTTCGCATTTCCCAGCCGATGCCAACTCCAAAAGTCCTTGCGCTAAATACAAGGTTTGGAACAACTTGGTATCCTGAAGTTTTTTCTTTGATGGAGTCGGAGTCTTTGGTCGCCGTTGAGATTGTGTTTATGGATGCCGTAGCCTCTCGACTCCCGCTAACATAGTTGAAATGAAGGCCCCCGCCAAATCCTCCGTTCGAGTAGCGAGCACGACCGTCAAAACCGATCTCCATAGCCGATTCTTTGAAGGTTACTTGTTCGTTCGCAGCTCCGCCCGTGACTTTGCTGGTGCCGCTCAGTGGCGCAACGCCAACCTCGACAAGTCCGGAAAAACCAGAACTTCTGTAACCCGAGAGGAACCCGCTATCGAACCATTGACCAGATTTGGCGGGGTTGACTTCAACTTCAACCACTCCAGACGTATCACCTGGATCTATGACCTTGATTGAGATTGCGCCTTTTTCAATTGATTTTGGTAGTGCGGATCTCAGACGAATAATGCTTCGGCCCTTTGCCGTGACTTTACGAACGGTTCCATTTATTTTTACACCATCCGCAGTAACAATAAGTTTCCCGCCGGGCCCAACCCTGGTCCCATCGCCAAAATCGACTGTCAACACAGTTCTCTTTGGGGAAATTCGTAAAACCTCCGCGTCGATACCATCTTCAGCCGTTGCCTCTGCAGCATGAGCTTTAGCGGTTAATTGGGCGAGACAGGCAAACCCCAAAATACCCACGCACAAAAAGCCACCAAGAACCAGTCTATGCGCTTTGTTAAACCGGATTACCATCATCGCTACTCCTCGGAGCTCAACAAAAAGAAAGATTTTGGAGATATTAGAATTTTAATTTATCAATGTCAACGCGTCGCAGTAGTTGGACATTTCTTGGGATCGTTATGAACAAGAGCGAGTCGACAAAAGATCACATGAAATCGTCAGCAGTCAACGCAAATGGCTTGCTGGCAAACGCTCGCAGCGAATCTTTGTTCGATCAAAAATCAATCGTGCCGTGCTGTTTGCACGGAGAATCTTGACCAAGTGATTGACGGGGTCTAGTTTGAATAAAATACTCCATCTACTCCTTGAGAAGGCGGCGCAGGTCAAGCTTGCCAAAAACGATCCCGTGATCCAGAAGGTCTTCACGCACGGAACGGTTCCACCTCTCGATAAAAGCATTGCGGTTGGGCATACCTGGCGGAGTCCGGCACAGCCTGATGTCGTAGCAGGCTTTTAGAATCGCACCCAACCAGTCGCCGTATATGCCGTCGCGATCTGAAACGATAAACTTAGGATAGTCGTTTATGTCCATAAGAGCGTTCCTTAAGACGTTTTCAAGCCATACGGCGGTTGGGTGTCTTGTAAGGGCAACACTGATAATTTGCCTGGTACTTGTGTCCATAAGGACAAATGCGTAAAGGCGTTTTAAAAACGCTGTATCGACGGTCAAAAAGTCACAGGTAAAAAATCGTCACGGCGTCTGCTCCGACCAGGAAAACCAGATTCTTTTAGAATGTTTAAAACCCTGGACTTTGAGATGACTTTGCCAAGCTTGCGCAACTCACCGACAATGCGGCGAGCTCCCCAGCGTGGATTGTTTGTTTTCATTTCGATAACAAGTTGGCGAACCTCATCATTGGTAGCGGGTCGCCCTATCGGTTTCTGCCGATAAGTCCATTTGCGAGCGGCAAGTTTACGGTGCCAAGCTAGTACTGTGCTGGGCTTTACTGTGACAATGTTGTCGACGACGCCATGACCCAATCGGAATAGAGATACAAAAAAAGTGGTCCCATAAATTCAGTCGCGGCCCCTTAACGCAGCGCTGCAAAACTTGAAGCTCCTTTCGCAGCAGCAGTATTTCCTGAGTTCGACGTGCAGGCACCAGCAGCCAGATAAACTGGCGGATCAAAACTTCAAAAACGACGATGATGTTGTCCAACATGGCCGAGACCGCAACCCAAGATTATAAAACTTGGTAGACTCCCCATAAGATCGTGATACTGATAAGGTGGAGATCTATCTGCAGTTACAAATTTTTGGATGGTACGCGTTTTTGGTTTACACAAAGTAATGATTTTTACGTTGGCCATTTATCCATTCTCAAACTTTGCCCAACCTTATTGGCAAAGGATTGTCGGCATCGTCAGCGAACGACTCCATCTTCAAGCCTGACCGAGCCAAGGGATTTTGCACTTGCCGTAGCCACATATAAAGATAGTCGCGTAGATTGCGTCAGTGCATACCCTTATTTAGGTCTTGAAATAACCTGTCCCACCTAACATTCCCGCGATTATCATCCCAACTCCACACAATACCCTGCACCCGACATAACACTGCATCCATGGCGACCGGCCCCCAAAGCCTGGAATCCATTGAGTTGTCGCGATTGTCACCCATAACAAAAGCCGATTTGTTGGGGACGACGTATGGAATTTCACTGTGAAGATTGCTGCCAAAATTTAATTGACGAGAAGAATTATTACGTAAAATATAATGAGCCTGTTCGTCTAAGTTTTCCCGATAGAGTGTTTTTGTGCCCGGATCGTCTCCCATATCTTTCATCACTCTTAATGGTTCGCGTATCTCTGTAAGGGGTTGAGCGATCCCGTTTATATGAAGAACATCATCTAAGATTTGCAGCCTATCACCTTCCAAGCCAACAATTCGACTTACATATGAGACCTTAGGGTTTTTGGGGTACCTAAAAGCTACAACGTCACCTCTACCAAACTGCTTCGGTCCGCTATGGGAGGCGAGAGAACACCGAATCCGGTCGCCCTCTTTAATCGTTGGCTCCATCGATGCAGAGGGCACGCGAAAGTTTTTTGCTGTCATCAATTTGTCATCAAAGGAGCCCATTGCCGCGACCAGGACCAAACCACCCAAAAAGAAGCTCACATACGCTGATGGTTTGCGCATGAATGAACGGCCCTTTAACCGTCGCGCACGCAGAAACACATCTACAACCATCCAAGCTTGCGGCACAAACCGCAGGGTCAAAGCCAATAACAATGCCATCTTCCATGGTAGATAATAAGGTGCCGCATACGCACAAATGATTCGCCAGGCTTCGAGAGCCGCTAATATAGCTAATGCCGGCTGCCAAGAAAAACCAACATAGAAGTACCCTAAACCTGGCATAAATATTGTTAGCAACACTGCTAACATTGGACTAAGCGGTCTACCGGTTGACTTTTCATCACTAGACATTGCGACTCACCCAAATTGTTAGATGTTTAGAAAGCCCCACAAAAATCGTCTCTACCATTAGATGCACAACAAATTCGATTACCAACGATAAGACTGTTATAGAGTCCAAAGATACCGTCGGCAGCTATCCATGTCAAATATCCAACCTTAAAGATCTCCATCCAGGGTTACCGAGTCGAGTCACAACAACTGTTACCGGAGAGTTGGCAACTAGACGATTAGAATCCGGTTATGGAAGTGAGGTATTGAAAAGACAGCCTGGATCGGAAATAAAGGTTGGTAGCGTGCTGTTGTATCGTCCAGCACAGTTTCATGGCCCCTTTTTTTTGGGGGAGCGGAGGATTCCATGCCATCAAACGTGGCAACTAAAGTATTGATGGTCCGACCTCGCAGCTTTCGCTGCAACGAGGAGACAAAATCAACGAACGCGTTTCAACCACGGGACGCCCAAGCGGCTCACCCTGCTGATGTCGCAACCCAGGCTCGCGCAGAATTTGATGCTCTTCGCCAAAGTCTTTTGGAGCATGGCATCGATGTCGCAACCTTTGATGAACCTCCTCATGCCGATACTCCCGACGCCTTGTTTCCGAACAATTGGTTTGCGTTCTTGCCGGATGGCCCGACATTTCTATTTCCCATGGAGGCCGAAAACCGCAGGCGGGAAGTTCAACCCGACTGGCTTCTTCCCTTTTGCAACAAACGCACTCTCATTGACCTGCGCAGCCATGGTCAGAGCCATGAATTTCTTGAGGGAACTGGAAGCTTGATCCTCGACCACCGGCTGAAACAGGGTTACGCATGCCTGTCGTCACGCACTCACCCTAAAGTGATTGCCGATTTTTCCGTTCAATCGGGTTATCAGATTCTTACGTTTACGGCCGTCGATCTGAGCGGCATACCTTTTTATCATACGAACGTCATGATGGCCCTTGGCTCTCACACTGCCATTCTATGCACAGAGAGCATCGTTGATCTCGAGGAGCGTAACGCCGTTTTGCGATCACTGGAAGACTCTGGACGGCGCGT
>JBILMN010000134.1:0-7859 GCA_044375465.1 Oligoflexales bacterium | reverse complement strand
TGCCGGGAATCAAATGGCCGTCCGCCTTAACAGCACTATAAGTACACAGGAACTGAAGTTTCGCACAACCCCTGATGGCGGCATCAACCGTATCCACGTATTAAATGATTAAATGGGGACACCCGGTTTAAATGGGGACACCCGACTGTCCCCATTTAACCTTGGTTAAATGGGGCCAGTCGGGTGTCCCCATTTAAACCGGGTGTCCCCATTTAATCCATTTAAATCAAACCTCAACCTCAAATGCATAACCTTCAGCGGCCGACGTATCGAACTCGGGCAGGTCGTCACCTGTCCAAGACAGCGGTTTTGGCGCCGCAGGATGACGATTCTTGGTCCCGGGATCGTACTGACGAGCCATACGCGCAATCTCGTCTTGCTTGCGTTTTCTTTGGTCCTCTTTGCTGCGGAAAATCAACCGCAATGGCACATCGGTGAAACCAAGTTCATCCCGGAAGCGATTGATCATATACCTTTTATAGCCTTCTTGAATCTCGCGAGCGACGTTACAGAACACCAGAAGAGTTGGCGGCGCAGACCGCACCTGGGTGCCATAGTAGAACTTAACGCGTTTGCTGGTTTTTTTGATCAGAGCGGGCGTATGGTCATGCGCCATTTTATGAAGCGACTCATTGACACTGCGCGTATCAATACGACGTTCATACTGACCGATAATCATCTCAACCATCTGCATGATGTTGTGAATCCGCTGATTCTCCAGACAAGACACATAAAGCACGGGGACCCATGACAGTAACTTCATTTTGTAGCGAAGAAAATCCGTATATTCTTTGGCCGTATTGGATGTCTTATTCTCAACAAGGTCCCATTTATTTACGATGATCGCCATGGCTTTATGCTGTTCGGCTGCCATGGCCGCAATACGGGCGTCTTGATCCGTGAGCATTTGTGTTGCGTCAAGAACCAACAGCACGATATCAGACCGTTCGATCGCCTGCATACTGCGCATCACGCTGAGGGATTCCACTTTATCGTTGATTCTGCTTCGCCGACGGATACCAGCGGTATCGACAATCACATAGTTTTTGCCATTGTAGGTCAACGGAGTATCGATCGGATCGCGAGTTGTCCCCGCAACATCGCTGACAATGCTGCGTTCTTCGCCGATCAGACGATTCAGAATCGATGACTTTCCAGCATTCGGGCGACCAACAAGGGCGATTCTCGTTCCCTGTAAGGATACATGCCGTCGGTCGGCACGCAGCTCATCCATCGCGCTGAACCTTGCTTCAATCTCCTCCACGAGCTGATCAATGCCGCGCATGTGGGCAGCAGAAGTCACCACAAAATGATCAATGCCCAACTGATAAAAGTCATAGACACGATCCTCGTGATCCTTAATGTCGACTTTATTGACAACAAAAATCACCGGCTTGGATTTTTTTGCCATGTGACGAACAAGCTGCTCATCATGCGGGTGCAAACCAGCCTTACCGTCAAGCACCAGCACGACAAGATCAGCCTCATCAATCGCCATCTCGGTTTGCTGCCAAACAATATTCTCACTGAATGGCTGGTAGTAGAGGTCTTCGGTCTCAAAACCACCGGTGTCGATCACCAGACAACCGCGCTCATCCATATCATCAAAATAAACTGTTCCGTAGAGGCGGTCACGCGTGACACCTGGTCGGTCATCCACCAAAGCATCACGAGTTCTTGTCATCGCGTTGAACAGTGTGGATTTTCCCACGTTTGGCCTGCCAACAATGGCGACAGTTCCTTTAATCATGATGAGACCTCCGTCATGTGCGAAAGCGCCTGTCTTGCAGCGGCTTGAGCCGCCTCTTTCTTGGTCGAACCTGAACCTTGGCCCCAGATTTCAGCGCCGATCATTGCCGCGACTTTGAAGGATTTTTGGTGCGCCGGCCCCGCTTCTTCCAGTAGCTCGTAGACGGGTGTCAGACGATAACGAGCCTGAGCCAGCTCCTGAAATTTGGTCTTGGCATCGGCATCAAGGTAAGCCGCTTGCGGAGCCGTCAACTCCGTGGCAAAGAGTTTTTGAATCAATCGCCTTGCCTCGTCCCAACCGCCATCTAAAAACACCGCACCAAGTAGGGCCTCAAAAGCGTCAGCAAGAATACTGGCCTTATGTTGTCCACCGGTTGCCAGCTCACTGCCACCAAGCACAATGACATCGCCCAACTGTAATGATTCGCGGGCAATGCGGGCCAGATTGCCTTCACAGACAATCCCAGAACGAACCCGCGACATGTCGCCCTCACTTAGAACCTGGCCCATCGTTAGCAAAGCTTCACTGATCACCAGTCCCAGAACCGAGTCCCCCAAGAACTCAAGACGCTCATTCCAGGGGCGTCTTGCCAGGACGTCCTCATTGATCTCGGGAACGCCAACCAGAGCGGAACGCTGAGTCAAGGCTTCAAACAAAAGATTGCGATTGCGAAAATGATAGCCAAGCCGCTGCTCTAGGGCTGCGGCGGGTTTATAGCGTTGCGGTTGAAGCGTCCAGAGCACGGCGACATCCTATGAGGGCGTACTTAAAAATCTTAAAAAGGCCGCTTTACATATAAAATTATTCGATTAAAATCAATAAAATAATACGACTACACCGCATCCTAAAGAGGTAACAATGCGACATATCAGCAGAATCTACCCCTGTTAACCGCCACCTGATCACTCATAAGTGCAATATTTTTGAAGGGAATTTCCGAATATGCTCAAAAAACTACTCATCCTGACGTCATCCCTGGTCCCAGCGAGCTGCACCACAACCCAAGACCTGCCGCCGCTGCCAACGGTCCAGGCCGTCGATCTTAAAAAATTTATGGGTGATTGGTACGTCATCTCCAATATTCCCACCATCGTAGAAAAAGGAGCTCATAACGCCATTGAGCATTACGATCTCAATACCGATGGCACCATTGCCATAACATTCACCTACTTCAAAGATGCCTTTGATGGCCCACTCAAAAGATACACCATGACCGGCACACCCGTCCCAGGAACGAACAACGCCCAATGGACAGTCAGCCCATTTTGGCCCCTGCGCTTTCCTTATCACACGATCGAACTTGATCCGGACTATCAGTGGGTTGTGGTTGCGACACCTAATCGCAGCTATCTATGGATCATGGCGCGAAGTCCCCGCATGGATGAAACCCTGCTGAAAACAATCACGGATCGAATGATCGGCCGTGGGTTCAAGGCGGCGGACATTCAGCGAGTCCCTCAAAGCTGGGGTGCTAAAGCACCTCAATGACCTGGCTTGTTTGTGGACCACGTCACCAGGACCTGGTCCATCCAAAACCGTCCAAAGCTTTTGATCATCGAACGACTGACCCACCCCACATGACCACCGCGGGCGGTGACCATATGCTGATGATGGGACGGTCGTTTCAGACGGTCGTAAGCGGTCAAATCAATCACAGGATCATCGGCTGCAACCAGCAAGAGCAACTTTGGCTTGATGCGAGGCAAAAGATGCACCGACGAGCATTGCGCGTAATAGTCCTGCCCACTGGCAAATCCACACGCTGGCGCAAGATAAAGATCATCAAGCCGAGCGAGGCTTGCGGGACCCGCTAATAAGGACTTGGGAACTGGTGGAATCTTATCAGGATAGCGTCGATGAAATTCTGAGTATGAGCGCATCAGGCTGCGCGCAAAATATTGATCAAATAGCCAGCCGCCTGAGCCAGAAATTTTTTTTGAACTGGCAGCTAAATCAATAGGAGCGCTAACCGCAACGATTTGCCGCAGAAAATCCGGCGCATCATCCCCATACTCTCCGGCCATCTTCAACGTCACATTGCCGCCCAAGGAGACTCCGATCTGGGTCACCGGCGAATCGACAAACGTCTGCCCGATCCACTCGAGAACGGCACGCGCATCTTCACTGCGCCCACTATGATAAAGTCCTCGCGCCATTCCGGCCCCTGGGCCTGCGCCGCGCATATTCATGCGAATGACCAGGCGACCGAGTCCGTAGAAATGATTTGCCAGCCGCACAATATGCGGCGAATTCTCGGAACCCGTCAGACCATGCAATAGAAATACGATCGGGTCACCTCTCCGCCAAGCTGGAGGCCGATTCTCGGCAACCGCAAGGTGACCATCGTCCCCAATCTTAACCAGATGACGCCGGAGATCTCCATACGCCACGGTCTGCTGCGGCCAAAACACACCAGCAAGTGTTTGACTGAGGCCCGAACTCAACCATGGGGGTGGCTCAAAAACTGTAGCTTGTGTTTGTTTGACATCCAACATTGCGCCAATGTTTTTTCTTTGGAAATGAGGCAGCCGGGTGATGCAAATCAGATCAGGTTTTTTTTACCTTCAACAAACTGATACTTATCATGTTATTGCACAAAAAAATGGGAAAATTTAAAAGAAAAAATGGGCTATCATTATGGGTCGGAGCCCCGGATCTGTCGCTTATAACGTCCGCTGCGTATTTGAATTGTATCTCCGACAACGCACAGGTAACATGATCCTCATGAAACGCGTGATCAAATTGTTTTTCTTGCTTGGGACCAGCCTGATTGCCTGCGGTTTTATCGCAATGCAATATTTGGATCGCTGGTCACAGACCAAGATCACCGTCCCGGGCGAGATTTTGGTTGAACTCCGTCCGGGAACACCTTTAAAGCAACTGGCGATCCAGCTTGAAACCAAAGGGCTCGTCACCAACCATTTCGCTTTTTGGCTTCTGACGCGCATGAAAGGCGACTACCAAAGTTTTCAGGCCGGCACCTACCAGCTCAATGGCGACACTGCGCCGCAAGACATCCGCAACAAGATGATCCAAGGTGATGTGTATATTCCACTCGTACTCCAGGTGGCCATTCCTGAGGGCTTTACACTCAAGATGCTCAACCTTCGTCTCGCAACTAAAAATGTCGGCAAGCTCGCCCATTTGACAGCTCTTGTCTCCGATCGATCATTCATCCGCACCCTGGGTATCAATGCCAGCTCCCTTGAAGGTTATACGTATCCGGCCACCTACAGTTTTGACAAAATGCCCACGAGCGAAGAGTTCTATCGCAAAACAGTGAAGACATTTTTCGACAAATTGCCAGATCAATACGAAGATCAGGTCAAACGTCGAGGCTTGACATTAACTCAGGCGGTCACATTCGCCTCGCTCATCGAATTGGAAACCATGCGCGAAGAGGAAAAACCCATGATCGCGGAGGTGATCTGGTCTCGCTTAAAAAAAGGGGAGCCTTTGGGTATCGATGCCGCCATCATTTATGGCATACCAGACTACGATGGCGACATCCGCTGGAAGGATCTGAAAGACGCAAAAAATCCCTATAACACGCGTCTTCACCGTGGGTTGCCCCCAACCCCCATTGGCGCGGTCTCCAAGTCCAGTCTCGAAGCCGTTTTGAACCCGACCAATCTAGGGTATTATTATTACATGCTCGACAGCACGGATCAGACGCGCCACGTGTTCTCCAAAACACTGGATGAGCACAATGTTCTGGTCAAAAAATTTCTGAAATCTGGTGTACCGCAAATAATGAGGAGAAATCATGAGTAAGAAGTCCGGAAACAAAGGTGGATCGAAACCGAACATCAACCAAGAGCGAGCTCCTGCGTCAGCATCCGGCAGCTCCGTCGGTTCTATTTCTGATCGCACCGACCACCGTGTTCCCATTCAGCTGCTTGTGGACTATAGGGCTGATGGCCATTATCTGTTCGATTTCTGCCGCGATTTAGGCACCGGAGGAGTGTTTATTGAAACGAAGCAGCCCCTGAGCACAGGGTCTGAAATTGAGCTTACGTTCACCATTCCTGATAGCAAAGAAACCCTGAGAACAAAGGGCAAGGTTATCTGGAGCCAGTCAGCGGTTGCAGGACGTGAAGACATCAATGTCGGAATGGGTGTGCAATTTACGAAGTTCAG
The DNA here is from genome assembly GCA_044375465.1 of Oligoflexales bacterium. Lineage (GTDB taxonomy): Bacteria > Bdellovibrionota_B > Oligoflexia > Oligoflexales > RGVZ01 > CAMDKS01. Next base: position 1,969 of record JBILMN010000134.1, on the reverse strand, counting down.
CGAATCACAGCGCAAAACTCTTGATGAATTCATCAACCGTTATGGCGGCAAAAACTTAGGCAGCGCGGCGCAGCGACGCGCAGGTTAACCTTGATCTGAATTTGCAACTATGCGACAGCTGAATCTTTGACGGATTTTTTTTCAGACTTCAATTCAGTCAGCGATAACACATGAGACTCCGTGGCTGAAATGGCCACGGGGTTTTCTTTTTGGCTCAGGATCACCAAAAGAATATCGTGCTTACTCAAATAGTGAGCGGCCCCATGAAATACATGTCGTTCCCCCAACCCTTCAACGACATGATCAAATACAGTGACGCGCGGCCAACGATTTGGATCACGAAGGCTCACAAAAATCTTGCCTAATGCAGCCTCATTCCATTCGTGCGCTATGGTCCCAAACGCTTGCCCCTTGAAGTATGCGGGCTCCTGAGCTGTGACACCAGCCAGGATCCGACTGACGCCAACGTATTCTAACTGATCATTGACCGCAAAGGCATAACCCGGGAACGCTTCCACAAAGGTGGCGATATGCTCCATCTTCAGGCTTTCAAGACCATCAAAGCGTCGGACACGTTTTCGATTTTGTCGATCCGTCCAAAATAACAATCCCCAAGTCGTGAAGCCTGCAAACGCAGAAAAAACGAAATAAAGACCAAACCCCATGCGCCCCGTTCCACTCCATGGCAACGTCCATCGCATTTTCGCAATCATCGCTGGCCGTGAGGTGATATCATCCAGTAGAGCGAAAACCACACCTTCACCCTGACGGCCCAACACATATGTCACACCCTGTGATTTTTGGGCTGGAGCGATGGCGGCCTGCACATCTAAGGGCAGCTGCCCGTCATCGGTGAGGCTAAAAAGTTGAATCGCTTGAATCGGTTGAATCGGCTGAATCCTCTGATCGGTCTGCTCAGTGTTGCCAATCACGCGACTCACGTCCAGCCATTGTCCCACCACGAGAAATCCGGCCGTTTGCGCCGAAGGCCTGACCTGAGTTTTGCGAACCGCGATTAACATCGGCCGCCCCTCAACCACCATCAATCCCGATGCCGATGCTGTCGCTGTCACCTGGTCAAAGAAGCCCGAATCGGCCGGCAAGAGATGCTGGACGGCATCCTGCCCAAGATCAACTGGGCCCGGCATCCCGGTTAAAGAGCGAAAACCATCAATGAGCTTGCGCTGTTCATCAATCGTGACAACGAGATCAAATGGTAATTCGCGCCGAAGCTTTGACGTTGGATGCCCTTGCTCATTTCGCCACAAATCCTGCCCGGCAAGCAGCGCGGCCGTCACCAAGTCCTGACGCAGCGTCAAGATGCGGTTTCTCAACATGGCAGCCTGATCCATCGCAGACGATTGACTCATGATCATAATAGATGACTTGTACCAAATGGCGCCCGGCACCAAAACAGCACAAGCTACGGCAAGACCTGCCACACCATGCTGCAATCGGCGCCTGATCTCCATGGGAATTTGCGTCAACCAAGTAAGCAAAAAACCGACTCCTTTGCTAACATGCCGTGTCTGTTCGGTATCCCCTGGAAATTCTTGACACCATCAATCACTCCGGCATTTGGTTCAAAGATAAATTTTGCTGCGATCCCTAGTGTGTCAAGACGGATAATGGCAAAATAAAAGGAGCACAATACCGATCGATCTCGATCGACCAAGATCGATTTTCGCCTGAAAGGAATTTTAGCCATGAGTGACAGCCTGGAAAATACAAGCTTTATGCGTTCTCTATGCATGGGTCGTGTTGAGGAAGGTCTACTATTCCCGTTTCCAAAAATGAAGAAAGAGGAGCAAGAGACTCTCCGCACCATGGCACAATCGTTTCACCAATGGCTTGGAAACCGCGACAAGGAATTCCGGAAGTGGGATCACGAGGCCGAACTGCCCAAAGAATTCATCCAAGAGATGCGAGAATTTGGTCTCTTCAGTTTGATTGTCCCAGAAGAATTCGG
>JBILMN010000030.1:0-26588 GCA_044375465.1 Oligoflexales bacterium | reverse complement strand
TGAGGTCTACGGAACCTTCTTCCCTCAGCCTTTTCCTGCTCGTGCGACGATCGAAGTGGCGCGTTTACCCCGCGATGTGAACGTCGAAATCGAGGCCATCGCTAAACTTTCCTGAAAATCTGCCGAACGGGACGGGACTTGGTTAAAGATTGTGTCATTTTGGTCCTGTCAAGTTTTTTTGTCTGGTTACTGGCATTTTCTGATAGTGGGTGTTAGAATCTATTTGTAACCTCAGATATCAGAATTGAAAATAGACTAGGGGATGAACGTGCGTCTCATGCGAAACCTTAAGATCAGCCAACAATCGAATCGTTTGATTCGGATTGTCAACGCGTGTCTGTTGGCTCTGATTCTAGTTCCGCTTGCTGCGACTGAGCGATTGCCAGCTAGTTTTTCCGGGCGTGTAACGCGGATGACGGTCGAAATTGACGGTGTCAACTACGGTGCTTTTATGCCGATTGACAGTCTGGACCAGTTAGCTGCCGCAAAGCCGGCTGCTGGTGAGGTGAAAAAAATCACGCTGACCCGTGATTTCGTCACTGATCCCTCGTTGTACCTCTGGGCTAATTCGCTCATGCGAGCGAACGCCGGACTTAAGAATGTGACTCTGATTTCTGAGAATGCTGATGGGGTTGAAGTCGCTCGTCACGAACTGCGTATGGCGCAGCCCGTGGCTTGGACTGTAGAGGCCAGCAATCCAGAAGTTGGAGGACTCCATGAAAAGGTCGAGTTCGCGGTTCAGGACGTCGAACGGCGTTAATCGCTTCTCTTGCTACATTTTCAGTCTTGTTAGTATTCTGTCATTGATTGTGGCTTGCAGCCGGCGCATCGATTCAAACCGTCCGTCTTTATCCTCTGATGATCCCTCCAAGGCGGCAATGCCGCTCATTTCAATCTCAGACTCCGTAAAAGAGAGTTGGATTGAGGTGCGTTCTGCCTCACTTCCCATGACGGCTAGCCATGTTCGCATGGGAGCCAAGTCGTGCGTGGAGCAAAAATTTGTGTTCTCCTCTACTCTGGTCGTGCTCGGGCAGTCCTTTGACATGGTTTTTGAGGAGGAGGGTGGCCTTCTGACTCTCGGTATTGTTGAAGATTCAGAAACCAAGTTAAGTGGTTTTGAAATTGGACAAGAGTTCAAGGATGCTTTGTGTCATGCCGAAAATCAGCCCGCGGATGGGGTTTTGCTTTTGAATAACGATCTGCACGCCAAACTTGTGAGCTTGGTGTCTTCAGCGATGCAAAAGATGGTCCCTGATTGCAAGTCAGTAACGTTTGACGCCAGATCTGTTAAATGTGGATTGGAGCAGCTTATGCCACAGCCTGCCTTGATTAAAACAGAAGAATTTCAGAAAGCTATGATTCGTAAATGGAGCCGGCAGCCCTATATTTTGGCACGTCGCACCGGGGTGGTGAGCACGCTGGCTCGTTCGGCAATGAATTTAAGTAACGATGATGGCTTTGGGAAGTTTTGCAAGGTGCTTCAATTTAGCCTGCCTGAGGAGCTTCCGGTTGTGATGACATCTCGTCGTTGGCAGAACGCATTGTGTTCGGCGCAGTCATCGGTGAGAAAAGAGGCTGCGTTTTATGGGCTGTCTAAAGGCGTTCAAGAACTCGCCATGCTTCGCGAGCTTTATGAGCAAACAAGCCGCGAAGGCCTGCTGAGCGTGAAGATACCGTTGCAGACGATCCCGGGACGAGCCGTGGAAGCATCGCGACAGCCATTGAGGGTGACCATCGCGCCGGATTCTGATGTTTCCAAAAAGCTTGTGGAGGAGGCACGACAGTATTTGGGTCGACCTGAGGTCGACGAGTTACCGAGACGATTATCTCGCGGCAAACGCGCGGCGAGGTTGCGTTTGCGGCATGAACATCTGATCGCCAAGCCCGTTGTCGCATCGCTTGCTCCAGCTCGTAGCGATATGTGCTGGCATCCGGTTTTTGCCGAGTCCTGGGATCTTATGCGCGTAGCCGACGGCATGAAGCTAACGGGAGACGGGTTTCAGTTTGATTGTGGTCTGATTGATGCGCGAGAAGATGAGTCAAAGAAAGAAGTTGCCTCTCTTTCCAAATACTTACTCCAGTCCTTGAGTTCAGAGACAGAATTTGTGATTGACAATGGTCAGTCAAAGCTGCTGCGCCTGCCGCAGGGCAAGTATCAGTATACAGTCCATGTATTACCAGCTAACCCCTTGGATTCAGAAGATATTGAGGACGAATCAAACCCGAAATCAACGGGTGAATTGGGCTGGGGTTCATCGCGAAATCACGCCATCAAGGTTTGGTAACCTGTGAAAGCGCTCTTTTTATGTTAGGGAGGGGCCTCTGAGCCCCCCCTTTTCGTTGACGTCTGCAAGGAATGCCATTATACGCTCCAGTAACTGAGATACTGCTAGGACTTTACAGACATTTTTGGTCTTTTCAGAGGCGGCTGGCGACCGTAATTGGAGTGTAAAACATGCTGGATATATTGAGCGATGGTTTCCGCATTGCGCGCGAAAAGATGACGGGCAAGGCAACGCTTAGCGAGGAAAACGTTAGCGATGCGATTGCAGAGATTCGCAAAAGCCTTTTAGAGGCAGACGTTGAGTATAGTGTTGCCAAGGATTTTATCGCCAGTGTGAAAGCCAAGTCACTTGGGACTGATGTCTCGTTACGTGCAGGTGCTGGATCTGGGAAGATGCGTGTCACCGCGGCGGATCATTTCGTCCAGATCTGCAAAAATGAATTAGAAATGCTGATGGGGGAGCCGGATGCGTCCCTGCGGTTTGCCATCAATCGCCCAACGGTGATCATGATGGTCGGTTTGCAGGGCAGTGGTAAAACCACGACCACAGGAAAACTGGCGAAATATTTGATGACAAAGCACAACAAGAAACCTCTGTTGGTGGCTGCTGATATTTATCGGCCGGCGGCCATTGAACAATTGAAAGTCCTGGGAAAAAAACTTGAAGTGCCGGTGTTTCACCTTGAAGGCGCGAAACCTGAGGAAATCTGTGATCGGGCCTTGCAAAAGGCCTTTGAGCTGGGGCGTGATATCGTCCTACTTGATACCGCTGGTCGTCTGACCATTGACGCTGAATTGATGGCTGAACTCGATGAGATCAAGGCCCGAGCAAAACCAGATAATATCCTGTTTGTCTGCGATGCCATGATGGGGCAAGACGCGGTAACCACCGCTAAAGCATTTAATGATCGATTGGACATATCCGGTGTTGTCATGACCAAGCTTGATGGTGATACCCGCGGCGGCGCGGCACTTAGTATCAGGCGCGTTACAGGCAAGCCACTTAAGTTCCTTGGCATGGGCGAAGATCTCGCGCGGCTTGAGGAGTTTCGGCCTGAGGGCCTCGCAAGCCGTATTTTGGGCATGGGCGATGTCGTGGGTTTAATGGAAGATTTTGAGCGTGTTCATACTGGCGATAAAGAAGCCGAAATGATGAAGATGCTTGATGGGCAGTTTAGTTTCAAAGATTTTTACCAGCAATTATCCATGATTCAACAGATGGGATCCCTTAAAGATATCATGGCAAAACTCCCCATGCAGGGTTTGATTCCCAAGGACGCAAATCTTGACGATGGCGAGCTTGTGAAAGTCAAGTCTATGATTGATTCCATGACCGAACAGGAGCGCATCAATCCCTCTGTCTTCAACGAAAGTCGGATTCGCCGCATCGCCAAAGGTAGCGGTCAAAAGCCGTCCGATGTTCAAGAGCTGATTAAACGCTTTAAATCCATGCGTCAGATGATGGGAATGATGGGCAAGGGACTCGGCGGGATGCTTGGCAAGATTCCAGGTATGGGAGGTCTCGGTCAACTCAATCAGATGCGTAAAATGGCTCAAAGCATGATGAGTGGTGGAGGGATGCCAGGTATGCCGGGAATGGCTGACATGTTCGGCGGTTCTGCCGGCGTGACTCAGAAGAAGGTGGATCGGGACAAATTAAAGAAAATGCGCAAGGCAGCTAAAGACGCTCGTAAAAGGAACAGGAAGTAATCCCCTATGTTGCAAAGCAACCTCGATCAGGTAAAGGAAACCTCGCCGATGAAATCCAAGGTCCATATCGAGACCTGGGGATGTCAGATGAATGTCGCTGACAGTGAACGCATGCTTGCATTACTCGAGGGCCAAAATTATGAGCTGACGTCAGGTGGGGCTGAATCCGCAGATTTGATCCTCCTCAATACCTGCCATATTCGTGAAAAAGCTCGCCACAAAGTCTTAAGCCGATTGGGCGTACTAGACCAGCTCAAGGCCAAAAATCCTGCACTTAAAATTGCAGTGACTGGTTGTGTGGCCCAAGCCGACGGCAAAAAATTGACTGATTTAGCGCCGCAGATCGATGTTTTAATTGGTCCCGGAAAGATTGATCAGTTGCCCCGTCTTCTTCAAGAAAACAAGGCGACTGGTATGACGGCCATAGCCACCGGATTTGATCGCCATAAGGATGACGTCTCTGCATTCGAGCCGGTGGACTCCGAATTTGGCGATCCTATGCCCCATATTCCGTCGGTGACCGGTAAAAAAGAAATCACACGATTTGTGAATATCATTCAAGGATGCAATAATTTTTGTACATTCTGTGTTGTGCCGTTCACCCGAGGCCGCGAGATCAGTCGCACCAAAAATGAAATCATTCGTGAAGTGTCCTATATGGTGAGTCAGGGCGCTCGTGAGATCACTCTTTTAGGTCAAAATGTGAATAGCTATGGCCTCGATTTGATCGGAAGTGATGACGTCCCTGAGGATGGCGGGCCATTCGTGGATCTGCTTCGGTCGGTAGCGCAAGTGAATGGAGTCGAGCGGATCAGATTTACCACATCAAACCCACATGACTTCACTCGTCCACTGGCTAGGCTTTTTGGGGAAGATCCTAAAATGGGCCGATACATTCATTTGCCGGTCCAGGCAGGTCACGATCGGACACTTGAACGCATGAAGCGCAAGGTGACGGTTTCCGAGTACATGGAGCGCGTGGAGTGGCTGAGACAGGCTGTGCCAGGCATTGCCATCAGCACTGATTTGATCGTGGGTTTCCCAGGTGAAACGGATGATGAATTTGAGGAAACGCTGCGATTGGTCGAACGAGTGCGATTCAGCTTTGTTTTTGCGTTTAAATACTCCTCGAGGCGAGGAACGGCTGCGGCGCGTTTCACGGATCAAGTCCCTGAAGACATAAAAGACCAACGATTATCACGATTGAATGCCCTACAAGATCAAATCACGCTCGAGTTGGCGTTGGCTGATGTGGGCACGGTGAAAGACGTGATGTTCATATATGAGAGCCGCAAAAATCCGGGTATTTGGGTTGGGCGGACGCCTGAATATCGAACCGTCCGGGTCAAAAGCAGCGCTCAACTACTTGGCAAGACGCTGCCGGTCAAGATCACAGGTGGCAACAAGATCGCTCTCGAGGGCTACCTGACCCATTAATGTTCACTGGATAGATTATTTTTGCCCATGTGCGAAGTCACCTGAAAAACGCGTAAAAATCGACGGTAAGGCTTTTTTGCTGTGGGTTTGTCGTTTGCAGGGTGACCTTGCCATGAACACTGCCAGATCGATTTCCAGGGTTCATAAGTTCTAGACTGACTTTTTTGCCGTTTTTTTCTGCTGGTGTGACACTAACACGCATGAGGTTTTGTCCGTCATCAAGCTTCCCACCATTGACATTAAGCTCGATCGCGTTGCTTGTGATGTCAAATCCTTCAACCGCAGTCAGGGAGATCTGGCGCGATGATTTTTCCGAAACCGCGATAGATCCAAATTCAATGTAGGCGGGTGTTGCTGCAATTTGGCCGCGAATAGTGGCCCGAACAGGAATTGGCATCTCTGGAAGAGATGGGGAGTTGTTCTTGACCCAAATGGTGTCTTTGTAAAAGCCGATAGGAATGGTTGGTTTAAGTTTGATGTATATGGTGAATTCGCGACCTTCTTTGGTGTACCCAACGTCGAGAAATTCCTCGTTGTAACGGATTTTTTCGACCTTTAAGTCGTACTTCATACTGTTTTTTAATCGTATTTTTTGTTGGGGCGTCTGATTCAGAACCACATCCCCAAAATCAGCAAGAGGTGGGTTTGCGTCGACATCGCTATTTACGGTGGCGGTCAAAGTTAGAGTGCGGTCGGGCATGGAACGTTCGTTGGTTATGACCGTGATCGCCTTTGTGACTTTGCCAGAATAATCTGTCGTATCAAATGCCACTTCCAATGACCCTGATTCTCCGGGGCCAAATGACTTGCCTTTAGCTGCCTCGACCGTGGTGCAATCACAAGATGCTTGGACGCCTTGGATGGTTAACGGGCCTTTTCCGATATTCTGGAAGTTAAATGTCCCAGACAGCTTTGTTCCACGCTTCACCATGCCGAAATCGATGATTGGCTTTTCAAATGAGATGACACCTGCGGGCTCATTGGTGAGTTTGTTGTTTTTTCCTGAAGAAGGACTATTTCTCGATGCTGCCTGGGTTTCGCCGTTAAAAGATAATGCCAGCGTCAGAGCTAAGATGCCTGTGAGTTTGCGTACAAAAAGGTGACTCATAGTTTCGGGCCCCCATTGAAAATGGCTGAGCGTCAATCCTAGCGCACCGGCCAATGGTGAGCAAGTTTTGCCTGTTAAGTCATTTAAATACTTTCCGATTATAGAAAAACAAGGTGGGGAGGTTCCTCGTGAGACTCGAGCTTTTCTTAATCGATCTGAAGGGGCTATTTACCGACTTTAGAGTCCAGGACCTTGGTCCGTTAGTCTTCTGGGGACTCTGGTTCTTGGCGCTTTTTGCGAGCCTCAGGGGCGTGGATCGTCGCGATGAAATTTCTCAAGTGACATACATGGGAGCCATTATGGCTCTCGGTGTGATGCTGATTCTCGTGCTGCCATTTGGGGTTAAGTCCCAATATGGACCCGTTGGTAAGATGGTCGTCTTTTCGATTCTTCTTTTGGTTCCGAGTTTGCGTTGGATGTATGTGAAGAAGCGAACCGCTTTTGAAGTGTCGATACAAGAAGCTTTACAGGAAAAAAAGGGCAATAAAAACTGACATTGAGGGTCCTATGGCAAGAAAGAAATCAGCTCCGATCAGTAATGAGTCGAAATACGTCGCTTTGAATATCTACGCAAAACGTCGTGCATTCACAATTTTTTTGTGCCTTCTGCTGACGTTTTTATTCAGTTCATGGATATGGGGTAATCTAGCTCAGAAGAGGGGAGACCATTGGTTTGTCATCGGACTGCCGATGATTTTTATCGGGCTACTCACAAATTTCTTACTTCCAGTTGAGGAGTGGAGCTACGGTCCGTGGCAAGACTCAACGCAGAAGTATGAGCGGAATATTTACGACTGACCAGGGCCATGCCACATCTCAATGATTAGAGTCATTTTCTGACTAATTTAATTGGCCGTATTTGCATATTTTGGCCTTGAATTGCCCGTTGGCGAAGTTTCCCTGGTCAAGTTTCGCAACAATGGCTCCCTCGATTGAATTTGCTGTAATTTTAGAAATTTTGACTTTTCCACGGGTGGCAAACAAAAATCTTTTTGACTCTGGTTGGCTTGGATCAAAAAAAGAGACTTGGGCGACTCGTTCACTTTTTTTGTATGTGAACATGTCATCTTCGGTTTCTAATCTTCCGGTTGAGCCGCCAATTTTCATCTCGCCTGGCTTGCCATCAATCGTAATCACGACCTCTCTGGCATCCGGTAATTTATCGTTTACATCTGGGCAGGCATGTTTGGGTTTTGCCGTTGTCAGGATAATCATGATCTCCATACCGTCCGGTAGTTTGGCTTCAGGGTCAGTGTAGCCATAGGCGTATTGCCAGTCAGTGGTTCCAATCGAGCCCTTCATCTTCGATTTAGCATAGGAATTCAGGTCGTAGAAGCTTTTACAGCCTGCGATCATTGTGAATAATAGCGCGTAGACCGATATCCACGACAGCCTCGATGACAGGAACTGCAAGCGTAACCAGCGATTGATCGTTAACGTCTTCATAAATCCTTTTAGGGCAAATATTACCCACTGAATGTTCTTCTGGAAGGTCCGATAACTCCCTTAGATTTTAAAGGGAAGGAATCCGAATTGAAAGCCCTGTTATCTTACTTTTTGCTTTCATCGACATTGATGTCCTGCGTTTGGTCCGTCCAGCGTCGGGCACAGCCCATAGCCATTGAACCGATTCATCAGAACATTTTATTGCTAGATCCTCCATTGAGCCGATTTGCGGAGGATGGCCCGCTGGTGGTGCAGTCCCGTTATAACCGTGAGTTGCCTCTAAACCTGGATGAGAGTATTGTTTTGGATCATTTTGCGCCGATCATCCAAGACAAGGCGCCGTTGGTTGTGATCAGCCATGGTAATTTTTCCGCAAAGGCGGCGCATCGGGAGCAAGGGGCGCGATTGTCATCGTGGGGCTTTCATGTCTTGAGTGTCGAGTTTCCAAATCGCGACCAGTGGCTGGAAAATGGCCGGCGACTTCATCGACTTATAGATCTTCTGCACCGTAGTCCCGACTTACTTGGTACCACGGTTGATAGTGAAAAAATCATTGTTGTCGGCCATTCGTTTGGAGGGAGTGCCTCAATTCTTGCGATGGCTGATGGAGCTCCGGTTCTAGGTGCTATTTTGTTGGATCCTGCTGTCGTGCATAGTCGCGTCACAAAAGCGATGCGAAAAGTTGTCTCGCCGGTTGTTCTGCTTGGCTCCGATCAACGACTATTTATGGCTCGTGGCCGAAAAAATTTTTTCAAAAACATCAGAAGTGAAATGTTGGAAGTCACAGTGCCTGGCGCCGTGCACGATGACGCGCAAGGTCCAAGTATGTTTTCACGTTCAAGCCTCGGTGTGGATCCATTCACATCGCGTGATCATCAACGGTATTTCAGAGCCATGCTCGCGGCCGCGGTTATTGGTTTGTCGTCAAGTGGAACCCTTGACTTCCCGTCACGAATCTTTGATCGTGAACGTTCCCAAGGACGTCTAGCTGGTTTTAGCTATCGCGATAAGTTTTCGACATTCAGGTAAACGGACGCTTGAGGGACTCTGGTACGGCGACTCTTGCGGCGATGCCACGTCTCGCACGTAAATTGCTCAGAGCTTCGCTGAGCAGGAACCATTCCATGTCACGAATGATGTCCAGCGGCAGTTTGATCTGCTGTGCTGTTTTGAGCGCGCCAAAATTTCCAGGGTATACGATCAATGCAAGTCTGCAGACAAATTTAATCAAATCATTGGCGACATTTTCGGGGACTTCACCCATTGAGCAATGGAGAATATCGTTCCAGGCCATTCGTTCCTGTGATGACATTGAGGCGATCCATTTAGACATCTTTGCGTCAATTCGCGAACTTGAGTCCTTGCCAATGAGTGGCAGAATATTTTTGACGTGATGCTGAAGGATGCTCAGGTTCCAGCCCCAGGAGGGCATGGAAAGTCTTTGGCTGATGATTCGGGTTGCAAAGAGCCAGGGGCCGTTGATAATTGCTTGAGCGAGCGGAACTGCCGCAGAGGGAATCATGTGGATCCCAGTGACCTCGATGACCGTCTTCGTTGGCAACGGCAAACTTTGCGTGTTTTTTAAGGCATCGGAAATGTTGATTTCGATGGTCGATGTGCCGTTAATTGATGGTGATGCTTGGTTTGGGCTATTGTTAAAGTGAGCAAGCTCATTGATTCTATAGCCAAGAGCACAAAGGGCGTGCGCGAGCCGCTTTGATGCCATGGAAAGGTCGCTTAGCGCACACTCAATATCCTGGGATGTCAGGGGCAACGGCGTGTAAACTGTGCGTCTTTCGCCGCTGATCTCCCATGTGTGTTTGATGGTTGCTGGTAGTGCATCACGGGCGGCCAAAACTGTCGCGACACGCCACGCTAAATCTGGAGATGGGTGGCCACTTGCCTGGGTCCAAATGTGGAGTAGCTCTTTATTGGAGAAAGATCGCGTGAGTCCTGATCTGATCAGGACGCTGGTGGCGTAATTATGCTGCCCGGATTCGGTTGCCGTCCGTGCAATCGCGTGGAGTAATAATTCGGGGGCAGGCTCGCAGTGGCTCATGTACGTTTCGAATGTTTCTCGTTTAGCCATCGGGCCTTCGAGTCCCAGTTTGATGGCGGCACAAGCCCGTTTGCGATCTCGCTCCGTCAAAATCGTGGTTTGATTGATCCACTGATTTGCGGTCTTGAGCAGATCGCGCAATGACCATGGTTGGTTGGTGGGTCCATGTTCGAGTTCAAGCATGCCGGTATGAGCCTGCCAGAAAATGCGCTCTCCAGCTTTAGGGTTTGTCACATATCTGTGAAGTAAGCCCACGCAGTGATGGAATTTTTGGGTGGTGGTTTCCGGTTGATTTTGAATCGCTGCCCCCCATAGCGCACCGTCAATATCTGGTCCATGGAATATGACCGCCTGATCCACAAATGTTTTAAATAGCCCTGGGAGCGCCGAGGCTAAATCGCGATGCCGGATGATTAGCTCTCCGACTTGACGCCAGGCCTCGGCGCTTTTGGGGACCCAACGCAGAATTGAGGATAAAAGAATGTCAAGTGCAGGGCGATTTGGATCCTTAATAGCTTGCGCCTGGCGGCAGGTGTCGCAAAAACTAGAGATTAACTGAAGCCTCTCTTGCCAGTCTTGAGTTGATTCTACGCGCACAAAATAACTATTCTTATGCTTGTCGACGGTGTTGCTTTCAAATCTTAGGAGAAGCTGAAGCGCTGTTTCGCGTTCGGAGCTGCCCGAGGGCAGAGTCAGGAAGAGCTCTCTAGCGTCCTCCGTGTAGCCTTGGCCAAGGGCTAATTCACCGGCTCTGAAGATCAACTGGCTCTGGGACATGCCAAAGTGTTTCTGGCCAACAAATGCCTCAAGGATCCGTGCTTGATGCCGTCGAAAAAACATCCATGCGGCGGTTTTGTCGGATGTGGTGGCAACGCGAAGGAAAATATAGGTGAGTTCAATGCCGCTTAGTTTAGCATCGTTGCGCTCGCGGGCCAGAATCCAATAAAGCTGCTCTAGGTTCTGCTCTGGCGCGTGTTCGACGAGAAAGTCTCGCAGTCTCGGATGTAGAAGCCAGTAGAAGCCCTTTGTTCCTGATGACATAAGATGCTTGAAAACTTCCAAGGTCTCGCCAGGGCTTGCCTGGACAAATGACGTTTCAAGAATGCGAGCGGCTTTGCCCAGACTTGGTGCCGCGTTGTAGTCCTGCCACAAAATATCGGAGATCACGTGCCATGGAGCACCGGCCGCCATGAGCTGGCGGATCTGCAGATTGATTTTGACGCCATCGTCATCAAGTGTTTCCGTCGAAGGATACGTCATCGCATGTTTGTCAGCGTGGGTCGGTAATCCCAGTGCCAAAGCGACCTCTGCTCGCACAGCAGCTAACGTATCTGGAGAAAGATTCGACCATCGGCTGAGACGCACCAGTGCCAATTTTTCTTTCAGATTGCGATTGGGCTGTAATGTCGTCTGATTCTCGATCATACGTGCGCATGCGTTCCTGTGATTTGCAATTGAAGCAATAAAATTGAAGCAATAATCTGACGCTTCAAGTATAGCATGCACCAATGATTTTAAAAAATTTGAGGAGCGGCTTCACAGAACCATTTATGGCTGTGAATTCGGGGGGTTTCAGAAGCATGTAAACGCGAGGCGACCGGTCGACGGGACCTCAGTCGTTGATGGCCTGCGAAAGCCTGATTTTAAGGCAGACTACTGGTCAAAGCTTAAAGTAGTCTTTGGCGTCAATCCCGTATTTTTCGAGCTTCCTAAGGAGCGTGACTTTGGTCATTTGCGTCGCTTCGGCTGTCTGGTTGATACGTCCCTTATAGGCTTTGAGAGCTTTAATAATAAATTCGCGCTCAAATCGATCACGCATTGCCGGATAGTTAAGCTCATCGATGACCCTGGTTTCTTGGCTACAAGGTGCAATTCCAGATGGCGGCTGATTGGTCGCCCGAGAGGCGGCGATCTCGTCGGCGAAAGCTGGCGCAGAATTCATGGAAGCACTCGACACTTGATTCGCCGGGTCAGCTGCGGGTATGCCAGGAATCATCATGCCACTTGAACTTGTATGCAAGTCAAAAGACGACTCCTGCAGAACATCCGTAGATTCCATGATGAAGGCTCGTTCCATGGCATTTTCCAATTCACGAACATTGCCCGGCCAGGTGTGACTCATCAGCAAGCTCATGGCTTTGTCACTGATTGCCGTAATTTTGCGTTTATGCGACTTATTAAATTTCTTCAAAAGATACTGGCAAAGATCATGAATGTCCTCTTTGCGGTCCCGAAGCGGTGGGAGATGAATCGGGAGTACATTCAGTCGGAAGAAAAGATCGGCACGAAACTCATTATTTGCAATCATTTTTTCGAGCGGTTTGTGCGTCGCTGCGACAATACGGACATCGGCCTTGATTTCTTGAGTTCCACCGACCATGGTGTAAGCTTTTTCTTGGAGAACGCGCAGCAATTTCACTTGGGTTGCCAGACTGATGTCACCAATTTCATCCAGAAATAGCGTTCCGCCCTCTGCAAGGGCGAATTTGCCAACTTTTCGTTTGTCAGCGCCTGTGAACGCCCCTTTCTCATAACCAAAAAGTTCACTTTCAATCAGAGAGTCCGGGATTGCTGCGCAATTTAGAGCGACAAAGGGCCCATTTTTGCGGTGACTATTGAAGTGTAGCGCGCGGGCAACGAGTTCTTTTCCTGTGCCGCTTTCGCCACGAATGATGACGGAGGTGTCTACTTTCGCAAGTTTGTAAATCACGTCAAAAACTTGAGTCAGGTGCGAACTTCCACCAACAATTGAGCGGCCCTCGTCAAATGTCAACTTGGGTGCTGAAAAGCTGGCCTCAACAACCATGTTGTTTGCGGCCGTAGCTTTATCGAGAAGTTTCGAGAGGCGCTCGGGATCCACAGGTTTTTGAATGTAATCGTAGGCACCATGCTTGATGGCAGTGATCGCGTCATTCATATTGGAGTAAGCAGTCGCCACAAGGCAAAATATGGTCGGGTTGATGGCCTTGATTCTTGCCAAAGCATCAAGGCCATTCATGCGCGGCATGTTGACATCGAGGATTGCAACTCCAATGTCCGGATTGCGTTGCACCATCTCAACGCCCATCTGCCCGTCTTCCGCTTCGAGCACACGAAAACCGCGTTTTTCAAGAACTGCCCGGATGATAAGACGGAGCGTGCTATCGTCGTCGACGATTAGTGCCTTCATGAATGCCCCCAGAGGACGCAAGATTTTAATATCAATTTAAAGAATCAATCCACAGATGGTGCCGAGATAGCCAATCTGGTAACAATTGTCAACCATTTTTATGCAATAATCTTTAAAATAATATGAATATTTTAATGACTCACAGATGAATTCTTGATTTCCAGCTGCATGGCCTGAATGGATTGATGGGCGACATCTGGCAGTCCCTTGAATCGTAATAGTTTGTCGAGAGTTGTGAGCGCTTCGGCGTCTCGTCCAAGACCCAGATATGATTGCGCTAAGTGCGCCATAAGCTGCCAAGGTAATTGGTTTGATGCGGCCTTTTCCGCCTGCCAAACAATCGCTGGGATGCGGTCATAGCGGCCGGCCATACCGAGGACGGCGGTCCACTCGATCAGAAACTCCTCATCACGTAGGCCCTCATCCCAGAATGTCTCCAGGGCCGCGAGCTTGGTCAGAGGATCCTCTGCATTCAGCAGATCACACGCTAGGGACGTTCCTGCCCATGAATTCAATGTTTTCGCATGGTCCGCTATCGCTTTTGCCGTCGATTCGTGGGAACTGCCGGGAGCGGTTTGCTCGATCCAGGCGAGGAGCTCCCACAGGCGCGTATTGTCAGACTCGGCGTCCAAGCCTGCCAAGCACCAGTCTTTTGCTTGTTTTAATGCTCCGTCATGGCAGTAAATTTGCGTCAGGTTAATGTAAGGGGCGGGCTCCTCGGGGACGATTTTTTGGGCTGTCATAAACGCGATTTCAGCCTTTGCCAGGTCGCCGACGAGCATCGCGGCGTTGCCCAGATGGAGATTTGCGCGAAAATCGTCATGAGGAAAGAGATGGGGGTAGGCATCTGCAAGCTTCATTGCAAGTAAAGGTACGTTCATCCCAACCAGTTCTTCAAGGAGGTCAGTGAGGTGGTCAGCATCCTTCGGTGTGCTGTCTTCCATGTGCGTAACGACCCACTCAGAAAATGTCGCGACCTGCTCTGCTGATGGGTTCTCAGTGCGTTCACCACAGTAATCTGACGCTGCAACTCCGAGCCATTCGCGCATCCTGGGACCCATGGGAAACGATGCGACGCTTGCGAGGGATTCGATTTGAGGGCGGTCTGAACGATCTGCGTCAATCATCATGTCGTGGGTGCTCCTGAGGCCGGTGCGTCAACTTTGACGTGTAAGTCCTTGAGTTGAAGACCGCCAACCATACTGGGGGCGCCGGTCATGAGGCAAGTGCCTTTTTGCGTTTTAGGAAAGGCGATGACATCACGAATGGCATCAGCCCCTGTCAGGCACATGACCATGCGGTCGACGCCGAAAGCCATGCCACCATGAGGCGGAGCTCCAAAGCGTAATGCCTCAAGAAGAAAACCAAATTTGCTTTGCGCCTCTTCGTCGGTCAGACCGATGGTCGCAAAAAGTTGTTTCTGAACCTCAGGATCATGGATCCTTATGGATCCTCCTGCAACCTCATAGCCGTTGAGGACTAGGTCATAGGCAGAGGCGCGGACTTTGCCTGGATCCGTCTTGAGCAGATGAAAATCCTCGGGGCGCGGGGAGGTGAAAGGATGATGCCTGGCCAACCAGCGATTGTTTTCCGTATCGCGCTCAAGTAGTGGGAATTCCGTCACCCACAAAAAATAGAGGTCCTTGGGATTGTATAGCTTGAGCTTGGCTCCAAGAAAGTTGCGAACGGCTCCCAGCATGGCTTTGGTGGCGTCATATGCTCCCGCTCCAAATAAGATTAAATCTCCGGCTTTGGTGCCTGCTCGCTCATCAATGGCAGCGCAGTCGTGATCTTTGAAGAACTTCGCAATGGGGCCATTCCAGCTTGCGACACCGGATCCTGTCGTCTTTTTGATCCATGCCAGCCCTCGACCGCCGTGTGCTTTCGCCAGTTCGCCTAGCTCGTCAAGATCTTTGCGGCTGAAAGTCTCCGCAGCTCCGGGCACGACCAGACAATTGACAATACCGCCTGTGGCCACAGCGTCCTTGAATACTTTAAATTCACAACCGCCAACAAGGTCCGTTAGATTTTTAAGCTTCAGCCCAAACCGCATATCAGGTTTATCAACCCCATAATCTTCCATGACCTCAGCAAAAGTGTAGCGCGGGAACTTTGATGGGAGTGCAATCGCCCCATCATAGAAATTGGTCACCGCCTCTCGTGTTACGGATTCTAAGGTTTCCGTCACAACGGCCTCATCCACAAAGCTCATCTCGATATCCACCTGAGTAAATTCAGGTTGGCGGTCAGCGCGCAAGTCCTCATCGCGGAAACACTTCACGATCTGATAATAACGGTCAAAGCCACTGATCATGAGCACTTGTTTGAACAGCTGAGGGCTTTGTGGTAGCGCATAGAAATGCCCCGCATGGATTCTGGAGGGTACCAGAAACTCACGAGCCCCCTCGGGCGTGGATTTATAAAGAAATGGTGTCTCAATATCCATAAAGTGACGGTTGTCGAGGGCGCGGCGCATTTCACGTACAAATTTGCTCCTGAGAATCATGTTTTGCTTGAGCGTTGGACGGCGCAAATCCAAATAGCGGTATTTTAAACGGAGCGTTTCAGATGCCTCGGTCTCATCTTGGATCGTAAAAGGTAGCACCTCGCACTTGTTGAGAATTTTGATGTCAGAAACAAGTACGTCGATCTCTCCTGTCGCCATGTTCTTGTTGACCATGCCACTTGGTCTTGAGTTGACTTTTCCTTTAATGGCGATCACGAATTCAGCGCGTAATGTTCTTGCAATCTCGTAAGCCGCCGGAGCGTGGTCGGGGTCTACAACAGCCTGAGTGATGCCATAACGATCGCGCAGGTCGAGAAAGATAAATTGACCATGATCGCGATGCCGATTGACCCACCCGGACAGTGTGACTTCTTGGCCGGCATGGGCTTTGGTGAGTTCGCCGAGAGTATGAGTGCGGTGCCACATCAACGCTGATGGTGTCATAACTTGATCCTTGAATTGCTTATAAAAATGGCTTTTTGCTGCGAAATGACGCAGACGATAGTTCTATAGCAGTCGGAAAACTTTCGATAGATAAAATCATGGGGGACAAGGGCGCGCACGGGGAGACTTCTGCTAAAAAATAAGGCACGATGTGCGCCTGCTTGCACTGCTTGCCCGGATGGTGGCGCAATGGTAGGGTAATACGGTACCTTTGGGCAAAATCATTATTGAATTCTGACATTTGAGATTTGTCCTGCGCGATCGAAGCTGCTGCAGTGGCTAGGAACTTTAATGCGGAATGATTGTTAGGAGCACTTCGGGCATGTCCAATACATCAAGCCAATCCCACTACGTTGATGGACTCAGCCAGCAGCTAAAGTCCAAATTACCTCAGGCTGGCGTCGAATATATCAAGAATGAACGCTACGCGGATGAAGACAGCATCATCGTAAATCACGAAAGCGTGTTGGATGTGGCGAAGGAGTTAAAGAAATCCTTTCCATACTTATTAGATGTTTGTGGCGTGGATTATCCAGAGCGGGACAAGCGATTTGACGTTGTTTATCACTTGTTGAATCCCGACACGAATCAGCGCATCCGCATGAAGTCCAAAGTCAACGAGGGCGATGACATTCCTTCATTGACGCCTATCTACAAAGCGGCGAACTGGTTTGAACGAGAGGCTTTTGATCTTTTTGGAATCAAATTCAAAGGACATCCGAATTTGCGCCGGATTCTCTGTCACGAGGACTTTGTAGGGCATCCGTTGCGCAAAGATTATCCGGCAGATCGCAATCAAGAGCTTAAGACGCCGCTTCATCATGTGTTCGAAAAAGACCGGGAGCGTATGCTGAGAGCGCAGGATGATTACCTTGAGGACAAGGTCTGGATCAATATTGGACCAGCCCACCCGGCGACGCATGGCACGCTGCGGTTTATGGCTGTTCTTTCTGGTGAGACGATTGAAAAACTGGATGTTGAGATTGGCTATCTGCATCGGTGTTTCGAAAAGATGTGTGAGAACCATAATTATAATCAAATCATTCCTTACACAGATCGACTCAATTACTGTTCTGCCCCGATGAATAACAATGCATGGTGTCGCGCGATCGAAAAACAGCTTGGGGTCACGATCCCTGCAAAAGCTCAGACGATGCGTGTTATTTTGGATGAATTTAGCCGCTGCATTGACCATCTTGTCTGTATCACGACGAACGTTGTGGATCTTGGTGGTCTTACGAATTTCTGGCTGGGGTTCGCTGCACGCGAAAAAGTCTATGAACTGTTTGAAAAGTTATGTGGAGCTCGTCTGACGGTGTCGCTCTCCAGAATTGGCGGCATGGGGTTTGATTTTCCAGCAGGTTGGGTTGAGGAGGCGAGAGAGACCATCAAGGTGATCCGTCAGGCTCATCGCGAAATCGACCTGCTTTGCACAAAAAACCGGATCTTCGTCAAAAGAATGGTGGGCGCCGGCAAGATCTCCGCTGAGAGTGCTGTCAATTGGGGATTTACAGGTCCATGTTTACGCGCGACTGGAGTGCCTCTTGATATGCGTGTTTATGCGCCTTATTACGGATACGACCAGCTGGAGTTTGATGTGCCCGTTGGCGATCGAGGAGACAGCTATGACCGCTATCAGGTGCGCATGGCAGAAATCCTGGAGAGCTGCAGAATTCTCGAGCAATGTTTAAACAATATCCCATCCGGACCAGTGGATATCGATGATCCTGCGATTGTGTTGCCGAACAAGCAGGATGTTTATGGCAATATTGAAGGACTCATGAACCAATTCATGCAGGTCATCAATGGCGTGAAGGTTCCAGCGGGTGAGATTTATCAAGGGTATGAAGCCGCTAATGGTGAGCTTGGATTTTATGTCGTGTCTGATGGTAGCGGGGTCCCATACCGGGTGAAGTGTCGTCCGCCTTGTTTTGCAATCTTCCAAGCAATTACCGAGATGTGTCAAGGTGACATGATTGCAGACATTGTTGCGACCCTTGGAACGATCAATATTATCGCGGGTGAGCTTGACCGCTAATTTCTGGAGAGCTGATCATATGAGCGCAGAAACTGTTTTTTCGCCTTCAATACAAGACGTCATCAAGAAAGAATTGACACGCTACGAAACCAAGCGGTCGGCGATTCTTCCAATTTTGCATGTGATCCAAGATGAATACGGTTGGGTGCAGGATAAGCACATTGATGCTCTTGAATCGACGTACGGTCTGAACCGGGTTCAGATCAAGGAGGTTCTGACCTTCTACAAGGCCTATCGTCAAGAGAAACCACGAAAACATCCGATCCAATTTTGCGACAATATCGTTTGCTGCATGATGGGCGCTAAAGACGTTATGAAACGCATCGAGAGTCACATTGAACAACTCGAAAAAAAGATGGGGGAAGATGCCCCGTTTGAGATGATCGGTGTGCCATGTCTGGGTGTTTGTGATCAGGCACCAGCGATGCTCGTCAATAAGGATCGACATCACAAGGTGACGATCGAGAATGTCGATCAAATTCTTTCAAAATATGCACCTTTGACGTGAGGGGGCTGACGCATGGGTAATACAACAGACAAAGTAAGAATTCTGACCGCTTTCGAAGGTGTTACGAATAGTCGTTCACTGGAGACGTATGTGTCCAAGGGTGGATATCAGGCTTTAAAAAAAGCTTTTGCGATGCCTTCAGCGCAGATTATCGAAGAGGTGAAGCAGAGCGGTCTTCGGGGGCGCGGGGGAGCAGGGTTTCCGACAGGGCTAAAATGGAGCTTTGTACCGCAGAATATTCCCGGTCCCCGCTACTTGATTTGCAATAACGACGAGGGCGAGCCAGGGACTTTTAAAGATCGGTACATTGCTGAACTGAGTCCTCACATGATCGTTGAAGGTATGGCGATCGCAGCAAAAGCCATCGGTGCATCAAAGGGGTACATTTACACCCGCTACGAATTTTTTGAGGAGATCAAGTGGCTTGAAACGGCCATCAAAGAGGCCTACGCCGCTGGATTCCTCGGGAAAAATATCCAAGGATCAGGTTTCGATTTCGATCTTGATCATTACACGGGGGCTGGTGCCTACATCTGCGGCGAGGAAACCGGGCTGATCTCGTCGCTCGAGGGAAAAAAAGGTCAGCCCAAACTAAAACCGCCATTTCCTGCTGTGAGCGGTTATCTTGGCCGCCCAACGGTTGTCAATAATACGGAAACATTTGCAGCAGTCCCTTGGATTATGAGCCACGGCGCAGCCGCTTATAAAGCCATTGGCACCGAAAAATCACCAGGCACCAAGTTGTTTTCAATCGCCGGCGCTATCAAGAAGCCTGGGGTTTATGAACTTCCATTGGGATACTCATTTGAGAAACTTCTCAACGAGGATTGCGGTGGTATGCTGCCGGGGCGCACGCTCAAAGCATGTATTCCTGGTGGCGCTTCGGCACCGGTGTTGACGCCGGAAGAGTTAAAAGGCCTAACCTTGGACTACGAAGCGATTGCTGCCAAGGGCTCCATGCTTGGATCGGGCGCCATCATGATCATTGATGATCGGCAGAGCATGGTTGAGTTGATGAAGGTTATCGCTGATTTTTATCATCATGAGTCTTGCGGACAGTGCACGCCATGTCGGGAAGGGACGGGCTGGCTTGCGAATATCATGGGCGGTATTTATGACCACGAGGGCCATGTTTCGGATGTTGATAAGATGTGGACCGTGGCTAAGCAAATGGGCGGACGAACCATTTGTGCGCTGTCGGATGCGGCGGCCATGCCGACCATGGCGATAACTAAAAAGTTCGGTGATGAGATCCGGGCCTATATTCAGCGAGGTACATCAGCGTGAGCGAGACAGTCTCATTCAAAATCAACGGGCAGGCGGTGACGGTGCCAAAAGGTACCACCGTCATGCAGGCCGCACAGCAAATGAAAATCGCAATTCCGCATTTTTGCTGGCACCCAGGACTCTCGGTTGCCGGAGTCTGCCGTTTCTGTCTGGTTAAGGTTGAAGGCCGACCAAAACTTGAGATTGCCTGCAACCTTCAGGCGGCTGAAGGCATGGATGTCAGGACAGATACCGAGGAGTGCAAGGATGCTCATAAATGGGCCTTGGAGTTTCACCTCATCAATCACCCTCTAGATTGTCCCATCTGTGACCAAGCTGGTGAATGTGGTCTACAAAATTACTACATGTCAGTCGGTAAATATCAAAGTCAAATGGACCGCCCGAAAGTCTTGAAGCCCAAGGCCTTGGACGTTGGCGGCGACCTTGTGCTCGACACGGAACGATGTATCCTCTGCAGTCGATGTGTTCGTTTTGAAAAAGAAGTCACCAAGTCCGATGCGTTGGGCATTTTTGATCGCGGTGATCATGCTATTATCGGCACTTATCCCGGTAAGAAAATATCCCATAACTATACGGCCAATCTTGTCGATATTTGTCCCGTCGGCGCATTTACTTCCAAGGATTTTCGTTTCAAGCAGCGTGTCTGGTTTTTAAAAGATAAACCTGCCACCTGCGCTGGATGCTCAACAGGCTGCCAGGTTGATGTTTATGGCAAGGAACAGACAGGTTCTTATTATCGCCTGAAGCCTCGGCAGGGTGAGCAAAATGGGCACTGGATGTGCGATTACGGTCGGGGCACATATCGACATCTGAACCTCGAGGAGCGTCAGCGCTTTGCGTTTGTCGCCGATCACGGTAAGCGTCGTGACGTTGAGTTTTTGGAATCCATGAAAATTTTGGCCACGAAACTCAAGCATCATAAACCTGACGATGTTGCTCTGCTTGTTTCTGCGCAGTACACAAACGAAGAGTATGCGGCTTTCTTCGATTTCTTCGTTGGCAAGCTTGGCGTCAAAAAAGTCTATCAATGGCGGGAGCCAACGGAAAAGATCGGTGATTTTGATGGTTTGTTGCTTCGTGGTGATCGCAACGCCAACACTGCGGGCCTACTGGCGGCGATGAAACGACATGGTGTCGGCGGCGATAAACCCTTGAATCAACACGAGGATGTGGCTAGAAGCGGCGCTAAGATTGTGATTGCTCTCGTTCCCGAAATACCTCTCGGTTTCCCAAGTCTGAAATCGCATTTGATCGCTTTGTCTGAACTTGATTTTGTATCGTTCTGGTCGGTGAATGGTGTCATTGACACAATCAAGTCAGCGAAACATGTCGTTCCGCTGAAAGGCTTCGCCGAAAAACGTGGGACGTTTGTCAACCATCAGGGCAAAGAGGGACATTTGACGACCCCATTTAATTGCGCTGTCGCAGATGCAAAATGTGTTGCCGAAGTCGTCAAAGGGCTATCTGAAGCTTACGCGAAAGCGTACTCATAGGAGATCAGTTATGGCAGTTAAGAAAGTTAATCCTCCGCCCATCGATGCCAATGGATTCTCCGCTGCATGGGGCTACTTCACAACCATCATGACCGGCATGAAATTTACAGCCAAAACATTCTTGGCCCAGATTTCTGGTCGTGAAAAAACAAATACTTTGGAGTGGCCAGAACAACCGGCGACCTACAGCAATCGCTTTAAGGGCAAGCATTTTCTAACATTGCGAGACGATGGCAACGTGCGGTGTACCGCTTGCTTTCTCTGCGCAACAAACTGTCCTGCTCAATGCATCCATATTGAGGCTGGTCAGCATCCTGAAAATGAGATTGAGAAATACCCGGTGCGATTTGAAATTGATATCCTGCGTTGTGTATTTTGCGGCTTTTGTGAAGAGGCCTGTCCGGTTGACGCGATTCGACTTGGGCCTGAATACGTGATGGCTGGTTTGGCCGAGGAGAAATGGGTTTACACCAAAGATTACCTGGCAACCCGGCCACAATTACGCGGGGGTATTGTCAGCGTCAAGGATGAAAATGAGAAGCATCCGATCACGGATAAGCCGCACGCCAAGGAGGCTGAAATTCACTCGTTGGTGCGACACGGTCACCACTGACGAGCGCTGTTTTCAGCTCGCAAGTTTATTGTCAGGTCCGGAATGACTTGTGGTGGTTTTGGTCTTGCGCTCAAGAACAATACGCTCGATGTTTCGACGGAGATCGACGTGAGTGTTAAACAGCTCATTGAATCTCTCTTTTGAGAGTTTGAAGACGTCACAGTAGCTGGAAGCAGTAACATCGGTGGTTCTTAGCCCATCTCCAATCAGCGCCATTTCGCCAAAACAGGCACCCTCTCCCAGTGTCGTAATATATTGTTCACCGTTGTGGATGGTCACGCTGCCGTGGCCGATGAGATACATTTCGGACCCCATATCGCCCTTGCTGATGATTTTGTCTCCGGGTGCGAAAAATGTTTGCTCCAATTTTTTCGAGGCAGCCGCAAGGCATTCAAAAGAGGCTCCCTTGAAAAGGCTAACTCTGCTTATGGGGCGCAAATTCATATAGGTTTGTAGTTCTGACTGGAGGGCTGAAGGTAACTCGCTTAAGACGGCGTGTTCATCCTCGCTCATTTTCCGAGACCAGAGGTGGTTGAAAAAACCGACAACCTGCTCCTGGACTTGCTTGGGGATCTCATAATGATGAAAGAGTGAATGGAGTGCCTCCATTTTTTCTTTCTTTCTTTCTTTACGGCGATCGCTTGCCAGCATGAGTCTTGAGGCACTGGCAATCATGATACCCCAAATCGTGGCTCCCAGAATCATCATGCCCATGGCATAGACCCGCCCTCCATTGGTTGTGGGCGTGATGTCGCCATATCCGACCGTGGCGATGGTTGTGATCAGCCAGTAAAGTGCCTTGTTGTAATCTGTCAGCGGATCGTCGCCGGGTGGGTAGATCACCAGCCATCCACATGCCAATGTGTTGATGACCAACATGGCGATCGTTGAGGCAATCATAAATTTGAAGCGTTTAGGTACAAGTCTCGTCTTGGTTCTTTCGACCATCGCTTGGACAATACTGACAACGGGAATCAGCCGAAAGGCTTGAAGATAGATGGGCCAGTTTTTGTCATCGTGACCAAGCAGAACGGCAAGACTCAAAAGCGGTAAACTTGGCAACCAATGGGCCAGATGGTTCAATTGGGGATATTTACTGATGACAGCTTTTGGCGCTTTGTTGAAAGCGTGTCGAAAGAAAACAACGCTGAGAATGACATCCAGAGCGATCTCGACACTTGTAGGTTTATGCTGAAATGCGGCTTCCAATGGGATATCAAAGGCGATCCAAGCCATGCTCAGGAGGACAACGATTTCCCACGGGGTGACGATGTCATTCATTTTTTTGAAAAAGCCCATGGATCCCTGCCTCCAGTGGTCTCGTGCACAAATTCACGGCACTTCCTGTGCCGTCTGTCCGGTTGTCTCGGCAGTTCTTGGTTCCATCTGAGAAACATTATGAAAATATCAATCATATTAGTACGTTAAAAAACGATGGTCGCCCAAATTTTGATCGACATGGGGGGCTTTTCTCAGGTACGAAAGAGGTTTGGCACTGCAGTCTAAATCAGTGAATTGCGCCGCGAGGAGTTTTCTTCCCCCGTGAAAGAGTCGTCATCCTTCAACTCATCGGTACTTGAGGCCACGAGGACATTTGTTCCAGGATGGTGGGTCGAGGCCTTTGAGTCTGCTGTGATGCATCGCAGCGAGCATCATAGCGATAGTGAAAGCGAGCTTTTGCGCCAGGGTGCTATGCCCATTCGGATGGATGCACACGAGCTCGCGCTTTTGGCATTGGTTCTTGGGGACATACAAAGACAGGTGTTTTTGACAGAAAGTCTAAAACCCCAAATCGAGCTTGATGTCCAATCCTTGCAAAAAATGCTGCCAGCAAATGACGCGTCTTCGCGTGATAGACTTTGGACGGTGATTCAGACGCTTGTGGGTCTGCGTTTTCTAACGAAAGATCATGGCCATGATCGTCTTAAAGTTTCTTATCTTTTTGCCAGTGAGTCCTGGTCAACTTCGACCAAATCCGGGCAGGGCCCCAAGCTTTGCCTGGAATTAGCCGCACGGGGATCAGAGCTTTTGTGTGGCTATATCGATGGCCACTTGGATTGGCTTTATGATTTGAATGGTCACGGCCTTTTGAGACCAGCGAATTTTTCCAGACAACCGCTCGTGCTATGGACACCGATATGGCTCGAATTGGGTCTTACCGAGCAAGTATTGTACGCTCGCATGGAACAGGTGATGCAAAATCAAAGTGCGTGGTTGCGGCTTGATGGTTTGGTGGGAGCGTCTTTGGCAGGACTAACGACCGGGCTGAAAATGACCAAGAAAAACCCTGATGCGGCCTCATGGATCCTTGATCGTTTACGCCTGGTCGTAAAACTGGGGCGACGTCTCGTGGCGCATGGTCTTTTGCATAAAGAGCCGTCCACAGACTACATGGCATTGACCGAGCAAGGTCCTGGTGAAGCACCTATGCTGCTTTGGCAGGCTTCCGCTGAGCGTCTGAGGTCCCGGGCAGAGGTGGAGTATTTTGGATTGGCATCATCTCGTATTTTAAAAGGTCCAATCACAGAGTGTGCTCCACGGCTCATCGAGTGCTTTGCGCAAATATCGCAGAATGCCTCAATGAATGAGCGCCTGAGTTCGATTTGGACAAGCATTGTCAACGCGCCGGGATGCGGGATTCATACTGCGCCAGGTATGATGATGCAAAGTCATCTATTATTTATGGAGTGGATTGCGCGCAGTGTCGATACTTCGCTGCTGCCCATGAATGGGGTTATTGCGACACACCCCGTGACAGCAGGTCTAGATAAGGTTCATGCTGAAAATGCGGTGCGCGTTTTCGCAGAGTTTACGAAGGTGCTACAGCGTTCTCACGAGTTGGGACACATTGCGGCGAACTCCGATCAATGGCCACCATTTTCGCTGGCCACAACCCCTCTTCGGCAAGAATTACGTGATTTGCTAAAGCAAAAACGCGATCCATTGCCATCAATTCCAGTCAGATCCGAAGCGCCTGCGAATCCCATGGGTCGTTCAAAAATTGAGCCGCCTCGGGTGCCTTTAAATCGTATTCCTGTCAACACAGAATCAAAAATTCATGAAAAAACTGACCAAAGTATCCAGAAATTGCGAAAAATAGCTCAGGATGAACTTGAAAAGATGATCAGGCAGTCTCCCGTGGACTACGCAAAACTCAAGCAAAGTTTCCTGTCGTCGCTCGACAGTGAAAAGAAGTCATTGGTGCTGGATGTGCAGCGCAGACTGGATTCCAAGGAGTTTGACCGGCAACTAAAACCCCGCATTGTGCGGTATATGGTCGAGCATCCTGGAGCTTGGACATCGGCGTCAAACACACTGCTTTTGTGAAAATCACGTTTTTCAGCAAAAAAATGCGATTTTTGATCAAAGAAGCTTGATTTTTCATATGTGGGCTTTTATGATTTTTTTTCAGAACGATTTCGTTCAGGTATGAAAATTTCAGGGAGGCCCATTTAAATGGCAAAGAAGAAAGCAACCGTAAAGAAGACTGCAGCAAAAGCTAAAGCCGCTCCTAAGGCAAAAGCAGCTGCCACCAACAACAAAGCTCCAGTGGCGATCAAGGCTGTTAATAAGCCTCGCACAAAGAGCGAAATCATGACTGCTCTTGCTGAGAACACTGGCCTGTCTCGCAAAGAAGTCGGCGCCATCTTCAACGCGCTTGGCGAAGTCATTGGTCTTGATGTTGGTAAAAAAGGCCCAGGTATCTTCACCGTTCCTGGCCTGATGAAAATCACACGCATTCACAAGCCAGCTACGAAAGCTCGTAAAGGAATCAATCCTTTCACTGGCGAAGAGCAAATGTTCAAAGCTAAGCCAGCTCGCAACGTTGTTAAAGTTCGCGCTCTTAAAGCCCTCAAGGAAATGGTTTGATCCATTACTTGAACTCATTGGTTTCATGGGACCCCGCGCTAGTCGCGGGGTCTTTTTCTAAATCCCGTTGTAAGGTTTTTTAGCATGTTGGATCTACCTAAAATCAATTATCGTGCCCGTCTGGAGCAAGTCATTTCGATTTTGAATGGTAGCTCGCTTCTTGTCCCGGCCCAACCTCAAGGTTATCGCAACGCAACCGTGGAATCACCATGGCGTCAAGACTCTCTTTTTTACTTTCTGACTGGATTTAATGAAACGGAGGCCATGCTGCTTGTCTTGTCGCATCGAGACGCTAAGGATCCCCGGGTTCTTTTATTTCTCAGGGACAAAGACGCTGTTGCGGAGCTTTGGAATGGGCGACGATTGGGTGTTAAGGCGGCAAAAGAACATCTTGCGATCGATGAGGCTTGGCCCATAGAAGAATTGTGGACGAAACTACCAAGTCTGCTGACCGGATCTAAAGGGGTCACTTACTCCCTGGGATTGTGTTCTGATACCGACCGCAAGGTAATCGAAGCGCTGCGGAAACACCGGGCGATCAACGCCCGTCATGCCGTCGGATTATTGCCGGTCTCGGATGCAGCTCATGTGAGCGCTCAGGTGAGAGTTTTCAAGC
>JBILMN010000133.1:0-8091 GCA_044375465.1 Oligoflexales bacterium | reverse complement strand
AGGGATGGTTGGCTTCGAACCAGGTAGGGAAACTCGTCCAGTACGATAGAAATGGGTTTTTCGAGCAGTTTTAACGCGGCCAAAAAGTTCGTTCCATGTGCGAGGCACAATACCAGGGGGAAGCACGGCATTTAGGTCGCTAGCAATTTGCTCAAGTTGCTGACCTTCCGAACCCTCTATTGACTGCGTATAGCAATAGTCTTTGTTGCCGCTCCAGCGCTCAATCAGGGTTGTTTTTCCAACCCGCCTTCGACCAAACAGCACAATGAGCTTGGCGTTGGATGAGTTGAGTTTCTCAAGTTCACTGGTTCTGTTGACGAATGATTTCATGGGGCAATCCTCTGGTTTGAGGATAATTATTTCCAGAAAACATTATATCTTCAAGATATAATGTTTATTTAAGCATTTCTGCGGCATGGTTAAAGTGATTTGTGATCGTCGGGGCAACAAGGACGACTCCATGCTCAGAGACCTGCATCAAAAACTGATTTCAGGAGATTTGATCTTGAAACAGCGCCACCTTCGCATGCTGCTCATAGAAAAAAGAAATCGTATCCACCACAACTAAAATCACCTCAGCTAAAACCTCTGGACTGCGTCGAAGCCAAAATCGCACCTGATGCGGAAACGTCAAGACCCATTGACGCACCCGCGCCAAATGTCCTCGCCCCTTAAAGCAACGGCGGCGCCTGTGGATCTGTGGATTACGCGAAGCGTTATCCAAGCAGTTGGGGAAAAGCCGAAGGCTTCTCTCAGACGATTGTGGGCAGCTTTGCTGTCCACATGAGGCGGTAGCTGCATCATATATCCTTGCACCGCAGGCGCAAATCTCTGGGTCGACCCCCACCGTCTTGCGAAGAAGGTCAGCCCATGGGATCCAGTATTCCGCTGCTGCTCGGCTAGCGGAGGCTTTGCCCGTTGGTGGTTGCTAACAGTGGTGGATCGGAGGCGTTGGGATCATCGTGAGCGGGCCATGCTTGTTTCTTCGTGGGGCCTGGCACCACAAAATCACGCCATGCGTGACCCGGGGCAAAGACGCCGTGAAATCTGGTCAGGTTAAACCGATGTGTAAATGCAGGTCTGCGCGCCCCGCCAAAATTGAGCTAAAGAATTCTCAATTACCGAGCACGATTGGAGTCCGCCAATTATTTCGATTTGCACCTGTCGATCCAATCGTAAAGGAGCTTTCCTGCAATTCGATAGATGTTCGATAGGCCATCGGGAGTTATCCGCGCCAGCAGTTCCGAGGTCAATTTTGCGTCTGCCCGTTCCCTCTCTGACGAGCAGGACGAACTTAGGTAATAACCTTGTTCGAACCCTCGTGAGAGCACTTCATTGAGATTCTTTGTAATTTCGAGAAATTCTCCAGGTTTCAACTGCTGGAGTATTTCGAAACTCGATAGCGGCTGTTCGGGTTGATCCGCGGATACAGCGAAATGACTTGCCTGGAAATCCACTTTGCTCACGGGATCAGCTGCGGGGTACGGCATGTAAAAAACATACTTGGGAAGATATACATACCCAGGGGATACCTGAGGGGCTGTGCGAGGGAAGGGTATCACTATGGCATGAAGCCTATTATCACGGATACACGGAAAAACAGGCGATATCCAATTAGCGTAGGAAACAGCTCCCAAGTTGAACATCCTCGACAAGGCATACACACTCCATGGTGTGTCCAGCGAATTAGTTTGAGGCGCTGATGAATCGTCAACTTTCATGTGGCATCCCGCTAAACCCAGCAGCATTAGCAATGAGCCTAAGCCCAGACCTAGCTTCCCCATGTATCCTCCGAGGCGTATGGGGGCATTCGGACACAATAGAATAAACTTAAGGTTCAGCAGGCTTAAATCGAATTTGCCAAATCTAATCTCCTGATTTTTATCAATAAAACCATCTGTGAACTCTTCTATATTTTATATTTTAAAAGCGTTGAATCAATGTACTGCTGATTCAGTCGACCTTGAAAAATCTCTCTGAGTTCTTCAACATCTCGCCGATCGATTGGTCTGTCGGCGAGAGTTTTTAATATAATGAGATCTTCCGGCGAGGCAATATTTGCTATGTTCGACACAATCTTCTTGGTCACGGCACGAAGAAAAATAGTCTCTGCCAAGACATGATCTGTTTCTAGAATATCTACTTGGATTCCCTCATAAATCAATCTCAGCCGATGTTCAGCCTGGAATTCAACGCTTGATCCAGCTCGAACCAAAGACTCCTTTAATTTCTGAGTATCGCTGGCCAAAACATAAAGATCAAAATCCAGTGTTGACGCTCTACCACCGTGTAGTAACACTGCGATACCGCCAATGATCACATAAGAGACGCCGCTATTTTGGAGTGCTTCCACGAGTTCGTCTATTTTTTTAGCAACGTCATAGAGATGCTTCACTTTTTCATAAATAAGATCATTCATCGATGGCACACTCGGATCTCTTTGATAACCACGATTTTCAATCACTTTAAAAATCAGTTCGATGTCAACTTGAGGTTGGTTTGATTTTTTACTCATCTCTATCGCCTCAAGATGGCCTAGGTTTCAAAGTCAACAGTGAGAGTAACATATGAAGAGTCAGTGTAGAAGTGACCTTACAATCAGTTGCTGTAGAAAATCTCAACCAAGTGGAGATTATGCATAGTTGAAACACCCGCAGACAGACCGAAAAAAGATTTACAAAAGGCTAAAGGTTCGAGGGTGCAGCAGCCGCTATGCCAATCGAGGGGGCGCGAATCTAAATTTCGTCTTTGAAATCGACAAGAACATCGTCGGGATTGACGTGTGTGAGACGCACAAACCAAATTTAAGCCTCCTACGAAGCGCCGAGTCATTTTTAAGCCGCTTCCCAGAGGGAAGGATCATTTTTTTCTCTCCAGGAGCGAATCCATCTCGTCTCGGTCAACAAATAACAATAATGCCGCTTGCTGCAATTGTCTGACCACCACGTAGACATCAAAGACATCATCAAGTTCGCCCTTCGATTGACGCTTTGTGGGTATTCCCGTAGAGACGATCCTCGGTCTTGTGAGCTGATCATCGCCACATGTTACAATCGCATCAAAACAGCAAAACTACTTGGTATCGGCATTCGCACGCTTCAGCGAAAATTAAAGCAACATTCAGACGAGCCGGTGCTCGTTAGCTGTTTCCGTGGCAAAATTTTGGATCATGGATGAGAGCCAATCAGGGTCTTCAAAGGCAAGCTCATGGCCTGCCGTTGGGTGACTCAAAAGACTCGATCCCTTGATTTGACGGTGGATAAAATCACTGTTTGCAGGGTCCACAAAAAGGTCGCCACTGGAGCGAACGACGGTCACCGGACATTTGACAGTCATCAGTTCGTATAATCCATGAAATCGGCGGGCGATCTTTAGCTGCCAAAGAATGCGCCACGGGTCTGGTTTGAGTTTTGCGTCGATGTCCGACCACTGCTGAGCTAGCTGCTGCCGTTTCGCGTCACCTGCTGTCGCACCAAGCAAGACGGCCGCAATCTTGCTGTAGCCAGTCTTAATACCCATCAATGCTGATAAAACAGCAATGATCGCCCGCCCCGACATGCGCCTTAGCTTTGAGGCTGCAACACTGGAGTTGATCATCATCAGACCACGTACCAATTGAGGCCTCGTGGCAGCAAGCGACAGCGCAATCATGCCGCCAAGCGAAACACCAACCACAAAGGCCCCTTGCGGAGCCTCCTTACTGATGATGGCAGCGACGTCCTCGGTTAAATCTTGAATGTCGCTGCCACGCGGCAAAGGGGCGGCACTGGAGGCGCCAAAGCCTCGATTATCAACACTGATGACCCGGTATCCTCGTTCAGCCAGACGTTGGTCAAAACCAAGCCAGTGATCGGACCACCTCCCTAGACCCCGAAGTAGCAGGATGGATACTGGCCCCGAGCCCGAAACCTTGTAAGCCACTCCCTGAATCTGCCGTTGATTCGTCATGAAAGAGCACCCCTTATCTAGGTTTTCATGGATTTTTAAGTGTTGCCGCTTCGCGGAAATACGGCACGCTTCTCTCAATACCGTCCTCCAGTTTAACCCTGGGAGACCATCCCTGCAAAATCGACTTCGTCAGACTGAGATCTGGGCGGCGTTGTTTGGGATCATCGGATGGTAGGGGGCGATGCACAAGCTTTGACTTGCTGCTTGTTTTGCGTAGAACGATATCCGCAAGTTCCAACATGGAAAATTCACCATCGTTGCCCAGATTGAGCGGCCCCGTTGCGCCGTCTGTCATGGCGAACTTGAAGATGCCCTCAACCAAGTCATCGACGTAACAAAATGATCTCGTTTGCTTGCCATCACCGTAAATGGTGATGTCTTCACCGCGTATCGCCTGAACAAGAAAATTACTGACAACACGCCCGTCATCAATGGCCATGTTCGGACCATAGGTGTTGAAAATTCGGATCACACGAATGTCCACGCCGTGACTTCGATGGTAGTCAAAGCAGAGGGTCTCGGCGGCGCGTTTTCCTTCATCGTAACAGCTTCTGATGCCGATGGGATTGACGTTGCCCCAGTAGGATTCTTTTTGTGGGTGCTGATGGGGGTCCCCGTACACCTCGCTAGTGCTCGCCTGCAGGATTCTTGCTTTGGTTCGCTTGGCCAGTCCCAGCATATTCATGGTGCCAAGCACGCTGGTCTTCATGGTCCAAATCGGATTTGATTGGTAATGAACAGGACTCGCCGGGCAGGCAAAATTAAGGATCAAATCCGCCTCGCAACGAAGCGGCTCCACAATATCGTGACGCAGCAACTCAAAACGCGGATCTTTCATGAGTGGCAGGATGTTGGATTTCTGGCCTGTGTGAAAATTATCTACGGCCAGAACCTCCCAACCCTCTTTCAGAAATCTGGCACACAGGTGGCTACCGATAAATCCTGCTCCACCAGTAATGAGCACCCTGTTTTTTCCAAGCCCCATGCCTCACCTACTTACCACTAACGCCGTTTAAATTCTTCTTTGCCCTGTGATCATAGCGCTAGCCGTGACCTTGCGTCTACAGCAGGTGGTGCAATTCGCGAAAGCTCGCTTCTGTTACTTTCTTTTATTCAAAACCAAGAGTACAATATGTGGCTTAGATTGCGTATTTTTTGCTCATATTCCGTTTTGAAGGGAAAGCCTTTTATGAACATTCACGAGTATCAAGCCAAAGCCTTATTTGCTCTCAACGGAGTGCCTGTGCCTGAAGGTTATTTCGCGGCAAGCCCCATTGAAGCGGAATTTGCTTATCGCCGCCTTGGATGCCCGGTGTCCGTGGTTAAAGCCCAAGTTCACGCTGGTGGGCGTGGAAAAGGCGGTGGGGTCAAGTTGGTTAAGTCAGCAGAGGAGTGTTTCAACGTAGCCAAGAACATGATTGGTATGACTTTGGTCACGCCGCAGACCGGCCCTGAGGGCAAACTTGTTCGCAAGCTCTACGTAGAGGCTGGATCCAATATCGACAAAGAATTTTATCTGGCCATGCTCGTTGACCGCGATACCGCATCTATTGCCATTATGTTTTCTACAGAGGGTGGCATGGACATTGAAGAAGTGGCTGCAAAAACTCCCGAAAAAATTGTGACGGTTCATGTGGATCCGACCTGCGGATTACAGGGATATCATCTGCGTAATCTTTCCTTTGCGATGAAGCTCAGCAAAGAACAGACCAAGGAACTGCATGCTCTTGTGCCAAAGCTTTACGCCATGTTCACCAAATATGACTTCTCTTTACTTGAGATCAATCCTTTGGTTTGGACGAAGGAGGGTAAGTTCATTGCCCTTGATGGCAAGATGAACTTTGACGAGAACGCTCTTTATCGTCACAAAGAAATCGCCGCAATGCGTGATTATGACGAAGAGGACGCGCGAGAGGTGGAGGCTGCAAAATATGGCCTCAACTTTATCGGTCTTGACGGTAACATCGGCTGTCTTGTTAACGGCGCCGGACTTGCTATGGCCACCATGGATATTATCAAACACTGCGGAGGATCGCCGGCAAATTTCCTTGACGTGGGTGGTGGTGCTACCGAGGAGATGGTGACCAACGCGTTTCGGATTCTCTTCTCTGACGCGCGTGTCAAAGCGGTCTTTGTAAATATCTTTGGCGGCATCATGCGCTGTGACGTCATAGCTAATGCTGTTGTGAATGCCGCGAAGGCCCTTGGCCTCAAGATTCCGCTGATTGTGCGACTTGAAGGAACAAACGTGGAGCTTGGCAAGGAGATCCTGAAAAACTCTGGTCTTAAAATCACCCCAGCAGACAACATGGAAGATGGGGCCCGCAAGGCCGTCGCGGCGGTGAAGTGATCGCCAGATTCTGTTTTCATGCAAAGGCGTGTTCAGTTAATTATCAAGGAGTACTACCGTGAGTATCATTGTCGGTAAAAATACCAAAGTCATCACCCAAGGCATCACCGGAAAATCCGGCGAGTTTCACACAAAATTATCCCACGAGTACGCTCCGCGGTTCGTAGGGGGCGTCACCCCAGGCAAAGGCGGGACCACACACATTGGTCTGCCGGTGTTTGACACGGTCAAAGACGCCCGCGAAAAAACTGGTGCCAACGCATCCATGATTTTTGTTCCGCCCCCATTTGCGGCAGACGCCATCTTGGAGGCGATTGCCGCCGAGATCGAGACCATTGTCTGCATCACTGAAGGCATTCCTGTCCTCGATATGATTCCTGTCAAGAAAGCACTTGAAAGAAACAAACAGACAAAACTGATTGGCCCAAATTGCCCAGGCATCATCACTCCTGGCGAATGCAAGATCGGCATTATGCCGGGTCACATCCATAAGCGTGGAAAAATCGGCATTATTTCTAAATCAGGAACACTGACATATGAATCTGTTGGCCAAACGTCAGCGCTTGGTCTTGGACAGACCACTTGTATTGGTATCGGCGGTGACCCGATTGGTGGCATGAGCTACATCGAACTTCTGCAGATGTTTGAGGAAGATCCTGAGACCGAAGGCATCATCATGATTGGAGAGATCGGCGGCGATCTTGAGATCAGGGCCGCTGAATTTGTCAAAGGCAACATTAAAAAGCCGGTGGCAGGATTTATCGCCGGCCAAACGGCTCCTAAAGGCAAACGTATGGGGCACGCCGGCGCCATCATCTCAGGCAGTCATGGAACTGCAGCCGAGAAAATGGACGCCATGCGGGCTGCGGGAATCACGGTCGCTGAGGCGCCTAGCGATATTGGCAAGGCCATCGCGACAGCGCTCAACAAGAAACGCTAATTGGCGACCGGTGGTGATCAGCCGTGCTCGGTTTAAGGCGTTACAAAGGCGCTCAGATTGATGTTTGGCAAGGCGATATCACGAATTTTGCTGTCGATGTCATGACGAATGCCGCACAGGAGTCCCTGCTTGGCGGCCTTGGGGTGGACGGCGCCATTCACCAGGTGGGTGGTCCTGAGATTTTAAAAGAGTGTCAAAACATTGGCGGCTGCCCGACGGGTTCGGCCGTTGTTACGGGCGCAGGAAAGCTTCCAGCCCGTTATGTCATCCATGCCGTGGGCCCAGTTTGGTCTGGAGGCCAAAATGGAGAGACGTCACTGCTTGCATCTTGTTATGAGTCCGTTTTTAAGGCTTTCAGCGATCTAGCAGTCAGGCATTTATCAATTCCTGCCATCAGCACTGGAGCGTTCGGGTTTCCGTCGGAGCTTGCGGCAGAGGTCGCCTTCTCGACCCTCAAAGCCCATCTTGATGTCAGCAGCACCTCTCGTCAGACGCGGTTTACCTTCGTTGCCTTTGACGAGTCCATGTATGATGTTCTTCAGCAGAGACTTTTTATGGAGTTTGCCGATGAACTGGATGCGGATGGATATTAAGAGACATGCCTCAATGTTACTGGCGGTCACGTTGGCGTCAGCCGCCCACGCGGACTTCGATAAATCGACTCTAAATCGACAGTTTTCATCCATTAAAGGCGCCGATCACGGCGTGATTTTTACGCGACTGAGTGACGGTCAGATTTTATTTGAGGCCAATGCAGACACGCTCTTATCGCCCGCATCCGTTACGAAAGTCATGACAAGTGCCGTGGCATTGGCCTATTTTGGTCCTGCTTATTCTTTTAAGACGCCCGTTT
>JBILMN010000132.1:0-8124 GCA_044375465.1 Oligoflexales bacterium | reverse complement strand
TCCATCGACATATGTCATCAGCGCCGCGGGTGCTGATGCAGGGCAACTGAGCATTCTCAATCGTATCACTGACTAAATGATTTGATTCAAGCCATCGCAAAGCTGCCTTAGGCTCTTTGACGGATATCTTCAGGAACTTGCAGTCGGGTCCGAGGACGGCCACCTGAATCCTTAGTGGTAAAATCCACATATTTCGCTAAATCCCTGGTACCATGTCGTCATGGCATCCGCAGTTCCTCACAAAACCCTTCAAAGGGAATCACCATCACTTTTCCCCGCTGGTAATGTTTGGTACCGCGATGCACCTGATAAAATATCGGAATTTCTGTTCTCTCGGCAAAATAATGGACCGCAGGACTGATCGCTTTTTCACCTGATTTGCACTCAATCGCGAACAGGGGACGACCATTTTTCAGAACCACAAAATCAACCTCTCGTTTGTCAATATCTCGTATAAATCGCAGCTCCATGGATTCCCCCTCCGAATCCTCAAGCCAGTGACAATATTTTAACAATTGCGACGCGACCAGATTCTCCCACCTGGCGCCAGGATCTTGAATCACTGACCAGTCCCAAAGATATAGCTTTTGTTCTTTCTTCACGGCTCTGATTTTTTTTGACCCGAATGGTGGTATCCGGTAGCACACATACATGGATTCAAGAACAGCAATCCACCGCTTGATGGTTTTGTGATCAACCTGGATATCGCCAGCAAGACTGTTGATGGACAATGGACTGCCAACGCGATCCGGTAAGAGTTCAGCGAGCTGCTCCATCGCGGATAAATTTTGGATCGCTTCGAGATCACGGACGTCTTCTCTAATGATGCGCCTAAGACGTTCTTTTTGCCAAAGTTTCAGTTCACGCGGATCTCTCGTAAAAAGCGGCTCGGGAAAGCCCCCATACGCGAAAAGATCGGTCAAACCATATCTGCCACGATATTCGTGCTTCAATTCATTCAGTGAATAGGGGTGAAGCCGAACATAGCGGTAGCGACCAAATAATGAATCTCCACCTTTTTTGTAAACGTCAAGTCTCGCGGAGCCTGTGACAATGATTTGGCGCTCCCCTTTTTCGACGTCAATCACGCCTTTGATCCATCGCTTCCATGTCTTCAATTTATGGAGTTCATCAAACACCAAAAGCTTTTCTTTTGGTGGAAGCTCTGTCTTACGGATCTTTGCGGCCGAGGGAGCATGATCCCAGTTCAGGTAGGCCTGATGCTTAGGCCCCGCCTTGGGACCAATAAACGAAAGCGCCAACGTTGTTTTGCCGACCTGACGGGGACCACCGATAAAAATAGCTCTCTTCGTAATCGATCTACGAATAAAGTCTGTGATGTAACGCATGAAGTCACCCTCCATCCTTTTTTATCATACGATGGCTGGAGATATTTGTCCAATTTACTCGTGAGTAAATTGGACACCTATCCCATTTACTCGTGAGTAAATCAGACACCTATCCCATTTACTCACGAGTCAATCAGACACCTTTTGGGTAGCTTTTTGATGAAATTTCAGAGTCTTGATGCTTGCAAACGGACGGCGCCCTCGGTCTCCACCGGCCAAAAATCATTCACGACGCATCCGTCGAGGTTTAGGCCGTCACGGGCTCGAATATGCACACTGACGCTCGAGTTTGCCAGAACAGCGCCTTCCTGCTGCTGCACAGTATCAACCAAAAATTCAAATCCAGATCCATCATCAGCCGGCGTGGACTCGTAGTTTTGTCCATTGGCAAGATCAAGGGTAAATGACTCTGGACAAGTCAATTTCCAGGTAAAAAGGTCCTCGCTCTTTGAGCGATTTTCGATCACTAATCGTCCATCTCCAGGACTTTGCCACTGCACGCGGGGAAATATTTGCGTTTCCACATCGGCACGGATGAGCTTGACGCTTACCGTACCAATGCTGCGGTGATGAATCCGTGCGGCCAATTCTTTACCTTGAGATGTCGCTAGTTCGTAGACCTCGACCGACGCATCACCGAATGAGCATCCCCATGTTGTCTGATTGTCTGCAGGAAGTTCGGCGACCATGCCTAAACGGTAAATCACATCCTTAAACACCACATAGGTTACATTGCGAAGATCAGCAAGATCAACAGGCCCTTCAGATGTCTGACAGTGGATATTATCTTCGCGGTAATGAAGACTTTGCCCAGGAGACACCCAGGTCACGCCGCCTCGCGTGACCCGCAAAGCCAACTTCGGATTCGCTGCAAATCCCTGCGACGGAACCTTGAGCCAAGTCGCCTCAATAACGTCTCCATGGCCAGTGATAACACACTGATCCACCTCTTCGCCTGAAGGAACTTGATCAGAACGCTCTAATTTGAGCGATTGCAGATGCATTTCATAGATGGTCTCACGACGGTTATCACCCTGGGTCTCAGCAAATGGAATATAGCCGAATTGTGGCACACAGTGCGTTTTAAGTAGCCTCTGCACCTCTTCGTCTGGCGAAGCGCGCGGTGTGCTTAGCGCCTCCACGGACTCATCAATAAAGCTGGCAAAAGCTGCCACACGGGTGTAGACGCCGGGCGCTGTTTTCTGTGCGCAACCCTCGCCGTAACTCACAAGCCCCACAAGCACCCAAGCCCCCGTAGCATCCTTGGCGAGCATCGGCCCGCCACTATCGCCCTGACAACTGTCAACACCACCGCGCGTCATATCTCCAGCACAGATCTGCGTCTGATCTACGTGACCGTACGTCTCATCACAGCGGCTGAGAGGTAGCACCCCTAACTCGACTTCCCGGATCACACCATCGAAAACCCAACCAATGGACGTGGTGTTTCCGAGACCAACGACTCGCACTTTCTGTGACGAAGACTCCGGTAACTGAGTATCGCGGGCAAATGCCACCGGCATTACCGGCTGTTCGAACTCCACACTCGTGTAATCCTCTAAATAAAGCACGGCGATGTCATTGAGACTGTCTTCCGCATGATACTCAGGATGAACAATCAAACCGTCAACTTTGATGGGATGATTCAGATGGAGGTTTTTGCCATCGTCCATACCCAATACAACATGGAGATTGCGAACCTGGGCGGGATCAACACAGTGAGCCGCTGTCACCACCACCCGTGGCGCGATTAAACTGCCACCACAAAATCCCTCGGACGCGCTTGCGCTGTCCACCAACTGAACAAAATAGGGCTGGTGTTGAGCGGTGGGATGTCCACCGATAATATGAACCTTGGCAACAGAAACCTCGCGACAGCTTAAAAGCATGCCGGAAAAAAACATGCACGAAAAAAACATACCCACGAAAAACAGACGCAGCCCCAAAAACTGCGGCAAAGCTAGTACAGACCTGTGTTTTGCGTTCATCATCAACCTCTAACTTACGGGATAACGCCAACCTTAGGGTTTAATCTCTCCCGGCAACGCTCGCAAGACTAATCTCGGCAGACCGGGCAGCCCCAAAGGAGCTAATTCCAATATGGTGGGCTCGCCACTGCTAAACCCAATGACCTGTGGCTCACCGATGGCCGAAGACGACGCTTCCTCGGCTGACAGGGTCGCGACAACTGCAGCCACACGCGATGCGACCGCGGCGCCTGAATCGACGAGGCTAACCCCCGCCGGAATGACCCGCCTTAGCTCTTCGAATAATAACGGAAAATGAGTGCAACCCAGCACCAACTGATCCAATCCCGTGCCCGCGCGTTTAATCATTTCGGCCACTTCTTGACGCACCTCAACCTCTGAGATGGGTTGGCCCCGTAACTTTTCCTCGGCCATCACGACCAAACGGCTTGATCCAACCCGCACCACCTCACAATCACTGGCATGCTCTGCAATCAGCCGATCC
The DNA here is from genome assembly GCA_044375465.1 of Oligoflexales bacterium. GTDB lineage: Bacteria > Bdellovibrionota_B > Oligoflexia > Oligoflexales > RGVZ01 > CAMDKS01. Next base: position 4,303 of record JBILMN010000132.1, on the reverse strand, counting down.
AGGTAAGGTCGACGGATGGTTGCAGGAGTTGCCAACACGCCAATGATTTTGGATTTGGACGCCTGAGCTGCCGGTTTGATGGCCGGCACAACCCCCACCACGGGTATCGCAAGGCTTTGCCTTAAGGTGGGTAACACGATGGTGCTGGCCGTGTTGCAGGCTACCACAAGCACATCGAGGACCACCGTCTGAGCAAATCGATGCACCACAGCGGACGCACATGCAAGGACTTCTGCATCGGTTTTGGTGCCATAGGGAAAATTTAAATGGTCACAACAATAAGCGAGCTCGGCCTTGGGCAAAGCGCGATGAATCGCAGCCAACACTGACAATCCACCGACCCCAGAGTCGAATATGCCAATTCTCATCCGTTCGGTGCCACTCCGGTCAGCGGTTTACAGCAAGAAGCCGGCGCATATCCGACCACAGGGCCTTGGCCGAAGTCAGCAAAATATCGGAGTCTTCAGGAACAACCAGCTCCCGGTGCCGTAGAATTCGCACAACGTCTTTCTGCATGCGGGCGAGACTGGCTCCACGCCGCAATTCAATGCCCCCAACCCGCGTCCTTTTGCTACCGCGGCTGGCATGAATATAGTCAATGGTTCCAAGGGTCATATCAATGTCGAGGACCATGACCACATGGCCTTTTTCGAGGAGGAGGTCGCCCGGACGCGCCACGCTCAGGTCATCACCCATATTGATGAAACCAAACTGCTCCTGCAGAAATCCGTCTTTCATGTGATTCAAAGTCCGGGTGTCCGCAAATCGGTATTTCATGCCCGCTTCCGCAAACAGACGATTGACGAAGCTACTGCAATCGATGCCGCAACTGCGACAGGCCGAGCAGGAATTGTAGCGCATCATGGTCGAATTCGCCGCAAGGTGATTCTTGCGAATGCACTCCGTACAATCCTGACAACTCTTGGCCTTACCAATCTGATGCCCACCAAAAACATACGGTACGTTGGTCCTGGTTGCTAATTTTTCAGCAGCTGCCATTAATCGCTCGATAGCGGGACGCTGTTTGGCTGGCCCAATGGACGCAAATCCGACATGCAAATCCGTGAACGGACTCGTCGTCGGGGCGATATCTTTGAAAGCATTGGTTCCCGAGAACAAACCGCCAGCTCCAGCAACACTGAGCTCGATGGTTGCCATCAACGCAACCAATACCATCGCGATCCGAATACCGGAAAAGCCACGCTGTGATCGAATTCTTGTCTTATGCAGCAAACTCAAAAAAAAGCCTCAAAATCGTCAAACACTCGGGGATAAAACCCTTGATCATCAACCAATACCCGGCCCCGAGAGGACGGGAATGTACCACCAGACTCAAAACTTGCAAAGCAGTTCTATTAAAATGCTATGATCCTATATAATATCAACAAGATAACCATGCGATTAGGGAGAAAAAAACCACCGTGACCACCTGGCACACCCGCTTTGCCCCTAGCCCCACCGGACATCTTCACCTCGGACATGTGCTGCACTTCATCACGGTTGAGGAGGTTGCCAGCAAATTTGGGGCGGACATCAGCTTCCGGCTGGAGGATCACGACCAGAGCCGATGCCGCCCTGAATTCTACACCTCTATAATAGAGGATCTGCGCTGGCTCGGATTCAAACTACCACACCAATCTGACTCCGAACTTTGGCGCCAATCGACACGACATCAACAGTACCAGAGACATCTTGAGAATCTGATGAGTCGCCAGCTGATTTATGCCTGTGCTTGCAGCCGTAAAGATGTGCAGGCTGCTACAGATCAAAATCACGGTGAACTTCGCTATCCAGGCACCTGCAGAGGCCGCAACATCGCGTTTGACGCACCGAACACAGCACTCAGACTGGTAATGCCCGATCAAGTGTATGCGGCAAAAGATTATTTTTTAGGCGACATTTCTGGCAATCCTATAGAGCAGTGCGGCGACATGATCGTCCGTGATCGCCTGGGACAATGGACCTACCAGTTTTGTGTTGTCATTGATGACCTTGACCAGGGCATCAATCTCATCATCCGCGGCATGGATCTGCTTGCCAGTACGGCGCGACAACTGGCACTGCGCGAGATGCTGGCTCCAGGTTCTCCTGAGATCTTATTTGCCCATCACCCGCTCATTGCCAACGCGGCCGGCGAGAAACTCAGCAAACGGCTGGGATCAGAATCGATTGCGGCACTGCGGGCCAAGGGCCTTACCGCCGCAAACATCAGAGCGCTCGCCCTCTCCTGCAAAGACGGCGTATCGTTTGACGGTTAAGCCTCCGCCACCGTCAGGTTTTTCGCGAAAAACCGCCACCCATGGGGCTTTTAGGCATTTAATGACTATCAATCCTCAAGAAACCGTGTATATTGAAGCTTCAATCAATCTCTTCCCCAAAGTGTTTGATCGATTGGTTCACATATGTTGTGGTCGGTTTCTTGCTTGGGGAGAGGAATTTAGAGGTTTTTATGGGCAAGAAGTTATACGTCGGCGGCATTTCTTACAACACTTCAGATGATGGTCTTCACGCACTTTTCTCGAGCGTTGGAACAGTCGAAAGCGCAAAAATCGTCATTGATCGCGAGACTTCGCGCAGCAAAGGCTTCGGCTTTGTTGAGATGGCGACCGAGGCAGAAGCACAGGCAGCAATCCAAAAACTAAACGGCTCTGAAGCTGACGGCCGCAGGCTGACAGTGAACGAAGCTCGTCCTCAAGCTCCTCGCGAAAATCGCGGCGGCGGCGGCGGTGGTCGCGGTGGACGCTGGTAATCGAGATATCCCGTTGATTCGGGATTCTTGATCACCGTTCTGGTGCATGAACAAAATGCTACAGAATTAGGGCCTTAGACAAAACGACCCAGACAGGAACCCTGTCTGGGTCGTTTTTTATCATCTACTGATGATTCTACTGATGATTCTACCGATTATTATTGACCTAAAACATATCTTTTAATAGAACATGGTGCCGATTTTAATATGAACCATCAATTTCAAGCCTTACAAGGGAGCCCCCATCCATGATGTCCAGTATCCGCGGATTGACGTTTGATGATGTGATGCTGGTTCCTGGCTACAATGGCATTCGCTCGCGACAAGACGTCACCACCGAGGTCACTCTCGCCGGTCAGGCGTTTGCGATCCCAGTGATCAGCTCCAACATGGATACCATCACGGGTGAGGCAATGGCCAACGCCATGACTGATTTTGGTGGTATGGCCATACTACACCGGTTCATGACCATCGACGAAAACGTCGCCATGTTTCAGCGCCTGAGACATCCACAAAAAACTGGTATCTCAATCGGTATTGGCAAGGAGGCTATGCCCCGTGCGGAGGCCTTGGTGGCTGTTGGCGCGCAAATTATTTGCGTCGATGTTGCCCATGGTCACAGTAAGGAAGTCAACCGGACCATCCGCCGTCTGAGGGAAAGCTTCGGTAATAACATCATGATCATTGCCGGCAACGTGGCCACATATGCCGGGGCCGACTATCTGGCCGCAGCAGGCGCCGATGCAATCAAAGTCGGCATCGGTCCAGGATCAGTCTGTTCGACGCGCATTAAAACCGGATTTGGCGTGCCACAACTTACGGCGCTTCAGGAGTGTCGCAAAGTCGATCGCTGCTTGATTGCAGACGGTGGTATTCGCACTCCCGGTGATGCCGTCAAGGCTCTGGCTGCGGGCGCTGATTTCATCATGCTCGGCGGTATGCTCGCGGGTACCAACGAGACACCAGGTGAGATCATCAATCAAAAGAATGATGACGGAAGCGAAGTTCGTCGCAAAAGATTCCGTGGCATGGCGTCGCGAGAAGCACAGGAAGACTTCATGGGCGGAATGGCCGAATGGAAAACTGCTGAGGGCGTAGCCGTTGAGGTCATCGCCAAAGGACCTGTGCGTCACGTCCTATTAGATGTCATGGGTGGTATTCGCTCCGGAATGACCTACTGCGGTGCCATCAATATCAAACAATTACAACGCAAGGCGCAATTTATGGAGATCACTCCGGCGGGATTCCACGAAGGAACGCCCCATGCCACTGGCCGCCTGACAAAATCATTTTAGGGAGACCATGATGACGCCGCAACTTCCCAGCCTCGAGCTTATCGAAAAACTGCATCAATTTCCCGGACCATTCACATTTAAGGTTATTGGTGATGCCAGACAAGATTTTGTCGCGGAGGCTCTCACCCTTGCCATGACGGCATTGGGTGATGATCGTGAATTCTCACACTCATCACGCACTTCCGCTGCTGGTAATCATGTAGCGGTGACGTTGGCCATCCGTATGCAACATCCCCATGAAGTCCATGCGGTTTACACC
>JBILMN010000029.1:0-27209 GCA_044375465.1 Oligoflexales bacterium | reverse complement strand
CAGGTCAACCCGGTAGTCTTAGCAATGGCCGATCCATCGCCATTGATACCACAGCACCCACAGTCTCGTCTGTATCATCGACGAATGCGAATGGTAGTTACAAAGCAGGAGACGTGATCGCTGTGACAGTCACATTCTCGGAGGTCGTCAATGTGGCCGGCGGAACTCCAACCATCACTTTAACCAACGGCGGTGCCGGAGCAGTTGTTAATTACACTTCTGGAAGCGGCACTAATACGCTTACATTCAACTATACAATCGCTCCTGGCGACACGAATGCAGATCTAGATTACACCCCGACAAGCGCTCTTGCACTCGGTACGGCAACGATCCGCGATAATGTTGGCAATAACGCGACACTCACACTCGCCGCACCAGGAGCCACAAACAGTCTCGGTAGTAATAAGAATATCGTCGTCGACACGACCGCTCCGACTTTGAGTTTTTCTAGCATTAGTCCCACCTCACCGGGTAACAACCTGAGACCGACCGTTCGGGGAACAACATCTGAGGCAGCGACAGTAACCATATTTAGCGATGCCTCTTGTGGGACTGCCGTTTCATCTGGCACTGTCAACACGGCGTTTGCATCGCCAGGCATTGTCCTCACAACCAATCTTACAGCCAATAGCTCCAATGTCATTTATGGCAGGGCCGTCGACACAGCGGGTAATAACTCAATCTGTACAAACCTGACAACATACGTGCATGATGGCACACCAGCAACGGTCTCATCAGTGACTTCGTCCACGGCTGATGGCACCTATAAAATCAACGATTCCATTTCGATTCAAGTGACCTTTTCAGAAACCGTTGTCGTTACCGGTACGCCCACACTTGCGCTTAGCAGTGGTGGTTCCGCCACATACGTCAGCGGTAGTAACTCTTCGGTCCTAACATTTACCTACACGGTTGCGAGTGGAAACACCTCACCCGATCTCGATTATGCGGCAACGAACTCACTTGCAGGCACGATCAATGACCTGGCCAGCAACGCATCGACACTCACTCTACCCAACACGGGCAGCGGCACGAGCCTTGCCGGTAGTAAAGCCCTTGTTATCGATGGCGTCAGGCCGACTGTCAGCTCCGTATCCACGAGCGCCAGCAACGGCAGTTACAATGCCAATACCGTTATTCCAATCACAGTCACATTCTCTGAAGTCGTCACCGTGACGGGCACCCCTCAATTGACTCTGAACTCTGGCGCGACGGTTAACTACACCAGTGGTTCAGGGACCACAGCATTACTTTTCAACTACACCGTCGGAGCCGGCCAGACTGCCACGAATCTCGACTATGCGAGTACATCAGCACTCAGCGCCGGGACGTCCATTAAAGATGCTGCAGGCAACGACGCAACGCTAACGTTATTTGGAACAGGTCAACCCGGTAGTCTTAGCAATGGCCGATCCATCGCCATTGATACCACAGCACCCACAGTCTCGTCTGTATCATCGACGAATGCGAATGGTAGTTACAAAGCAGGAGACGTGATCGCTGTGACGGTCACATTCTCGGAGGTCGTCAATGTGGCCGGCGGGACACCGCAAATCTCCTTAGCCAATGGCGGTGCGGGAGTGATTGTTAATTACACCTCTGGAAGCGGCACAAACACGCTCACATTCAATTATACCGTTGCCACTGGCGATACCAGCGCAGATCTGGATTATACGTCTAATGCGGCACTGGCACTTGGAACCGCAACGATCCGCGATGCCGCCGGCAATAACGCGACTCTCACTCTTGCTGAACCGGGAGCCGCCAATAGCCTTGGCAACGCCAAAAATCTCGTGATCGACACGACTGCTCCGACGCTGGCGTTTGCCTCAGGACTCCCCGGAGCAACCTCCAAGTCAACATCCTTAAATGTGGCGATATCTACAGTCGATACGACGACCTATAAATTTGCAGTCATCTCGGGGGGTAGCTCCGGCTGTTCAAGCGCCTCGTTAAGCGGAAGTACCGCAGTCGCGACGAATATCACCAGCTCCATTAGCGGTCTCGCAGACGGCCAAGTGACCATTTGCGCTCAAGCGACGGATTTGGCCGGTAACGCGCAGACCGGCTTTAGCACGTATACTTGGACGAAAGACACCACAGCTCCCGCTTCATTCACCTTCACCGCTCCGAGTGGAACGGTCGCCACCACCACACCAACCATTTCCTGGACGACACCAGCTAGCGATGTGAACGCCATAGAGCTGATGATCGCTCGGACATCAGGTTGCGGATCCAATGTGATTGAGTCATATTTATACAGCGGCGGAACATTCACCCAGCTTGCAGGAAACGCCACCTCCCAATCCATGTCTTCAACTTTAATCGACGGCACCGTATATCTTTGTGCTTATGTCTATGATGTTGCCATGAACAAGTCCGCCCTTATCGCTGGCTCATTTGAGGTTGAAACCGACACTGTCCATACCTCTTGGGTTGGGGATAACATCGTTAGCTACGGTGTTAAGGCCCAAGCATCCGCTTGGACCACAGAAACCGTCGATTCTGGCGTTGGAACCTACAACTCTCGCACATCGTTGGCAGTCGACAGTTCTGGCAACCCCATTGTCAGCTACAGCGTGAATGACGGGACGAACACGTATATGCGCTACCGCAATCGCACGGCACCAAGCACATGGGCTGCAGCGTCGACTGTCAACTCGGCAGCCAATGCGACACGAGCCGGCATCGGTAGCTTCAATGATTTGGCTGTATTCAGTACGAACTCCGTGGTCAATGCCTTCTTTGGATTTGACGGCACGAATTCGGGTCTATTGATCAGTCAAGGCACCACGGCTGGGTCGCCGCTGATCACCGAACCCAGTGTGAACAACATTGCCGATATGGCATCAACCATTGGCACGTCGAATACCCCATACGGGGCCTTCTCGCAGCTGAGCGGCGGCAACTACATCCTCAAAATAGCAAATAAAGCGACAGGATTGTCAGGAACCGTCACTCTTCCAACCAATTGCGTCAGCGCGCCCTACGTGGCCGCTTTTGCTAAGAATTCTGACACTGTGATCGGTTTAGCCATCACGTGCGTCATGAGTAACGACAATACGTGCCGTGTGCATTACGGCGAGGCCACGTACACAGGCACTGCCGGAAACTTCACCTATATTTCATGGACTGATATTGGCACGATCAAAGGTGCAACCTGCACCAATGCAAACCTCTCAGTCAATGATCGACCTTCACTAGCCTTTGATCGCCAGAACTCCAATCGCGTGTCGGTGGCATGGCGTGACCAGGTCAACAATCAGATCAAGCGTTGGAGCAACGAATCGGGCTCGTCCACAACTGAAACTATCGTAACGGGCAGCGGCACTGTCGGATCTCCCGCAATCGCCTTGGATAAGACTGGTAAATCCTACGTGGTCTACCGAGATGGTACCAGCGTTCGATTTACCACCAATAACTCAAGGAATTTGGGCTCCTTCACGGCAGGATGGTCAACGCCCGTCACGATCAGCACACCAACCACTCTCAACGGTGTTGGTCATGTCGGCCTGACGGGTATGAAAGGACGAGGTAATATCACTGGAGGTCAGTGATCTACGGACCGTCATGATCCATAGACTTTTGGATGATGAGCAGATCCCTTGATTATTATGATGACGTCCCAGATAATAGGCCTGAACAAGATAAATCATTTAGCGATGGACGAGCACTTTGGCCATAGCCGAAGGTTACGCTTTTGAGGATGCCCCCCCCTGTGTCAAGCCGCAGCGTTAAAATCATAATCATTACTTTGGGTGCCATAGCGATCAGCGCCTACATGACCAAGCGTCTCCTCCCTCGCAAAAGCATCACCGAAATCATTCTCGACTCGAAACCCGAGGCCCATTTACGAATGTCGGCCTGGACCAGCCCCGATGGAACGGCCACGAATTCGCCCTCCCTCAGATGGATCATCCGGCAGTGTCGTAGCCCTTTTTTGCATGTAACGCCAATGGGCGTTCAGAAATTGATCACGGCGGAAAGCATCCACCAGGCAGCGCCTGGCAAATGGGTCATTGAGCTGCGTAAGGATTTACGCTGGAATGATGGCACGCCTTTCACCGCCAAAGACATCTCCGCATCATGGGAACTGCGGCGTGACTATCGCTCAAAGCTGGACCTTGACGCCGTCGAATCTGTCAACGATGTCAGTTCAACATCAATCAACGTTACATTTAAAGACGGATCTGTGTCGCCCGAAAAGCAGCTAAAAATCCTTACGAGTCCGTGGCTTACGGCAATTCGCACACAAGCACCCTACTCGCTTGACCAAGAATTAATTACTCCTTGTGCCGGTCCATTTAATATCTCGAAATCCAATAGTAGCCGCGTGATGTTAACACGCCACGAACCTCAAAAACTTGAATCGATTGATGGCAACGGCACCTCAAAAGAACCTAAACAAACGAGCACGCCTAAAAACTTGATTCACCGGATTGAGATCCAAGCACTAGATCCAAAGGAACCTCTGACCTTTAAAGAGGCTCGCGATCTGATGCTCCAAGGGCAATTGTCGTTTGCTCGAGGCCTTCAGGTAACCGCCCGCGATCGGTCCGATAACCTCGCCCTATTTCGAACATCCACGACGGGTGATGCCTACTACCTTTGGATTGATCCAAAAGGCGCCTTCGCTCAGCAGAAACTCATAAAATTTTTACATCGGGCCATCAATCGCGGTGAACTGATGAGCGTTTCCCATCATGGAGAAATGATACGTGCCATGCATCGGCTCATCCCGTTTTCGGTTCATGATAAAAATGACACGCCTATCGTATCAATGCTAGCTGCGCTCAACTTTGAATCCGTCGATGAGGCCAGCCATTTGATGGGAATTCCAACAGCAAAACCGGAAGCGTCCAGCGGGTTCAAGGCCTCCCTGCAGACGGTTCCTCATACACTCATGGTGCCAGTGGCGCAAATCCTTGCTGGAAGGCTGCGTGCCAATTACATGATAGATCTTGAAGTGCAGTCGCAACAACAAAAAGACAAGTCGGCAGACCTGGTGATTTTTAGTTTACCGGCAAGTGGCAATGCTGCCACTTGGGCCAACAGCCTTGCAAATAGTCTAGAGATATTTCCACATAAACCACAAAAATATCCAGAAGTGCGAGCAATTCTTGGCAAAATCACCACCGCGACACTTGCAGGCGACGAGGCCACTGCCATAAACAATATCGAAAAACTCGATCAGGCGATCTTAGGACAGTGGAATCTAGTGCCCCTCGGACAAAGTGGTTTTGATTATCTCGTGGATCCAACCATGACAAACATAAGACTCACTGACGATCCCGAAGTGGATCCAGATTTCTCACAAGCCACCAAAACTCAAACCCAAGGAACTTAATGCCCCATGAAATGGCAGCTCCGTTCAACATTTTTTAACATCAAAAGTAGCGTCATATGCGTAATGATCACTTTAATGAATCTAAGTTGTGGTCATCGCGACAATTCCGAGCCGCCGATCAAAATCATGGCTCTGAGCCCTCTTCAAGCCAAAATCGGCGAGACAATCCGCTGGGAGTTTAAAGCGACACGCGGAAACCGCTCTCTAAAGCACATTCAGGTCACAGGCTACCCTCTGCCATTTGGAGTCAAACCCGACTTTGAACAGTCGTCAAGATCACTCAGCGGCAAAGTCTTGGGCGCTGCTTTCCGTAATGGCACCATCATTGTCACAGCGTTTGACCAAGAATCTTGCATTGCAACCTATCGCAACATGGCCAGGATGACCATTAAAAATTCCTTGGCTACCGGACTTCGAGATCTCACGCTGCCTGTCACGTCATGTGATGTCATCCCGACGACCACCGGAAATTCCATTAATTCTCATACTAGTGTCGCAACATTCGATTGGCGTCTAGACGACGGACCGGACGATTTAAGTCAGATTCATGTGCGAGAATTTCTGACAAAAATAGCGAGTCAAAACAATCGCGACGACACTCTTACGCCCCTGAAAACAACTCCCACAAAAACCAATAAGCAGACACCGAAGACTATGGGAGTGCTCAACACTCCGAATGCCCAAATACCCTCTAAAATAGCCCCAGGCTCCTTTGATTTGAATCTCGGGGCCTGTGCGTCACGAAGTCGTCCCCGTTGTGGTGACGCCCCGTTGGCATGTCTTTGGGCGTTAAACACCTGTATGTCGCCTGACATCACCGGTCGCAAACCAGAAGAGGTAGCGCAAAAGTGATGGCTTTGACTAAAAAACAAGACAGAAATTCTGTCGTTCGCTGGATATCTTTTGGCGCTAGCAGTTTGATCATTACGATTTTTTTCATGTGGCAAACCCTGCAAAAAACTAGCGAGGCCCCACCAGCAAATTTCGCCAAACTCGCCACACAGCATGACTGTGCGGCGCCCGATATGAACGCTACAGACCTCAAAAAAATTTCTGCTGAACTGATTAACCCCGATATGCGTGATTCGCCGATAAAGACGGACGTTTTGCCCAGGATTTTGGCGAATTTGCCACCCGCCATCATGGACACATTGATCCGCTACAAGATTAAATTCTCAACGCTCGACGTTCGCAGCCATTCATCAATAGGACCAAACGGATCGGCGCAGGATTTGCAATCAGATGGTGGTGTGCCAGAGGCCTTCGTTTACGGATCCTCAGGTCAAGGGAAAATCCTATTCATCGCCCCAGACCGCGATTTTTCATCAACTATAAGACTGACCATGGAGCCTAGCCAACAACAGGTCGTCCGCGGTCTCCATGCTGTCACTCTCCCAGCGGCCGTCTGGTATGTCTTGGAAGTGCTTTGGATGGGGACACCAAGTCAGGTGCACAAAGACGACAACAGGCGATCCAACCGCTCTGTATGGATCGGCATAAAGTCCCAGTTTGCAGCTTTGATAAGAATGTCACCGGAAGAAGAAAGCCACTATGATCAAACCCTCGACGGAGGTGGTCGATATTCAAGCCAATTTGCATCACGGGCCATGACTCTATTTATCGCCAACGCCTACTGTTCCGTACAAACCTATAATCGGGTGATAACCGCCAATCCTGATGCGGCCGCTTACTTTCACAAGACACTGCTATGCGCGCTTGGTCGACCGCGGCATATGAGTGACACCACATATCAAAGCCACTGTAAAACAACTGCGCCCACAGATAGAATCAGCAGATAGAATCAGCAAATATAGTCTGCGGGTGATTCAAAGGGACGCAAAATCGATCTGAAAAAGGAGGTAATGGGAGATGCGGATCAAAAGTTTATTACTAGGCATCCTGGCCTTATTAATTTTAGCGCTTATTTCGATTCAATTTATCTCGACGACCCCATCCAGTGATAACACTGGCGTCGAATCCACAGCCAAGGACGAATCAGTTTCTGACCTGGTGTCTACAGCAAAAACTGTGGCACCAGACACGTCTCATCAATTAAACGCCCCCGTGACGGACGCCATGCGCAGTCACCCTCTGCAAAAGAAAGACCTGGCCATCGGCGCAGGCAAACAAGCTGGCCAAGACAGCAAGGTCAGTTTTCACATCATGATGCAACAGATGGACGGCAAAGTCGTCTTTGACAGCAAAAAAGACGGAAGACCTTGGACAGGCAGCATTGGCGATGGTTCATTTATTTCTGGCATTGACATTGGGCTGCGTGGGATGTTTGTTGGTGGTAGGCGATCTCTTTGGATTCCCCCACATCTTGCTTATGGATCAAATGGGATTCCAGGACAAGTCCCGCCCAACGCCCAACTTTACGCAGAAATAGAAGTTCTATCGATCTTTTGAGCAGCCTTCAGTCTAAAACAAGACACCACTACCCAAGAGAATATAAATATTATTTCCTGAGACCATAATAGAGTTGGCGGATCCACCGCGGCCTTGCACCATTTCATACATCAACTGCAAATCGACAGCCCACCGCGTAAAAAAGTGCATCATCAGGCCACCACCAAAACCAATCGATAACGAGTCTGAGCTGTAGTCGGCGCCCTCTTCACCCGCTTCGAGAAGGGCGCGTCCCAGCCCCAAAGACATCTCTCCGAAGGGCTTAAACTTGGCATCATAACTGATGGTTGAATCCATCGACGAGACAAAGAGAGGGAACCCAACTCCGAGAGGATACATACGAAATCCACCGTAAGCCGCATGGTACGCGTCACGTTTCGAACTGGCATCAGTCGCTTGACGGAAACCCAAAACCAAAGCTTGGTTATATTTAATAAATCGAGAATATTCATAATTCAAAACAGATGCGCTACCGGTATAGTTACTTTTTCCGTCGGATTTTGTGTAGTTCATAACACCCAGACGAAATGTACCGTGGGTGTCATGCTGATCTTGCCCAAAGATCCCGGCAGCACTGCCCACATCAGGAAGAGAAGCCATCGTCACCGAAAGGGCTGTCACCCAGACGAATACCGGCAAGACCCGACATTTTGACTTGTGTGCCTCCGTCATCTTTTCCCTGATTTCTCGTCGATCAATTTCAGCATCCTCGCCGTATCTGGATTGTCAGGATCAATCTCCATGGACCTCATCCAGGCGATCTTGGCTTTTGCCAGATCGTTTTTAACGAAATAGGCCGCGCCCTCAATATCCCAGGCGACAGCGATATTCTCATTTACGGCCTTAATTGCAGCTGCCGACTTAATGGCCTCATCATACTGCTTTTGCATAATCTGTCGCTCAGCACCGAGAGTCAGCTTGATAATTTTATTAACATCGGCATACGACCCAGGGCTGACTGGCTTTAAGTTCGTGTCAAACTCAAGCTTTGACCCCGATGCATTGGGGACGAAAAGATATTGGGAAATGTAGCCTTCTTTCTTGAGCTGCAAAACGATCGGCCCGCTGTTTGCCGCATTCCCGAGTTCACTGAGTGACGCCTCATAGGGCGTTTTACCAAGAGGCTTACCATCGCCCTTTCCTGGCTGGATCAAAGTGATTTCCGCATCCTTTGGGTTACTTCTGATCGACACTGTTCCACAAGACGCAAGTAACATCGCTGCCACACACCAAAGCCACATGGCAGCATTTTTGCGATCGTAGATAGGAAACATAATAGCCATCCCACATCCCTGACACGCCTCAACGAGGGTCGCAACGTGCGTCCTCTCGAGACACAAAAACCTCATCCCTATCACGGCAGAAGTATCTCATATATGATCGAAAAAGGTCAATAATCCGCCCTGTGATCGCGCGGCGATAAAAACAGGATCATCCACGAAAAATGGTCCACTGGGTTCAGGTTTTTGGCAGAGCTGGCAACGATAGAAAATCAAGTTCAGGGTTGGCGGGCAAAAGGTCTTGGATAAGCTCTGGTGCGCCCCATTCGCTCAGAAAAACATGCTGAACATTATGTGGCATTTCACAGAGTATGCCCACACCATCTTCTAGGGTCATCGTTGGCAATGATTTTTGTATGACTTTGAGCAGATTCACAAGCTGTGACTTATTCGTATTGTAATGTGTTAATACACAAAACTTTGCCTCGGCATGTTGCTCAAAGGGCTCCATTAGAAGACTTTCACATTTTTCTTCCAACGAGAGGGGTGCCGCACGTAATCGCTCAAGAGTCTCGGCATCTGGTGGAGCCGGTAAGCCTAAGTGTTCACACATGCCAAATAGGGGGACTGGCGGAAGTAGCGCCTCGATTCCCTCATACCAATTTCCCGCACGCACCAATGACTGATGAACCAATCGCGAATGCGACGGATGGCTTTCTTCGCCACCAGCCGTCCTCTCCAGAGAATCCGCCGGAGGCACCACGACAGGACGTCGTTCGATGACGTCTTCATCCTCAAACATCAGCGGATATGCGTGATCTCTCATTCCAAAGTGCCCCCAGAAAATTACACTAGATGGAGTCGGCAAGTTTTTCCCATCACATAAGTCAAATTTTCGGCGCAATGGCAAAAGAAAATATAAAAAAACAAAAAAAGATCAAAAAAACTCTGCATAATCATCACCCGCCTTGAATGCCACAAGCATAAAAAAAAAATCTTCGCTACTGACGGCACCTGATCGCGGTGTAGAATTGAATCGGGACTACTTTCCTAAGCTTAAAAGGAATCGCCGGGTCATGAATGTATTAGCTGTTCTTTCATTTGCACTTGCTGGTTTGGTTTTTGGGTGGGCGGCATTTACCTCAACCGATAACCCCAAATCATTTCTTGATCTCCACGGACTAGTCATCGTTCTCGGTGGCTCAGTAGCTGCCACGTCCATCAGCTTTCAGCTCGACCGGGTGTTCATGATGCTAAAAGTTTTTTGGAATCGAACCATTCGCGGACGAAAGCCCGATTATATTAAGGTCATCAAAGACTTGATGAAATTAGCAGATGAATATCGCAATGATTCGCCAAACCTTCGTGCTCTGGTAGACAGTCAGCAGGATCCTTTTATCCGCGAAAGCATGAACCTTCTTCTTGACGAGATCGTGGATGATTCACACCTAGCCAAGATTCTTCGCGCCAGAACCGAAACTGTATACGAACGATATAATGATGACGCGAGTCGTTTTCGCGCCATGGGAAAGTATCCACCTGCCATGGGTCTTATGGGGGCAGTTTTGGGCATGATCGCGCTTCTGGGAGGGTTGGGAAAGCCAGGCGCTGAAAAAACCATCGGACCGTCGATGTCCATCGCATTAGTAGCAACACTTTACGGCATCGCTTTTGCGAACTTAGTTGTGATCCCAATTGGCGAAAACTTGACAGAAACCGCCAAGGAAAACCGCCGTAAGAACGTCATCATCGTTGAGGGTATGAAACTTGTTGCAGCAAAAACAAACCCCATTGTTCTTGCTGAAGAGCTCAACTCATACTTGCTACCAAGCGAACGTATCGACTGGAAAAAAGTCACCATGTAAGCTCAGTGAACGAGATCTATCCGTCATCACTTTGACAACCCCTGATCCGCTCTGGTTCATCCCAACAGGAACAACATCAATATTGCCCGAACTGGGCAATAACGCCCCACCTTAAACAAGGGACGAATCATATATAATCAAGTGGAACATTGTCAGGTATCTCTATGGCCACGGGCGGCAAAAAAAAGAAGCAAAGTCAGCATCATGACCATGATCACGATGACGGTCACCACGGCGCTCACGCCCATGCCGAGCATGCCGAGGAGGGCGAACCATGGCTCGTTTCATACGCAGACATGATGACCCTGCTTTTTGGATTTTTCGTCGTCATGTACTCATTTGCAGCCCGAGATCCAAAGACACAGGAATGTATCAATCTCAAACTTATGGAAGCATTTCGAGACCAAAAGCCAGAATCGAGCGAAGAAATTAAAGGCTCCACCATGCAAGGTGCCGCTGTGCGGGCGCTCCAGATGCTGGTGACCATGATGAATCTGGACTCTGTTGAGGACCTCATGGAAAAAGTACAAAAAGAGGCTGAAAATCGGCAGCTCGCAGATGAATCCAAAGGTCTAACTGACACTGAAAGCAAAGACAATATCAAAGACAAAATCAAAGAAAAATCGACCGCCGACTCCCTGAAGGCATTACTTGGCGCCGATGACTCGAAAAATTTTGTCACGATCGCTTTACCTGCTGACGTCATTTTCGAATCTGGAACCGCAAATTTAAGTCAAAAATCTGCACATAATATCTCCGAAATCGCGGACCTCCTGCGTAATTACACCGATATTGAGGAAATCGAAATTACTGGACACACAGATTCTCAAACACCCAGAACCAAAAGCGAATTCAATAATTGGACGTTATCTGTACAACGAGCTGCAGCCGTCGCGGACACATTCGTCGCCTCGGGACTACCTAAATCAATACTCAGGATATCCGGTCGAGGCGATTCGTCACCGATTCTTCCTGAAAAAACCACGTCTGGTCAGTGGATTCAGGAGAATATGCGCCGGAATCGCCGCATCGAAATCCTAATTAGGCGGGAGAAAACCAGTGTTACACTCAATAAGAAATAAATTAGCCAAACGGATAAAATACCGTCCAGGACTGCGTTTCTACATGTCAGCTATTTGCATCACCACCATATGCGCATCCGGCAGCCTCGTTGCCTATCATTCGCTAAGAACTCTCTACGATGGGTCCCTGCGTGACGCTTGGGCGATACTGTTTCTGGACCTTGAGAAACAAGCAAATCGAGCCGCCAAAAATGTTCAAGCGGCAGCAGATACAGCGATTAGCCAGGGTCCAGTCATAGAATTCCAGCTATCGAACAAAGGATCTATTAAATCTACTAATGGTACATGGGCGAACTATTCGAACCTTGATCAAATTGGCCTCGACGAACAGCAAATCAATCCGTCATCAGGCGTAAAGTACGCATTCACCTCCATAAACGGCGATCACTATGTGGCGAGACTCGGTTCCTCAACGATTGGACCAACAGTCCAGCTCTTTAAGACGAACTTCCGCGATTTCATCACTTTAATCCAAATTGCATCCAAGAAAACAATAGTCTATGTATCGAATCGATCAGGACGTCTTCTTGCTACAAACACGTCCGCTGTGAGTCCGGCTAATCTTTTATCGAGACCGCTTGTCTCCGCATTTGTGAAGGCTCCATTCAGTCAGGGCCAATCTGAATTCGGGATCGGGAAGGAGTCGTTCTACGGTTTCCATCAGGAGCTTCCCGGTACGAATTTGATACTTTTTGCCGAAAAGTCAAAGATGCGTGCCATGGAAAACGTCTATCTAGCAGTTCAGAGCGTATCCAAAGTGACAGCTTGGATCTTCATGATTTCGCTGATTCTTTTGCAGATCCCACTCACATTAATGACTCGCCCCATTAAAAGATTGGCTCGGGTTGCAAATGAGATTGCACGTGGAAATTTCGCGATAAAATCCAGCGCATCAGGATTCGGAGAGCTGAAGATACTGACAACTGCCTTCGATACCATGACCGAAAGCCTCCGGCAGCGGGATCAAGTGATTTCCAACCTCAATGACCAGCGCTTGCAGCAGATCCAGATTGAAAACGACTTGAAACTAGCACGCACTATCCAAGACCAGTTCCTGTTTCATCCAAGCACAGAATGGGATTGCGGAATAGATTTAGCCACCATCTACACACCGTCCAAACAGGTCGCAGGAGACTGGCTCGGAGTCCACTACTTCAAAGAATCAGCTGAAACCGTCATGGCCATAGTTGATATTACGGGGCACGGCGTATCGTCAGCAATGATGACACCGGTAATCTCTGTACTTTTTTATGAATACACGCGCGCGGGTGGGATGGATTCACCGGTTGAATTTTTAAAACGATGCAACGACGCCCTTTACAGCTATGGCAAAGGACGTAGTACAGCCAGTGGCCTTATCATGAATTTCAATAAAAAATCCAAAACCTTAACTTGGTTTAACGCCGGCCATCCTAAGCCGATTCTGTTGGATCAAACCGGAAAAAGAATCACGGAAAATAAAACCGCCGAAGGCACAAGTATTTTAGGTCTATCGCAAGATTTCACGCCAGAAGAGAATCACGTGCTCATGTCTCACGGAGCGAAATTATTAATCTACTCAGACGGGCTAACACTCGAGTCAGTTCACGATAGTTCGTCAAAACGCATCAACCGACGCGACTTAGTCAACATTTTAACTAAATCACCAACAGGGAAAGCTGTATCTCACATCGAAGCCATTCATAGCATGTGGCGGGAAAGGGTCATAAACATTTCTGATACTGACGATATGTGCGCCATCGCTGGTGTGATTGTATGATTCTGAATAAATTGATTCATATTATTTTTTTATTAGGCGTGATGACCCAAACAGCAAAATCGGAATCGGTCTCCGAATCATTGCCGAATAACGATAACGCGATTTTCACAATCAAAAAAGTCAAGGGACTCAATCTCGTGCAATTGCCGCTTTCGGGTGAATGGATGTCAGCAAAAAGTGGCATGAAGCTTCCTTCAGATACGCTGCTGCAAGTCACCCCAACAGCCAGTATCACCTTGGACGCCCTTGGATCACTTGGGCGAACCGGCGTCCCGATTAGCTCATCAACCATAAATATCAATAAATCGATGATTATACGCCTCAACGTTCACTCATTTCGCAGAATTCAAATGGATGCAAAACTCATTGCGGCTTTACCGGACAGCAATTCTCTAAAAATAATGCAGAAACATCTCAAAGCATTTGACGCCATGATTGATGCCTGGAGACAGGATGCTACAATGTTGGCCGGTAAAGACTGGATTAACGACGATGTATTTCGGCAGTTAGCCGAGGCAACCGCAGGAAACATGGAAAAAGATGCCGTCAGTGTGACCGGAAAAATCGGAAAAATTAATCTTTACACACCTAAAGATCTGCAAAATATCTGGGCTAAAGAACTACCTGTCAACATCAATATGAACTGGTCTTTGTCTGACAACTCAGGCAAAAATCCGACACACTTCAAAGTGTACTTATGGAAAAAAGGACAGGGACGCCAGGTTTTTGCACAAATCACAGGAAATCGTTTTTCGGCAAGCCTATCAGAAGAGGGCAAGTACTTTGTTCAGATAGAATCGACCGACGGAGGATACAAGTCGGAGTTGCGAAGTATTGATATCAAACGGCGCAATCTACGTCCTGGCACGATCGATGATCAGGTCAATCCAGGTGTCGTTGAGCAGAACCAAGCCTTGACAGATGTCATTAATAATCGAACAAAACTTCAAAGTCCTCCGGCTGAATTCCGCTGGCACTCCGAACGCGCCTGGCCAATCATGGAATTCAAGTGGACAAGACCAGCGTCTGCCGCCGGGAGTTGTCATTATAAATTTTATGTGAACAATTCCAAAAGAGCTTTGATTTTTTCCCTCGAAACCGTGCTTGAGACTGTCCAATGGCACCCTGATGTATCACAAACCGGTATGTTCACATGGCAGGTAGAAACTCTATCCTGCAACGACCATAAAGGTGAGCCGCTCAAGCTAGGAACAAAAAGCAATATGCGCCGCTTTTTTTTATTAAAGCCTGAGCGTCTTCGCACGGCAATGGCACCCTACGATAAAGCAAGCACACGAGGTTTTGTATATCTTGATCTTTAATGAAGACGGATTCAGCGAGGCATCAAACATTGGCTCGCCGATATATTGGCAAAATACGAAAATTCAGTAAAAAACAGCACAAAATTGGAATGTCTTCCCATATTTGGAGGTAAAAAAAGACGCGCCTATTAAGGACTCAGCGAATATGACCGATCACCCCTCACATCTTTTTGTTATAACGGGACGTCGCGTGCTAGATTTTCTCTCTAAATACATTTTTCCGTCAACACGACCGGGGGATCACAACGGAAACATTTATTATTATGCAGTGGCTATTATTTTGTCCTGTTGTAGTGTCAGCGTCTTCGCCGTAACCGATCCCTCAAAAACAATTATTTCGCGCAAAGATCAACTGGAAATTACGGATCTGTACACGAACAGAGTTCTCCAGAAAGTACGAGGAGATCTACGACTCAACGGCATCTTGGACCTGGAGCCGGCAGTTACTATACAAATCGAATTTGATGAGAAGCGACTCACCTCCGACGCATCTGCATGGATTTCAAATCAGCAAGATCGCATTAAACAGACTGAATCGAAACAAACACAAGACTTAAAACAAAGCGTCAAAGATCTCATCGCAACCGCGGTCGCCGAACGACTTCCAAAGATGGAACCAGGAAAAGAGCGAAACCTTCCAGAATCCAGCGGCTTACCGCGTCTCGGGCGACTCAACGTGGACATTACCGATTCGACCGTATCAGAGGTCCTCCGTCAAGCCAATGCAAATGAACAAAAATCAACTTCAGATCCTGGCGCTCCCATCACACTCGCGATCAATCTACCCACACCTTCTGGATCAACGATCCAACCATTTGTTTTTAGTGCCGCTGACTACGTAAGCAAAGTATTCGCTAAAATCATACTTCCAGCGACAACCCCCAAGACCATTGCGTCGAAAATAACAGCAACCGTCGAAGAACTCCTCGATCTGAAATCGATAGCCAAAGGTCAATCAACGAAAGACTGGATCACTGTCAGTATCGCAGAACCATTACCCCCATCGCCTGTTGTTGATGAAAAAACACCGACACCCCAGGCATTCTTCAAAAACATTTGGCGAACAGAAAATGCATTTATAGGGATACTTGCAACCGGACTTATCGTAAGCGTATTTATCCTTTTATCGATGTTGATGGCAGCGATCACAATCAGCAAAGGCCTTAAAACAGCTTTCGCGACTCTCGGTAAAGATATCGCCTCCCTGAAACCGGCTGAACAAAAAGATGAGACAGATGTTTCCGATACGACAGATCAAGCCGAATCAAATGAGGACAGTGAGGAAGTGAATAAATATGACTCTACTGCCACAAGTCACGCTCTCACGCACGAGATGGCTACCATCCGCGACCAGGTACGTGCTCTCGTGGCGGATCAAGCTTTCCTTTGCGCAGAATACTTAAGAGACATGTTATACAGCGACTCAGGGCTTTCTGATTTCAAAGATTTCCTATCATTCATCGGCTACGGCCCTCTCAAGCCAGCTCTAGATGTTTTACCTCAAACAGCTATCGAGCGCCTTCAAACCTATGTCGAGGAAAACCGGGATAATCCACCGGACTTACTCAACGGCACAGAAATCGCTCAAAGAGTTTACAGCGAGTGTATATCAAAGGCTACACTCCGCACAGAATCCGCAAAAGCTTTGGACCCCGTCCGGGCTGAACTCATAAAAACTGAGGATGTGGTCATCGCTAAATTCATGACAGAGGCGGATTCAGCAGAAATCGCACTGCTTTTGAAAACGCTAACAGTTGAACGAGGAAACCGGCTGATGAAAGGGCTAAGCGCTAGCAAAATCAAAGCTGCAGCTGCCGATCTTGACAATCCACAATCAACTCAGGACCAAACAATCGCCGGCGTGATCACAAAACTACAGGGTATTACGGCTTCCCTCACCGAGAAGTCCCAGGCCCAACGTAGACTGATACTACGCTTAGCAAAAACGGTAGCCGTCTCTGACGAAGATATGGTCTACGAACTGGTTCCGGCGGAGGACTGGGATTTAAAGCGTCAAATCATGCGACAGAGAATATTTCTAAAAGACGCGATTTATCTACCGACAAAAACACTCTCGACAGCCTTCAATTCACTGCCGCTAGCGATCCGCGCCGCAATTATGATTGTCGGCAACGATGAACTTAAATCGGTCATTAACAACACAATCCAGGCTGGGTCAAAGAAAGCTGAAATTCTCCAAACAGAAATCGAACAAATCAAGAAGAACGCAAAAAAACTGGAGGACATTGAATCCAACAAGCATAAATTTTTGGAATCCATGATCACGTCAATCCGCAAACTTGTGACGGGAGATATCGGCCTGGTTGATCAGATTATTCTTGCTCAAGCAAAGGCTCTTAATATTGATCCACCAGCCGATCTTAAGGCCAAAGCGGTAGCCACGGCAGCATAGACTAAACCCTAACATCACCCATGAAATCGAATCGACTACGGGGTAACTTGACGTAAAAAGATCAATTGTTGAATCGATGCTAAGGTCCTGATTCCTCAAATAGAATCGAACACAATATCTTACCGCATTCTTCCACTTATAGGCTTACGGCTGTTCTCAAATGTTACCTGGAATCAGTTGCGAGACACCACACATAAAACTTTGATGCTGTACCATCTGCTGAAACCACATCCAGCGGCACCTCCGACAGTTTTGCTGCAGCGGTAGAGTCTAACAGAGCGGCGACGCGCTCGGTCATAATCACCCGGTCGACGGATCCATGCGACACCCGCATTTTCTTGGCGACACTTTGTAACATCCGCGCGGCACCGGGTGTTGAACCGAATGCCGTGGCTTTTGCAATGCCACCGGTTCCAAATATACCAACGGACGCGACCCCGCAGGCGACCGTGACGTCCACACCCTGGGGAAATCCATGACGGCTGAAAAAATCTTGCCGATACTGGATGATGTCTTTGCTGACCTCCACACTCACCTTCACCAGGTCTATATCCTCATGATGATTTTTGGCAAAAATCACCAGAAAAAGCTCATCAGCAATCCAATCTAGGAAAAAGTTCCCTTCGGGAAGCTGCCGATGAACCATAGTCACCAAATCATGGTAGTAGGCCGCGAGTCCCTGGCCCAACACGGCCATACTCACACCTTTGGACAGGGACTGAAATTTGCGCCAATCCGAGCAAATACAGATACAAAATCTGTCTGCCGGCGCAAACAATTCGTTGATGCTTTTATCCTCCCGGGCCGCCATCATGAGGACCTGACGCGGTATATAACGAGATTGTTCTCGATAATTGCGGATCGTTCCGGACTTGATCATTCGCTGGGTATAAATACGGTAATTTTGACCAATGACCAGACAAAGAAATGTCATGGCAAGGGGAACCCCTTGTTCGGGATAAGCCTTCAAGCCAACATAAGTCGTTGCCAGTGATATGATGAACATCAATATATGCGCATGAGACCTGAATGGCAGCAACACATTTCCGGTCAGCACGAACAGGATCCAGCACGCCGAAATCCATGTAGAGGTATAACCATCTGCAGCACTGATGAGGGCCGCCTTCATCCAGACAAATTGAGCGAGGAGAAGCATCAAAAAAATCACATAGCGCACCCGATTGATCGGCAGCCATGTCCCCACGGATCCGCTGGCACGCAGCATCCAAAGGCACAAGATCGCTTTAAAGATATGAAAGCCAATCAGCATAAGCCCGGCATCGCGGCTAATGACGTTTGTCCACAGCATTGCCGCTGGCCAGATCCAACCAGACGAGGCAAATAGCAAATAAGCCCGCGCTACTGCCCCCTCGTGACGGTGCAGATAGGGAAGGACGTATTGTCTTTCAGCGTCAGTTTGAAATTTTGGCTCGCTTACGACAGTCAGTAAATTCACGACGCCACCACCTCATTGATCCAGCCAAATCATGCCGCAGAGACCTTCCTTGATTGCTTGAACACTTCACCGACGCCGCCCGAAAGTTGCGGCCAGACATAAACCCCCAGGTCGTCTAAATCTTTAACTTTCAGTGATTCGGAAAGTGGTAGACGGGTCATGACTAAGGGTGTTTCACCGAGAAAATTCACGTATTCTGAACTCATGACAATTTTTTCATTCAGGCCATGCAGGACACCCAGACGCTTTGAAACCTCCTGCAGCCTTCTGGCATTGCCAGGAGTTGAACTGAAGGCCGTAGCTTTGGCGATACCCCCTTGTCCAAAGATACCAACGGACGCAAGACCCGCTGCGAGCCCAATGTCAACGGCCACTGGATAGCCGTGCATGCTGGCAAATGTCGTTCGATAAGCAAGCATCTCTTGTGCCAACTCAAAAGACTTCTGCACAAGAACGGGGTCTGATCCGACGTTTTCACTAAAAACCACAATAAAAAGTTCGTCGGCAATCCAATCTACAAAGAACTGGCCATCAGGAAATTTCTGCGCCAGCCTGTCGACCACGTGCTCATAGTAGCGCACGAGATTTGCACCAACATCGCTCGCGCTGTTTTCTGCGATCAAACCATGAAAATCTCGCCAGTCCGAACAAATACAGACACAGAATCGGTCGGATGGTTTGAATACGTCGAGGATACTTTCATTGGTTCGGGCGGCTTTCATGAGGACTTGGCGCGGAATATATTTGGACTTATCCCGAAATGTACGGATGCTTTCTGCGGTCAGAAAACGTCTTGTTAGAATTTGTATATTTTGACCAATCACCAGTGAAAAAAACGCCAGAATCATATCCACGGCGGGATTGGGATAATAAGACGTCACCCAAACAGACATCGGAACGGTCACAAAGAAAACGATCCGGTGGGCCGTCGCGCTGAGAGGCAAAAATAGACAACCCAGCATCGTGTAAACCCACCACACACGAATCAGCGCCTTGTTAGCTTCGCCATCCGTAATATCAATATAAGCCGCGATTCCCCATACGATCTGCGACAGCATCAAAATAGTAAAAATATGACGTTTCAAAACCGGGAGCTGTCGTTCCAGCACCAATAGACTCAGACACCACACCCCTATCAAAAACCCATAAAACGTGAGCAGCTTTGACTCGCGGGCCCCAATCATTTCCATCATTGACAGTGCGACGAGGGGAAACCATGATAGGGCGCACAGCAATAAAAAAATCTTTGCAACAGTTTGCTCCCATCGTGCGACGATATTGAGCGTATAATCTTTTTCATCAAGGGTTTTGAATTCAGGCTCAACGAACAGATCAAAGACTTTCACACGCCCTCTCCTTCCAATCCAATCCAATCCAATCTAGTCCACCCTCAAGGACTCTTGGTATCGGCCTGTGACCACAGGACTGTAGCCAGGCACCATGATCACCCATGGGCACAAGGCCTGGCATCTATTCTTGAGATTACAAATATCAAAAATTATTACCAAATATTCGAAATTTCGGATCGCCAACAATCTTTCAATGAACCCAACCCAAAAGCGATCAAGCCAACCAAACGCGGTACTGCCGGGGGCCAATACAAGCCGAAAAAAGCTCCTGAGCTGCACCACCCTCTAAGACCACGCGCTCGCTGATGGCCCGCAGATCGATCCCATCGATCCTGCATTTTTGCATGACAGCATCGGGAACCAACGACTCCAGATCCTCCACCGCCCGTGCTGGAAGCGTCAGATCAACCACCTCCGAGCCACCATCCGTCACACACACTCGTAGCGAAGATGCCTTGAACAGCGGGCCACTGGCCTGAATAGGCTTGATTGGCGTATTTTCAGACACACCCATAAACTGAACGAGCGTTTGGCACTGCTGCTCCCACGGCCACCAGATCTTGGCCACAGGAATAGCAGCATCGAGAACTTTCAGCGCATGATGCCATCCCTGAAACGTCCGCATAAGATAAAGAAACCAGGGAGGACCAGCGGTTCGAAACCACCACTTGTCAGAACCAAGAATGTCATCCATCTGCTCCTGAAGCCGCCAGTTTTTTGCCACCCACGACCCATCGGTCAAAAACGGCGCGAGCAGCCCTTGGCTCAAAATCAAGAGCTTCGTTGCAATGGGTTCCAGATGCTTTGCCGAAAAACCCAGAGTCGTAAGCGCGGACCAGACCGCGTTGGGATCCGCCAATCGCGTTGCTTGAAGCCATCGATATAATTGCAGACCCTGTCCAGATGGCAGCTGATAACTTGATCCAAAGTCATAGACTACAAGCTTTACAGTGTCGCCTTGAACCCGGAATCCGTAATTTCCTGGATTAAGATCGGTGTGAATCAACCCAAGGCCCATCACACTATCAAGCAACAACCGGGTCATCACAGCACCTGCCTCTGCGCAAAGCTTTCCAGCGCGCTCACCCGGCATTTCTTCAAGCGCCGTGGACTCCTCCCAGCTTTGAGTGAGCACCGTTGCTGTCGAAAACTGGGGATAGACTTCAGGGACGATGACCGGTGAACCGCGGTAATAACGGAAAAACCGCTCCTGCGTCTGCGCCTCCATGCGGTAGTCTGTCTCCTCCAAAAGTTTTTGCCGTAAAAAAGCCTTCGTCTGCCCGATATCAAAATCATAGCGGCGCGCAGGACTGAGCCTCGCGACGCCAAAAATTGCTTCGATTTGATCAGACAACGCCTTGGCCACGCCGGGATACTGAATTTTTATGGCCACAAGCCGGCCATCCTTCAACAGCGCCTGATGAGTTTGGCCCATGGATGCTGTTTTTGACCAGGGGCTGATCGATTCTATCGCCTCTGCGAGCGTCGGACGTTCATCCGATAAAATCCTTTTCACCGCTTCTAGCGGCATGGCATCAGGTGCAGGTATCAGATGGGCGTCACGCATACCGAGCAGTTGCCCAATCTTGGCAGGGGCGCCTGGCATGCCACTGAGAGCATCCACCAGAAATCGCTCACTGTCCTCTTGACCCAAAACTCGTCGGACTGCGACTTTGGCGCCAATTCCAGCAAATTTTAGCAGCTCAAGCCCGACACCCATAGTCTTCTGTGCCCCTATCTCTGCAAGTCGATCTCGCGCCATTCTACCATAAGCTGCTTTCATTGCCGGCAGTTAGACGGGTATGATCGGGACTGCCGTGCTCGCGTGTCGCTTTGGACCACTTTTTGCCGGAAACAGGAAGGCGGCCCAAGGCTCTTAAAATCTATTCAAAATTCATTAAAAAACTTTATTTTTTGAACATTTTAACGTATCTATCGCCCCTATCCTGATTGTATCAACTCACCCGTGGAGATACGTCCTCTATGAATGTCACCAGGAACCTGATCGCTGCAATTTTACTTGGGGCTGCCTGTGTTGGTGCTTGCGGCGCCGATATCAAAACTGGTCGCAATGCGGATCCAAAACGATGGCCAAACGCGGAGAACACGCCGTCTTCCGATCGACAGGGCACCGGAGACCTTAACGCGCCGCGATCATCCTGCTTTGATGCGCTACCAAATTCCATCCCAACCGAGTTTAAACAGTTTTGCGATAACGTTCTGAAGCCGCAGGCCGAACTCAAAGAGCTCTATCCGCGTCTTTGCGACGAGGGTTTTTTGGTGGGTCGACTCAAGTCCCCCAGTTGCGGATGGAACGGCGATCCGGCACGCATGAGAGCTTTCATGCACCATTACGCTATGCAAAAAGACACCACGAAAGACTATGAAGATGTCAACGCCTCCATCACTCATGCGCCGGTGCCGCTTGAGCGTTACATGCATCCCGTACGACTCGCCTTCGAAAACTATGATCAATTCAAAACGGAAGGTTATCAGTGGGTGGCCGGCACAAGGGAGCACCGGAATCTTTCGGCAACGACCTGGGAGCAAGGTATCCAATACCGTTTTCGCGCTGACAAGGTCGAATATGAGATCGGTTATCAGGGACACATGCGACTTTATCAGCTCACCCCCGATCTTTTCGTTCATGTCAACTATGCCACGGGAGACTTCGCACGCATCGCCCAGTTTGCGCAGGTCATGCTATACAGCCGTCAAAGTGATCAATCGACACTTGCAATCAAAATTGAGCACCGAAGAGTGACGAGCCAGGGTCTTTATGACCTTGCAAAACGCAGCGCCGCGGACATGGCCAAGGACGTGATGGAAAAGGGGTACAAAAATGCAATCAAGCCGTAAGCAACAATATCGCATTGTGGCGACGTCTCTGCCGGCATTTGTTGCGTCATGGACGATCATGACAGTAATGACGGCAATGACGGCAATGACCTTCGTGACAGTGGCCTGTGGTATCGACAAAAAATCCCATTGGCGCGACAAGAATTTCGGTCAGCTCGATCAGGGAGATTCCGATCTCGATCGCCCTACTCCTGACACAGACCGCGAGCCGGTTGAGGATCAACCATCCGAGCCCGAAACTCCATCAAACCAGGTTTTGAGTCATTACGGCTTTGGCGGCTACTTTAATCTTGAAACCGTGCGCCGCCTCACGCGCGGAAGCGACGAAATCAATGGCGAAGTTTCCACTGGTGGCATGCTTGATGACATGCTCTCCACCGTCCTTGGACTTGTGATCGGCAATGACACTCGAGAAACCCTAAACATGCTCATCCGCCAAAATGGCGAAGGCCGCAACACCGTGCAGCAGGCAGCCAACACCGAAGGCGGCGACAATATTTCCGCGATCAAAGGGGATGAATCACAAAGCGGCGTTCAATATCTCGACTGGGTGCTCGGCAGCTCTGAACGGTCTGTCCAATGCCCCACACCGTTTGTCTGTATTGACCGCATGGTCTGGTCACCAAACAGTGGTAACACCATGACCTATTGCTACCGCGACCCGCTCACAAAACAACGTGTAGCGATCCCCTACAGCGCAAATCCGCATTTCTCCGCAGAAGCATTTGCGAGCATCATCGGTCGCGGTATCAAATCAAAGCCAATCAACGTGGTATCGCATCCGGGCAATGTATCCTGTGACGATGAAACCATTGAAACGAGGGATATCCGCCAGGTCGTTTATAAACTATCTATGGGCGGACTCCATGACCAACGTCGGCCAGGATTTCTCAAAAAAGCCGTCCACCGCGGCATTGTCGCCGACGCCGAGGTCGTCATCGACTATAGCCTGTTTCACCCCACATTGAAGCAACCTTACCTGCCAAAACACGGCCCCTACATTGACCAACTCACCCGCCTCAATTCCCGAATGAAATTTTTTACCAGCGACAAAGAGCACGTAATGGTCAAGATTGAACGCACGGTCCAATCACCCTTAAAACTTGAGGGCTCACAGATTACAGAATTTTTCCGCTCAGCATATGGTGACTGGGCCGCAACGGCCGTTGGCCTGATCTTCCCTGCTGATAGTGATACCGAAGGGGCCCAGATGGTCTATACATTTGAGTTTTGCACCCACTTGGGTGTCGTTCGCAATCCATTCAATCACTGCACAGGACAAACACAACCATGATCCCTGCTGGCCGATTTACAAAAGCCCTCGGCATGGCTGCCATTTCTGCAGCGCTCACCTTGGATCCGACACGAGCCTTTGCAAATGTTTTAGGTCTATTTCCAGCGGGCCCTGGCTGTAAGTCAGCCGCCATGGAAACCGCAGGCGACTGTGGTGAGGCGCAAACCCTTGCCTACAATCCCGCCATGATGAGCACGGTGACTCCCGGTTTTGCCGGAGAGATCGGCATTGCCAGATTGCAATATAGCTACGAGCATCCGAGTTTTGATCCAGTGCACGTCAATCTGATCAGCCCTATGTTTTCTGAAGGTTGGAAAGGCACGCTCCTCAATGACAGGCTGTCATGGGGCTTTGCGGTCGTTCCGGCATCACTCGCCGATCTTGACATCAAAGGTCTGCCACGCCGCGTGAGCGGTAGTGTCACGTCTTTAAACGTTCGTGCCACACGCAAACAATTCCACCTCCCGGTCGGAGGAAGTTATGATTTTCCAGACGCAGGCGTCAGCGTTGGGGCATCAATCCTCTACACCTATGACAGCCGATCACTCAAAGGTGCGACGGTGACTAATCCGGGCACGCCGCTCGTCGATATGAAAGCAAGCGGTCATTTCTTCAGACCAATCGTAGGCGCATCGTTGCGCTTGAGCGACTACCAAACCAATGCATCCTACATGTTCCCACTGACAAAACGCTTCTCCGGCACCACCAAGATTGCCTCCGAACCAGCTCCATTCAAAACCGAGCAGGTCGACTACGATCCGGCCGTTCTGCTCACCCATGCACGCGCGAGGATCGCAGACTTAAGCCTATCGGCGAACGTCAATCACCTGTTTGGAGGCGCTGGCAAAAACCTCCAAAGAGACGGTCTGAATCGCAAAACAAAACGCGCAGACCTCAAAGACGCAAATCACGTTGGTGTCCGCGTCGCCTACAATGTCGCAAACCTTGGCGAACTTTCCGCCGCTGGTGCATGGCTTGACTCCTATTGGGGTGATGGCTATTACTACACCGATGCTGACGGCAACCCACAGCACGAGATTGGCCAACTGTTTGGCCAATTTAATGCGATCCCACTTCGCAACCAGTCTCTCACCTGGCGACGCTCCTACGATCAATGGCAAACCCACGCCGCCATTTTCCGCTCCGCCGGCACCACAACTGTTGGCCCTCGCGGCGACAATCCTGGCTACTACCAACTCGAATTTATCAGCCTCACCTGCGGCATCCGCCGCTCCCTTTAATGGGGACACCCGACTGTCCCTATTTTTTTAAAGAATTTAAGTGTTCACTCCCGGTCTGAATCATCCATGGGATCTTGGGGATTATGGAATAACACGGGCACACACAGACAATGTTGTTCGGTTAACAAATCGTCTTTGAAGGGCCATGTGTTGGAGTCGATTCAGCGAATTTTCTACGCTCGTTTGTTCCGATCCACTGACTTGATGGTCGCAAAAAAATAGGGACAGTCGCGATGGTATGGACCAGCTCCCCCTTGTTTGACTAGCAAACATCGGCTTCAATGAGCCAGAATGGAGTTGGTTTAAACATTCATTCTTAAGAGGAGCAGGTCCAGATGGAGAGATTTAGCACATTAGGTATTGATTTGGCAAAGTCTAGTTTCGTAGTTTGCGGCCTGGATAAGGCTGGAAAACAGGTCCTTCGCAGTGAGTTCAATCGTCATAAATTCGCAGAATTTATTGCCAAGACGGACGCCTGCGAGGTTTTTATGGAAGCTTGCGGGTCGGCTCATTTTTGGGGCAGAAAACTACGAGAGGCGGGGCACTCCGTAAATCTTATCGCGGCTCAGAAGGTAGTTGGATTCCGAAAGTGCAACAAAAATGACCGCAACGACGCGTACGCTATCGCGGTTGCAGGTAAATGCCCTGGGATGGAATTTGTTTCAGTTAAATCTGTTGAGCAGCAGGATATCCAATCGCTTGTGAGGATTCGAGCGCGTCTTATTTATCGCCAAACAGCCCTTGTGAATGAGATGCGGGGATTGCTTGCTGAGTATGGAATGACGATTGGCGAGGGGATTACACCGTTTAGATCGAAGATGTCGGAAATGGCTAATGGATCAATAGGCGATTATCCTGGGATCACGCCGACTATTTTCCAGTGCGTAATCAGCGCCAACGAAGAGCTGCTTGATATTACCGATCGCGTAGAAAAGCATGAGGCGCTCATTCACGAACTCACTAAGAAAGACGAGCGTTGTCGACGCATTCAGGAGATCCCCGGAGTTGGCCCGCTTAGCGCGGCCACGGTCATCGCATCGGTAACCAATCCAGACGCATACCGAAATGGGCGGCAGTTCGCGGCTAGTATCGGACTAACGCCGAGACATGTGCAGACTGGCGGTAAAGATAGCAAGCCTGTTCAGCTTGGGATTTCTAAACGCGGAGATCCTGTACTCAGATCTATGCTGGTCCAGGGTGCTATGACAGTGGCGAAAGCGTGTAAAATGCGCATGGAGAAGGCTGCCAAAGAGGAGTCAATCGAGAAGAGCAAAGAAAATCAAACATCGATCAGCGCTGAACGCGGCCAACATCCGTGCCGTGATCGCGCCAAAAAGAAGACGAAAAAGAAAATCATTACCCCGGGAAGGGAAGAATGGATGCGGCGCATGATCTCTGAGAAAGGCATACAAAAGACTGCTGTCGCGATCGCAAACCGCAACGCAAGAGCGATCTTCTCACTCCTTAAGAGTGGTGATCATTACCAACCTTTTGCCGGACTTTCGCCAATAGCGTGACGCAAAACGCTAGACCCGTTGCCTGGCAAGCTGTTCAAGCCTAGAAAAAGCGATTACATACTAATAGCGCCCAATT
>JBILMN010000131.1:0-8171 GCA_044375465.1 Oligoflexales bacterium | reverse complement strand
GTGGATTGTACCTAAAAAGTCGCATGGACGATGGAGGTTGGCTGGTCACAGCTTCCGGAACACTGTTGGCAGAGACCATGGCCGGACATGCGAAAACCCTATCAGACAACGGCAATACGGCCAACAATGATGAAAGTGTCAACCAACCGTATGAAAATCTAAGAATGAGCACCATTCCCCCGAGATCATGTCAAAGTTATAGGAGGTAGCGGCAGGATTGATGAGAACTTTAGTTGGTCAGGCTCATACCAAAGTTGACGTCATAAAGGATATCTTCACCGATGCAGTTGTTCGTAGGTTTTATGGCGTGGTTATGATGCTGTGAAGATTGTGTTTTGCGGTAAAATTTGCCATTCTTTAAAGATTTCTGTGTCGATGTCCGGTTGCGAGAGGTCTGTGTTTTTGAGTGGACCATACGAGCTACAAAGGGGTGTTATGACAAGAACATTAGTCATTGCCAGCAATAATCAGCATAAATTGTCGGAGTTCAGGGCGATTTTGAGTGATCATTGGACGGTCAAAGGCGCCAGGGACTTGGATCCGCAAGTCACTTGGGACGAATCGGGTCAAACATTTCTAGAAAATGCGCGCATAAAAATCGCAGCCCTTCGGGGTTTGACGAATGGTTATATTCTGGCCGATGATAGCGGTCTTTGTGTGGATGGTCTCGGGGGGGCGCCTGGGGTTCACTCAAGTAGTTTTGGCGGCATCGAGGGTGACCACCCGCGCAATGTCGAAGCCTTGCTTAGGGCTATGAACGCCCTGCCAGCAGGGGCCAGGAAAGCTCATTTCTACTGTCTTCTTCTACTGTCCTGTCCAGATGGTGCGGAACTTAAATTTGAAGGTCGCTGCCATGGCGTTATCGCAGCATCGGTATCGGGCGACGGAGGGTTTGGTTACGATCCTGTTTTTGTGCCGGATGGGCACGATCGATCCATGGCGTCGATGCCGACATCCCTCAAAAACTCCATATCCCACCGCGGTGTCGCCGCGGCGCTTTTGATGAGCTATTTAAAGACCGTTTGACCAGCGCAGATGATGTTTTTCAAGGCGAGCTTGCGCCGAGCTTGCGTTCTGCGGCTAATTTATATTGTTGATATTCTTTTGAGGTGTGAATCCAGCCAAAGTCTTTGTGACGGAGCGATAGTTGTAGTTCGCTGCGATATTTTTTGGGGTCCAGCAGAAACGCATTGAGATAGAATACCGCGCCGCTCGGATCACCGTTTTTAGACGCACAACGAGCGAGCAAAAACACGCCTCGTCGGGCGTCAAGTTCCTCGTCCGCCCAGATTTTATTGGCTTGTTGCAGGTCCCAGATTTTTTTGAGCGGGCGTTCTGCAAGTTCACATTTTTCAAGTTCCCGGTAAGCGTTTCCCAGGCGAAAGAGTCCACGGACATCGATATCATTGGCCTCTTCAGCTTTTTGGTAGAGTTTGACGGCCTCGGCGTATTTCTTTTCCTGGTATTTCTTCTCGGCCTCAAGATAATCCTTGCCATGGGGTTTGCGGGCGCCCGTCTTCTTCTGGAAGCCATCACCAGTGGCAGCGTCCCCTAAAACTTTCACGTCGTTTAATACAAGTCCGCTGCCAAGAAGGCACGGAGCATCTCCTGTGCCATTACAACACTTTTCAGCGATGATGCCGGACACGCGTTTTTTGCGGATCATTTCGCACGTCGTTGCAGTCGGTGGTATAAAGAAGATCGCGTTCTCACCCTGCATGGCACCTTTGGCTGAGCTGATGCCCTCCTTGACGGCGCGACTTAATACGACGGTGCCACGCACCACAAGCCCGCGGTAACTGTTCAGCAGCTGTTGCCGGCCGGCGGGATCCAGGTCACCGATGAATTTATATTTTGGCTTTGCAGTATCAAACATCACCGGATCAAACGGTTTGCAAGCATCGATGTCGAAGGCAATCGGT
The DNA here is from genome assembly GCA_044375465.1 of Oligoflexales bacterium. GTDB lineage: Bacteria > Bdellovibrionota_B > Oligoflexia > Oligoflexales > RGVZ01 > CAMDKS01. The sequence goes on along the minus strand of JBILMN010000131.1, from coordinate 6,249 downwards.
CCTTTGACCAGCGCGATGCAAGACTCCTGTGCCATGACAGGCGACACCAATGCAGCGACTAAAGCTGTCAGTAGTGTTACATGCAATGGGATCACTCGCTGGTTTTGCTGTTGGTATCTGACCACGAAATTTTCCCTTGGCTAGAGTAAATATTATTGTGCTGATCACGGTATTCAAAGGACACGTCAAGGCCATTGGGAGCACTGGCTCGATCAATGATAATCGATGGCACAGAAAAGCTATAGCCCTTCATATTTTGGATTAAAGATATCTCTTGCCAGGGGTCCGTGCCGATCGGGCGATAACGCATCTTGCCCTCGATGATTTCGTTTGCAGCAAGGTTGCTGAGGGTTTTTGCAAGGTCCCCTGCCTGCACAGAACCAGCATGCAGGGTTTTACCTGAAGAATCGAGGCTGGCAATCTGAGTTCTTAGCACCGTGTCATCACCGCTTCCCAGCATGGCTGTGGCGATGGTCACGGGTGTCGGCTGACCGCCGATCATGACACCCGGTGATTTCAATCGTTGCGCAATCTCGGGGCCCTCTTTATCAGTCGGTTCACCGTCGCTGACAAAATAGATTTCCTTCATGGCACCTGAGCGGCTACCGTTAAGAATGGACTCGGCGGCGGACAGCCCGGACCCATAACTGGTATTGCCACTGGCCGCGCAGAGCCTGTTGGCGATGCTTGAGCCTTGGGAAATGTCGGCAAAGAGGTTCACTCTGTCGCTAAACATGGTTGACGATTTTGCGACGAGGCCTGAAGAGAATGTCACGATTGCGAAGCGAGAGTCTCCGCCGCGGGAGGTGATGTCGTCAACGATCGCCTGCACGGCCTGCAAGCGGCCGCATGTGAAGCTTGAGCCAGCGGTTTTTTTCGGGTCGTTTCCGCCACTGCCCCCCATGGAGCCGGAAACATCGACCACAAATACGATGTCTCGCGGGTACGTGACAGGCGGACACACTTTTCCAGAGAAGATCAATGGCGTTTTGTCAAATGATGCTGATTTAAAACGGTGATCACCGCCGCCATAGATCACCACGTTGCCACCAACAGTTTTGGGCGCTGTATCGGGTGCACTATCGCATTGCCAAAACCAGGTAAGTTGTTCCACTTTTTGGCCTGTGTAACCGGGCGTTCCTGTGGCGTTGCCATTTTGCTTGCCGGTGGAGCCATCGTCAAAGGTGGCCGATCCGCATGCCGTGAGGCTTATGATGATCATGGCGAGGGCCAAGAGCTTGGTGTGTGGAAAAAGTTGTTGTTTAAAGATTGCGTCACGCATGCTTTCATTCCTCCAAGAGAGCGGTTAGGCCCCTCGACCAATAGCCGCGGTAGGGGATTCGGTCTCGGATCTTTGAAATTTGATTTTAAATATATAACAATATGAAATCATTGCTAAAATATTTCTCTTTATCAGGAATCAAAAATAGCGAGTGACCAGAGCCGGCATGATTTCAATAAAAAATGTGGTCCTTATGACGCCTTCCTTAAAAAGTTTGGTAACATATCATCAAGGATTCTTTTTCAGCGAATCAGATTCGCCTTATCCGTATATTTAGGAGTGTGTTCCATGAAATTTAATTTCCTGAAATGTAGAATGAATCACGCGATTTTTGTCAGCGTTGTGATCGGTCTTGGACAGATCTCATCGTGTGCAAGTAAAAATGAAAATGATGAATCTATGGAAGCCACTGAGCCCACCGATGCCGAACCGCAAACCGCTCCTGAGGCAGGAGCAGACGCTTCAAAACAACCTGGTGCCACTGGGACTGCACCGGTCGCTGGAACTCCATCAGGGGATTTGATTCCATCGGATGCAGCAGCGACAACACCGACACCAACTCCGTCTGCGAGCGGTCGCCGTGTGATGTACGTCAAAGTGAGTGGTGCTGCTTTGCGCGAGACGCCAGATCCCAAGGGTAAAGTGGCCGGCATTCTTGAAAAGGGTGACCATATGCTCGTAACCATCGAGGGCGACTGGGCCCGCACTGACGACGGCAAATTTGTGTCCATGAAGGTACTCAGTGATAAAGGCGTTGGCCGAGGCAAGAAAGATGCGGCATGGTCCGCAGGCAAACCGGTATCCGCGAATGATACTGGTGCTCCGGCAAAATCTGAAATTGCCAAAAAGTTACCGAAGAAAACTGCAAATAAGGCTGCAGCGGGCGCCAAGTCGCCCGAGGCGCCCGCTCCATCAGCGCCAGCAGCGGAGTCAACTCAGCAGCAATAATGGGGCGATGCTGTGAAGCGAGCAATCAGAAGTCTGGGAAAAAGCGGGTTGGAGAGTGTCGTCTCGTCGGCATTCGTCCAACCAGTTTCTTTTACGGGAGCACTGACGCAGTTTTTTGGTAACACGCTGCTACGGACATTCCGACCGCGTATGTCCTCAGCGCTATTTTTTAAACAGTGCGAGTTTGTCGGAAACAACAGCATCGGCGTCATGATTCTCTCAGGCATGATGATTGGTGCCGTATTTGGTCTGCAGTTTGGCGAGATTTTCAGAATATTTGGCGCAGAGGGGATGATCGGCGCAGCGGCTGGCTATGCCCTCAGCAAAGAACTAGCACCTGTCATAGGGTCATTTCTTGTGACGGCGCGAGCCGGCAGTTCCATGGCTGCGGAGATTGCGACCATGCGAGTGAACGAGCAAATTGATGCCATGCGTGTTATGGCCGTAAATCCCTACAACTATCTCGTGGCGCCGCGTATTTGGGCGAGTGTCGCCATGATGCCGCTACTGACCATGATTTTCATTATCTCGGGCGTTTTCTGTTCATTTATGATTGGTGTCGCAATCTATGACGTCGATCTAGCAGTTTTTTTTGATAAGATTCAGTGGATCGTAAAGCCTCGCCACCTGTGGGAGGGCGCTCAGAAAGCCATGGTTTTTGGCTTGATTCTCTCAACCGTCGGGTGTTTTAAGGGTTTCAATGCGCGGGGTGGTGCCAAGGGGGTTGGTCGGGCGACGACTGAGGCCGTCGTGATCTCGCTCGTTACCATACTAGTTGTCGATTTTTTTATCAGCTATCTGAACTACCTCCAAGCTCAGGACAGTATACTCTGATGACCAGCAGCGCTCGGGGACATTGGCGCGCTCTTCTGCCTCGACTTCTTACGATTTTAGTACTCGGTCTTTTTTTATTCGCGTTTGGTGTCTACTTGAGTCGACAGCTGGATGCGCGCATTTCTGCTTACGTGAACAACATGCTTCGTAGGCTCAAATACCATTATGGTCTGCAGATTTCCGTGGGTTCGATGGAGGTCGGATTTGGTCGCATGGTGCTGAGTGAAATCAGTGTGGGTGATAGTCATTGGCTGGTCATTGATCGTGCTGAAGTCGCGATTTCCTTTTTACCTTGGCGCGATTTTTTGCGACCGTCAGCTGTCGGTATGGATCATGCAATTGTCAAGCTACCATGGTCTCGGAGTTTGTGGCCTGAGGATTTTAAAAATTTTTTGCAGAAAATTGAACGCCCCCCCCTTGATCACGCTGAATCTGGTTCCTCAGGATCAAGCAGTATGGTTCCAGAGCTCGTACAGATCAATGCGGCGCAGGTCCAGGTTTATGATGGGGATGCCCAAAAATTATTGGTGGATCATCTGTACCTTTCGGGGCGATGGCGCGACCGGAAGATGAACATGCGACTGCGGCGTGTTGCGGTTCTTGATGACATCGATGGTGAGTTCATTGAGGTCGACCTTGGAACCTTGGATCCCAGGCGATGGCAGGTGGCCGTGAAGCATCGGCAAGGCTTTCAAGGATTCCCGGATTGGACCTGTAATTGCGTCGTTGATCGGGCAGATCATCAAGCCTCCTGTGATGTGAATGCTACGGTGCTTCCGGAATTTTTGGTCAAACGTGGACAACGCGCTTTTGGTGCCGCATTCGCACCCGGGTATCAGGGGCGCTTAGTGCTAAAAAGTAGTCCGACGGGCGATCAACGATGGAGCGAAGGGCCGCTTGATGTTGAGGTCGACGGCCGTCTGACGAATGTCTCGGGCGAGCATGCTGTCATTGGCACGGGAATTGTCGGACCCGTGAATCTTCGCATTCAGACAAAAACTCAGGTCAGTGTGAGTCGCCGCAGTCTCATCACGAATAAAGCGCGTGTCGCGCTTCTAACCAAAGCCGATGTCCCTCAGGAGGGCATCGCATTATGGATTGATGCCGATTTGGCCTGGCCTCATGATAGCAAAAAACCCCAAGGGCAATTGACTTTTGACTTAAGTGACGTGTCCTGCAAGCAAGCATTGGCTGCTTTGCCGGAAAATTTCGTCCCGGAATTGGCGCTTTTTAAATTGGGAGGTACCGCTGAGCTACACGGTGTGATGCGATTGGATGGCTCTCACGCTGAAGTTCAAATCAAAAATTCGCGCTTTGACTGTGTCGTGACAGAAACCCCGGAAATCTATACCGCCACATATTTGAATGCTCCATTTATGATTGAACGGGATGCGGGTGACGGCAAGATATTGATACCGGTAGATCCAGCAAGGCCTGATTTTACGTCTTACCACAAAATCCCCGTTTTAGTGCGTTCCGCATTTGTCTCGTCCGAGGACACTGGTTTCTTTCAGCACAAAGGTGTTGAGATAGGTGCGATTGTCGGTGCCGCGGAGCGTAACGCGGTGGCTGGGCGTGCGGCAGTCGGTGGATCCACGATTACCATGCAAACGGTGAAGAATCTGTTTTTGGCCCGCGACAAAACGATCTCTCGAAAGGCCCAGGAGATGTTTTTAGCGTGGCATTTAGAACGGGAGATCACCAAGGAAAGAATCCTCGAGATCTATTTGAATATGGTCGAATTCGGTCCTGGTTTGTACGGTATCGGACGTGCGAGTCAGAGGTTTTTTAATAAAGATCCATCCCATCTTTCGCTCAAAGAAGCCGTGTATCTCGCATCCTTATTGCCGGCGCCGATACCACGCTACGCCTATTTTTGTAAGGGTGAACTCACCCCCAACTACGAACGAATTGTGAAGCAGCTTCTTGATCGGATGTTGTCTCTCGGGCGGATCTCTGCGGAAGAATATCAGACAGCGAGTGACGAACGGCTGGTTTTTTCGCAGGTAGACCGAGACGGAACCTGCAACGGAATTGGGGTCAAGAATGTTGACGAAAAAAAACCGATGCGATTTGACGACGGTGATTTAAATCAAGAATGATCGGGGGGCGGCAACCCCTTCAAATGCGGTGTATCGGTCGCCAGCGTCTTTTTTGATGTGACTCATAGCGATCTCGTGATCATGCGTGTAAAAAAACCAGTGTCGCTCTCCAGAAAAATCATCATACAGGGATTTCTTCTCATCAATGACTTGTTCAGCAAAGCGGTCATAACCCATGGTAATGGGAAGATGGACCCAAGCTCTGCCAGGAATCAGATCTCCAGCGAAGATGATGGATGACGATTGACCGTTGGCGATCGTGTGCATATGACCAGGTGTGTGGCCATCGGTAAACCGAAACGAAATGGATTCTGGAAAGATCTGGTCGTGGCGCTCTTGATCGACCAGAACAAGGCGGCCGCTTTGATGTAATTGATCGGTCATGCCTGCAATAAATGACGCCCGGTCGCGAGGATGTGGCGCCGCGGCACGCTCGAACGCACGTTTGCCGACAACATACTGAGCCTTTGGAAAAAGAAGATCCCGTCGTCCTGCTTGCTGTTCGGACCAAGATGGCAAAAGCCCACCCGCATGATCAAAATGCAGGTGTGAAAGGATGACAAAATCAATATCAGTTTCCTCGAGACCGATTGCTGCCAGGTTTTCGAGGAGTCTGTGGTTTGCTTCAATCACGCCATAACGTTCTGCGAGTTTAGGCTCGAAGAATGTGCCGATGCCTGTTTCGCACAGCACCCGTTTGCCGGAAATTTCAAGTAGCATCGCGCGGCAATGAAGCGGAATACGCCCAAGACCGTCTGGATTGATCCACCGCTCCCAAACAGCGCGAGGAGCATTGCCAAACATGGCTCCGCCGTCAAGTCGCTGACGATTTCCCTCTACGGCAGTGACGCGAATCTCGCTCAACGATGCGGCTCCTCAGGGAGATTTTTTAAACATGGGCCGGAGATCCTGACAAAAAAAGCACAACTTCGCAACAGGTACAAAATATTTTTTTCTTTTTTTTTTTTGCCTAAATTTTGGTTTGTTCAAACCCTATGCGATTCGGTGAAACCATTGGTGTCGAGGGGCTTGGAGGATTGATGGTCGGTTTTATGCACAAAACCTGTGGATAAGTTTTACGGA
>JBILMN010000130.1:0-8429 GCA_044375465.1 Oligoflexales bacterium | reverse complement strand
TCAGTAACTCGCGCCAAGGGCCATCCGCAACCACGCGCCCCTCGTGCACCATGACAATGCGGTTTGCGAATCGAATGGCGATCTCGACGTTTGATGTGGCGACCACCAACGCCTGATCCGCAGTTTTGCCAGCTAGATCCATGATCATATTTAAAATAATGGTTGACGTGACTGGATCCAGACCGGCCGTTGGCTCATCAAAGAACGCCACCACCGGATCCGTTGCCAGAGCTCGCACGATTCCCACACGACGCTGCATCCCCCCCGAAAGCTCGAAAGGATATTGGTTTTCGGTCCGTGAGATTTTGACGGCATTAAGCAGCGACTTCACGCGGCGATCCATCTCTGCGGCCGAGAAATCAGTCATATGCTCCATGGCAAAAAATAAATTGTCTCGCACCGTCATAAAATCAAACAAAGCGCCCTGCTGAAAGGCCATGCCCACCTTGCGTAGCACCTGTCGTCGTTCCGTGTCGGAGGTGATTTCAGGAATGTCTCGCCCCATCAAGATCACCCGACCTGCATCTGGATTTAACAGGCCCAGGATCAGTTTTAAAATGGTCGTTTTCCCGCACCCCCCCGGCCCGAGCAGACTGATGCGTTCTCCTGGCTGAACGGAAAATGAGATATCTTTCAGCAAATCTTCATTTCCGAATGATTTTTTAACCCCGCGTAGCTCGATCACCCCGGCCCCCTTTTTGAAATGCGCCCGCAACCGATTGCCTTATTGTAAGGCAGTTTATGATAGGCCGCAATTTCTCCTCTAGTCTCACTTCTACGAATTTGTCATAGTGGACGTCCTATGAATTTACCCATTCCTGATTTTCAAAATACTGCAATCGCGTTCAAACACTTGAGCGATGGGGAGCTTTACCGCGCCTGGACCCTGTTCAAAGTGATCAATGTGAAGCCTCTGGTGGTCGCAGGCCCACCCTTGGTCTCGGCAGCACTGAAAGTTGGTCTTCCAGTTCAGGGGCTTTTGCGGGCCACTGTTTTCAACCATTTTTGCGGTGGCGAGACATTGGGTGATTGCGTCGACATCATGAAGCGGCTTCACGAAGGCGGAGTTTTCAGCATTCTAGACTACGGGGTCGAAGGTGAAAAAACAGAACAGGGCTTTGAAGCGGCCGCATCCGAAGTCTTACGCACTATTTTGACCACCAGCGGTAATCCTCGCGTGCCATTTTGCGTTTTCAAGCTGACAGCTTTGGCGCGGTTTGAGCTCCTGGAACATGTCTCCGAACACGGATTAGACAAACTCTCTGCCCCGCTGAAGACGGAGTGGCAACGGGTCCTGGACCGCGTCAAAAATATCTGTGACAGCGCCGCAAAGCATCAAAAACTGGTCATGATCGACGCCGAGGAAACCTGGATCCAGGCTGCCATCGACAAGATTGCCCTTGATATGATGCGTGCTCACAATCAAAAATCCGCCCGCGTCTACACCACCATTCAAATGTATCGAACCGACGGGCTCTCCCAGGTACAGCAGCTACTGAGCACTGCAGCGGCTGAAAAATGGGTTCCTGCAATCAAACTGGTGCGTGGGGCCTACATGGAAAAAGAACGCCAACGCGCCGCAGCGATGGGCCACGCAAGCCCCATCCAACCAGACAAAGCCTCCACCGATCAGGCCTATGACGAGGCGGCGCGACTCATCCTGCAGACCCCCGATGCAAAACTCTGCGCCGGCACGCATAACTCCCGTTCATCAGAGCTCGTGGTCCGACTCATGCATGAGCTAAAATTACAACCAACGTCAGACCGCGTCTGGTTTGCTCAGCTACTCGGCATGAGTGATGACTTAACGTTTAACCTGGCGCATTGTGGCTTTCAGGCCGCAAAATACGTTCCCTACGGCCCGGTCAAAGCCGTACTGCCCTATCTGTTTCGACGTGCACAAGAAAACACCAGTATCGCTGGACAGTCAGGGCGAGAACTTCAGTTGATTGAACGGGAGATTAAACGGCGATCCGGTCGCTAAGCATTCGGAATGCGCCGCCGCGCACGCCGCTTTATCACCGCGGCATCAAGCTCACATTTAATCCTGTAGGCCTCATGAGCGCACTTTGCAAGGTATATGAGATCCTTCTCATCGGCACCAAGATGATCACGAATGCGAAACCACAGTTCATCCGACTGTGCCACAGGTACGGTTTTACGAAGATTGGTTTTAAAAGTATCCAGGCGGTCCAGATCAATTTTGTAATAGTAAGCGAATGCCTTGACCCATGAGTCTAGGCCTCCCTCCCCCTGATAGATCATCTGCTTGATGTGCGCTGGCGTCCTGCCAATCACCTTAGCGAGGCGCTCACGCTCTGTTTTGTTGCGCACAAAACCCCGCAGCATATCCTGGAGAACACTGCGAAGCCCCTCGGCAATTTGGTCCAGATTTTCCATAGGACCGGAGATTAACGATGCTGAAACTTCTTGTCGAGAGGATATACACCCCCCCAACCAAGATGCTTCTATGGGATAATTATTTTATTCTGTTTATTTTCCAAAATAAAATATTTATCATGCTGCAAATTCCAGCCAACGCAGGAGGCGCATGTGGCTAAAAGAACCATCAAGCTTGCACCCACGAAACGACCAAAAAGCGATGATATTACTCATCTATTACGAGACCCTAAGGCAGCAGCCGACCAGATCGATGCCATCTTATACTTTCTCCACAAGCGTTATTCAGGTGAATCCCCCCCGCAAAAAGACCTACCAACGATGAGGACTTTCCTGATTTCAAGCATGAACGTGGTGTTTACGGATGCGGTGAAGCAAATCACCATCGAAAAACGGATGGATCAATCGGGGCTTAGTATTCTCGCACCCTCTCCCGGCAAATCCGAGGAGGAGGCGCGACGGATTTACCTGCTCAATGAGTTTGGTGACCTTCTCATCAAATGCCAAAAACAGGGGCTTGAGCAGCTGCGTGAGATGCTCCTCGGCATCCTTGACGACGACGGTAAAGAGCAACTGGTGGCTGAATACCTCAAAAGCAGGCGCCAACTGACCACCAAGAAATAACCCGTGACACCTACGGCATTAGCGGAGCCAAGCGTTCATGAAACCAATCACCATATTGATTTTAGAGGATAGCCCAGAATGGGCCGCCCTCTACAAGAACCTGATGGAACTGATCAATGCCAGCGTGTTTATCGCAACCGATGGCCTCCAAGGCCTCGAACTCCTCGGAAAAATGCCCACTCCGGATCTGATCCTGCTGGATTATGAAATGCCCGTCATGAACGGTCTTGAATTCTACAACGCGTTACAACACACTAGCGTCTATGACCGCATCAAAATTATTTTAACCTCCCAAAGCCCCCAGGCAAGCCAACTTGCCAATAAATTGCGGCTTTGTGCCCACATTCCTAAGTCCTCACCAGTCAGTGAACTTTTGACCGGGGTCAAACAGGCTCTCGGACTATAAATCAGTCGCATCTCACACTGGCATCTCACACTGGCATCTCACACTGACTTTTCACATTGACACTCGGATGTTGACGGCGTCACAATGTGGGCTTTGTTCACCGCGCACAAGGAGTCAACCTCATGACTAGTTTTGATGACTCACTGAAGAAAATCTTGATCGTGCTCTTCACTCTATTTTCCGTGATTGTGGCAGGCTGCAGTGACGATGCAGAACGGCAGGAGACCGTGACCAAATTGCGCGCGTTGGGCGTTTCACAGACGCCAGTGAATGCCAAACCTGGCGACACCGTGGCATTAACCTACTATCTGGCGGCACCCGCCGCATCAGTGATTACGGCTCTTCCAGCGATTGATGGCAGCGCCCGCTACAGTGTACCGGTCATCGCCACACCAGTGGACGCTGGCGTCACGGAGACCAATTACGGGGCACTGAGCCTGTATACCTATCGAGCGACCATCGTCATTCCAAATAGCTCCGTCGTCACTGGCCCTCTCATGCTGCGTGGATTTTCGAGAGTGCGCTCTAACGTGGAATTCAGCACCAATACGGGTGACCGCGAGACGATTGTGAGCGATACCGTTGTGTATGCAGAGGGTTCCACGCAGCTGGATTGGACAGCGCCGACGGTAGACATCATTGCCCCTGGCAGCACAGGTAACGCCGGCAAGCTTGATGTTGAAGGCTCGATCACATCGACTGGTAACGAATCCCATCGTATCGCATGGTTTGTATCTTCCGGAAAAATAAAAAATCGCCGCGCCAAGATCACCACTTGGGAGGATGCCGCTAGTGGAGAACAAACTTTGTTCTTCACCGTCAGAGGCACCAAGTCCGGCGCTTTCAGCATCAAAGCGATCAACGTGAAGCTGGCCGGGGGTTAAAGAACATCTCGTCCTCACGATGACGCGGCGGGCCTTTGTACACGCTGTCAGCGAGGAATTCTCTTTCGGCTGCCAGATCTCTCGCGCCAATGCGACGACGCCAGACCCTTTGTTCAGCGTCCCATCGATAGCCGCGTTGTTTCAAGACATCCTTTGACTCGAAGGGGCTTCCCAACGCCAGGATCTCATATTCAGGCTCAAAACTACGCTCCATGAGTTCCGTGATATGAGGCGCGATCAATCTAAATGTAGTCGCGCAATCAAACATGGCACGGTGAGCAAATGGATTCGCAAATCCGTGATCTGCCGCCAAATACTGTAGCTTAAGACTGCCGAAGTGTTTCCCACGCCAATCAATGTGGCGCACGCTGCAAGCCCAGTGTTTTTCGATACCCTTGAGCTCGGACCTGCGCTGCAAAAAGTCCCGATCAAATTCGGCGTTGTGAGCGATCACCACACTGGCGCGCTGCCAGTGCTTGTGCACCAGCCCCCAATCAATTGATTCACCATGAACCGTATCGTTGGTCAAGCCAGTGAGCCTTGAGATCTCTGGGTCGATCAGGGTCCCTGGATCCTCCAGCCCTGAGTACATAGCGGTAATCTGTGGAACGCCTGCCGCACCGATACGAAACTCAACCAATCCGACTTCCAAGATCTTGTCTTGTCCGGGATTTAAACCCGTTGTTTCAACATCCACAATCAGTCCGTAATCCAAAGTCTCCTCCTCGATCTCGCCTCTATGTTGCAATCAACGCCCGGATTGGGCTGAAAAATTTACCCATCACTCGGTCTGTTGGCAAGCCTCATGTAGAATTAAATATATCGATTGCCATATTGAGGGCTTTATGAGCACAAGCGCGCAAAAACTGTCCATTCAATCCGCAGGTGATACCGCTTCATCCTCCGAGTCCGTGATTCTGAACTCCATCGACGCACTGTTTGCATGGATGATTCAGAGCGCAGATTTAGCGGAGTTTAAACCAAGACTCAGCGGCAAGGACGATCAGGTCATTTTTTTAAATAAAGATGGTTTTACGCAGGTCATTCTCGGACCTGGTGCCTTTCGCTCATTTGACAGAATTCAGCAATACGCGCTCGACTATCGCCTCCCCATCAGCGCAATTATCTGTGCCGGTACTGGCAACCAGCTCCAGGATCTGCCTCTAGAATGCGTCAAGGCTGGCGCCTTTACCCTTGGCCTACCAGCATCAATCAGCGGACTCTCTGAATGCATCCGCAGTGTTCATGGATTTCAAACAGCTTTGGCCAATGCCCATGCGGAACGAGAAGTCCTCGAAGAGACCACCGAAAATGTTAAATATGTCATGAGTATCTCGCGAGAGCTGAACGGAGAACGAGATATTCCAAAGCTGCTCACGCTCATTTTGCACAAGGCCCGCGAAATCTGCAAAGCAGACGCTGGATCCATCTACACCATCGATTACCCACCGGGTAGTAATCGTTTGGAGGATGCGAAACTCCGATTTCGGTTCACCCAAAACACTTCGATTCGGGTCGACTTTGCCGAGTTCTCCATCCCAATCGACAACAAGTCCATCGTTGGCAATGCTGTGATTCACCAAGCACCGATCAATATTCCGGACCTCTATCAGTTATCAGACGACGCGTCCAAGAATCCCTTCGGCGTCAAACACAACCGCACGTTCGATCAACGTATCGGCTATGAATCACACTCGATGCTGACACTTCCCATGTTTGACATCAGCCACAGAGTGATCGGCGTCATTCAACTCATCAATCGCAAGCGGGATTGGAAGTTCCAACTAAAACACGCTGATGATTTTAAACACCAGGTGGTTCCTTTTCATGAACGGGATCTCGAGTACGCCGAAATCGTCGCCCAGCAGGCGGGAATCGCGCTTGAAAATGCCGAAATGCATAACGAAATTCAGCGACTCTTTGACGGATTTGTGAATGCCTCCGTTACCGCCATTGAACAGCGTGATCCTACGACATCCGGTCATTCGCACCGCGTTGCGGCGCTGACAACCGGGTTGGCCGAAATCGTCGACAAAAGTGATCTTCCTCACTATAAGGGCATTACGTTCTCCGAAGATCAGATGCGGGAAATCAAATACGCGTCCCTACTCCATGATTTCGGCAAGCTTGGCGTGCGTGAGAATGTTCTGGTCAAGGCGAAAAAGCTCTATCCATGGCAGCATGAATCTCTGACTGAGCGCTTTGAATTGATCAGAGCATCGCTCGAGATTGATTTTCTCAGGCAACAACTCAATTTTATGACGAATCCGGCCGCATTCCCGATGGATTTCTCACTGGATAACTTCTCGGAAATCCGTGCACAAAGGATTAGCGAGCTTGAAGACTATTTCAGCTTCATTATGAAGGCCAACGAACCAACGGTCCTGGAACAAGGTGGGTTTGATCGCCTGAGCGAAATTGCAAAACTCTCGTTCGAAGACACCAGAGGACGGAAAAAGAATTATCTGACGGTTGAAGAGCTTAAGGCGCTCAGCGTCTCGCGAGGAAGCCTCACGGCTGAGGAGTTCGCCGAGATTCAAAGCCATGTGGAGCACACCTACGAGTTCCTGAGACAAATCCCCTGGGGACACCGGCTGTATAACGTTCCGGAAATCGCTGCCAAACATCACGAAAAGCTTGATGGATCGGGATATCCAAACGCCGCTGTTTCAGCCCAGATCCCGCTGCAGTCGCGCATGATGACCATTGCCGACATCTACGATGCTTTGACCGCCTCGGACCGACCCTACAAAAAAGCCGTGGGAGCCGAAAAAGCCCTTGATATCATCAACATGGATGTCAAAAGCGGTAAAATCGATGCACAACTTTTTGATCTCTTTGTAAGCTCCGGGATCTATAAAGTGACTTTGAGCAAATAAAAGCATAAGACATAGTTTCCAGACCGACGCGCACGCTGAGCCTTTCGGCCAGAGGTCTCGAGCCCAATGGTATTCCCACAACAGGACTTCTTTGTCTTCCATGAAAGCCCTACTGACCCAAAAAATTAGCCACAGCCGTCACCCAGTTTGCATCGGATTTGATCCTGACATCAGCAGTCTCCACCCTTTTCTTGAGCGACAATTACGCGGCACCACCACTGAGACATTTTTAACCCGTTGGTATGAATCAGTCGTGGGAGCCTGCGCCCATGGCGCCCACTCGATCAAATTTCAATCGGCTTTTTTCGAGCAATTTGGCGCCAGCGGAATGGTCGTCCTCAAAGACATGATAGCAGACGCTAAGCGACGCGGATTGTTTGTGATCTTGGATGCCAAACGCGGAGACATATCGACCACCATGAGTGCATATGGCAAAGCAGCCTACGATCATTATGATACCGATGCTCTCACCATTTTACCTTGGATGGGAACAGACTCCCTTGAAGCCTTAGTTCCATGGATGAAGCAAGGTAAGGGTGTCTACATCGTCTGGTTATCCAGCAATGCCTCCGGGCGAAGTCTTCAAACAATGAAAACCATGGACGGATCGGCATTAGCGTCAAAAATTTTTGAAGATTTTCTTGCTGTGGCACAGTCGCATGGGGTTGTAGCGCAGACGGGCTGGGTTCTTGGGGCCACTGATATCACAACGACTTTGATCCAAAATCTAAGCGGCGGCCCACATGCATTTCTTTGCCCAGGCGTCGGTGCTCAGGGAGCTAAGTTTGACCAACAAACATTAGACCTAACACAAAGGCACCCTGCTACGCTCTTTCCGGTATCCAGAGGACTCATCAAACCCGATCAGCACGAGCATCTGCACTCTTGGCAGGACTATCAAAATTTTATTAAAAGCAGGTGGCAGAACTTACTTATGGAATGGGAAGCATCGCGCTGACGGGTTTACCATCGCTACGACTATCACTCACCCCGACCAACAATCCGTCCGGACGTCTCTGAATCGCCTGTACATCACCGATGGCAGCAATCGGTTGAAGAACATGCCCCATAGACAACAACCTGGCGCGCGTATCCCCATCGAGGGAGTCCGCCTCAACACGCAGTTGATCCGGCATGTATTGATGATGAACGCGCGTCGCATGGACCGCATCCAATAACGGCATATTGAAATCAAGCACATTTACCACGGTCTGCAAAACCGCATTAATGATTCTA
>JBILMN010000028.1:0-28100 GCA_044375465.1 Oligoflexales bacterium | reverse complement strand
CCAGGGTTGAAAAAGATGAAATCAAGTCCTACGTTCTCGCTCTGAAAGACGGTAACGACGCTTACAAGCCGCTTGTCAAGCGGATGATTGATGACTACAACCAAAATCTTGGTTTAAGGGTGCTTGAATATTCCGAAACCATGGACAGCGCAAATTGTCCGGTGATCATCACCAAGGGCCTTGAAAAACGCGACGGCAAGGTGGGTTGGGGCCAATGGTTCTCGCAAACGGAGCGCAAGGGTACGATTGTCGCGGTGCCCGGCTCGGTGGCCACTGAGACGGTTCGTTACAGTCTGCAAGTTGAGTTTGACGAGGATTTTTTGACATCCAACGAGAAATCATCGGCCAATGGAGTTCTAAGTGACGACATCCGTAAGTTGTTTGCCCATGAAATTGGGCACGGATTTCAGATGCAGCATGCTCCAGAGATCAAAGACGTGATGTATTACGATATCTCAGGGGAAAAAGATTTCTCCACCTATTGGCCGCGAGTCCGCGCGTTCTTCGAGTTACCGTAATTTTTTTGCTAAATGTTTGAAACAATCTAAAATTGAATGCCAATGCCAAGTCTTGCGACAGTCAGAGTGAGTCCCGCGGCAAGCTTGTTAAATTTTCCCTGCTGGGAATCCGCATCGGCGGTATCGTAGTCTTCTTCTGTGGGTCGGGTGTTTTTGACTCCCATCTTTAGTAGCGGGAAAGAAAAGCCAACGAGATCGGCGCCAATAAGGATGGGGCCAAGGCTTGTTTGCGCTCCGGCGGCGCCGTCCAAAGTGACGGCGTTGAATGAAGCTCCAGCCTTATATTCAGCGTCAGCAGTCTGATTTAAAACGTACCATGAGCCTTTAGCCATCCGCAAACCGACGCCGCCAGCCCCATAAAAAAAATTCCCAAAAGGTAGGCGGTACCGACCACTCAATTGAGTGACCTGTGCGGCAATGGTGCCAGATTTTCCACCGGCCAACAAAAATCCAGCCTCTAGCCCCTTACGCTGCGCATTCAAAATCCCGACTGAGGCGCCAAAACCAACAAACGGCATGGGCGACAATCCGGCGTTACAGAGTAGTTGGATCTTGCGTGGGCCGGATGGAGACGATTCAGACGTGTCGGTCGTCCCTGTTAGTGAGTCCAGGTCTGATGGCCGCGAAACGGGCTTTGATTTTTTAGGCTTCTTGCCTTTTTGTGTTTTTACGCTCTTGTTTTTTGGGTGTCCTGTGGCCGCCAATAGAGGCGTGTTCCAATTCAGAGTACCGAGTAAAACGCTCAAAACTGCGATGAGGATGTTCGGGCGCCAACACTGGCTCATGGGGTGAGTCCTTATTTTACCAGTGCTTTTGTCGCGCTTTTTGAGTTGTTGAGCTCATTACGAAAATTACTGCGCAGTTTGACCATCTGGCTCAGTTGGCTATTTTGGCGCCCTTGCAGCATAAACCCTTCTGGGACCTTCATTCTGCCGTCGATGGCAGTCTCAGAAAAGTCGATGTGTGTCGAACTTGCCGCAACGTATCCGTCATCTTTAAGTTGGGCGCTGTCGATTTTCTGGGGTTCAGTTCTTTGACCAGCCTTTCGCTCCATCTTTTTCTCCGTTTGTTGTTCGATCGTTGGCTCGGGGGGCGTATGGCGCTTCGGAGATTTTTTTTGCGCCATAACTGGAGCTGAGATCAGGCTAAACGCGATCGCAATCAGGAATTTTTTAGTGACCATAGACCCTCCAGATCAATCAATAAATCAGTTGAACTTGGCCCTTTATTAGTGCGCTGGAGCTCGTAGTTGTTTTTCCAAAGCCTCAATGTCAGAATCGGTAACGGGAGCCGCTTTTTGTGGTTCGACGTCTCTCGCTGTAGGAGATTTTTCGTTCGTGGCGGCCGTAGTTTCGGCATCATCTGCCGGTTTTTGACGATCGTCACCTTTACGAGTCTTGCTGATCTTCGCAGACTTTTCGGACTTAGAAGGTTGCTCGTCTTTAACAACGTCCTGACGTCCGACCAATGCCTGGCGTCCAGTGTCTGATTTTTTGCTGGCAAGCTCGCGAGCCAAAATTTGGAGATCCTCATCCGTGGTCTTTGCACCCGTTCCGGCTTGGATCGCGTTAAGATCTTCAATCAAAGCGAACGCATGATCGGTCTGTGCGGATCTTTCAGGGCTGACTTTGATGTAACGCTTGAGATTTGCAACTGCGGCATCATTTTGGTTGAGATTTTTTTGCGCGATGGCGAGGTTGTAAAGAGCTAGTGGATTATCAGGATCCTGCGAAAGTATCGCTTTGTACGTATCCTGAGCCTCGGCGTTTTTGCCGCGGGACGCTTCAATGATCGCCAGGTGAAGGCGTGCGTCTTGGTGATTGGGCGCTGCTTTGAGGATACGCTCAAATTGAGTGGACGCTTGTGCAAATAAGCTGTTTTTAAGATACATGACACCCATGTTCATCCGCACTGAGATGTCGCCAGGATTGATAGAAAGAGCTTGCTTCCAAAGTCTCATAGCATCACCGTTATCGCCTCGTTTCATCGCGATAAGCCCGAGCATGTTATGGATGCTGGAGTCTCTGGACTGTTCGCCACCCAGTGAGGTCAAGAAAATCAAGGCAAGGTCCTCATTGCCGCGGCGCAGAGCGATCTGAGCGAGAACTTTCTTAGCCTCAGTGTTTTTGAGGTCGATCAATAGAACTTTTCTACTAGTTTCCTCGGCATCGTCGTAACGGTCCTGGACAAGCTGGAGTTGAGCCAAGGCGAGTAGGGCTTTGGTGTCCCGCGGATTTGAGCGGACAAGAGTCTCCGATCGCTCCCGTGCTTTGCTAATGGTTGCGTCCCTGCTGCCTTCGGGTAACGCGCTACGTTGATCTCCAGCGGTGCTGATAATCACTTCACCCCGATCCCGATCCACAACTTTACCGCCGGTCTGAAGAGACTGACAGCCGGCACTCAGACCGATCAAAACCATGCCGCTAAGAATGTTTTGTTTGAGTGACATACGATGGCTCCTTTGTTTGGCTTTCATGCGTTTAGATTCCTTTGATATCCTAGTCGGCGAGGATGTCCGTAGCCTTATTTAGGGATACTTTATAAGACATGTATCCGGGATCCGCTGATTGTTCATCGACTGCTGGATGTTTTTCCGGAGCGAGTTGCACCATTTTTTTAAAAGTTTTCTGAGTCCAAGGTGTGAACGTTTCCACTTCACTGGACTGACGGTAAGCCGTCTCAAAAAACTTATAAGCCTCCTCCTTCAGAGGGAATGCGGCCTTATCAAGTTGGCTCTTAAAATCAGATGAGTCCTTCGCATTCAGGCCTTCTGGCGCTGATGCATTGAATAAGCTCTTGGCGAAATCCTCATGGAGTTCTCCGAGCCTATAGTAGCTTGCAACCGTGTACTCCGCGTTGCCGATCGCGATAATATCCTGGTAGGCGTTTGCCAGGCGAACGAGTCGAGACTGCTTATTTGCGGCCTGGCGCTCGATTTCCCTGGGATTGTTGAGCGTTGTGCCAAAGAATGCTTTGACGCCAGCCTCCTGATCATCAAATAGAAGCTTGGCGATGACCTGGCGCGCAGCTGGAGCCGCGGGGCTGTTTTTTACCCGCAGTGCGCTCGACATTTTTGCGAGGTCTCGGTGTGCGCTATCATTTTTGGGGTCAAATGCCAGCCTGAGAGCAACGGTCTTAGCTTGAGCAAAGATCGCCTCGTTTTTGCCTTTGTTCGCCGGATTATTAGCGAAGAGACTAAAATCGGCAATGGCTCCATTGGGGTCGCCAGACATTTCTTTGATTCTAGCGGATTCGAATATGGCATCATTGGCTGCGGGGTGATTCGGATATTTGCGATAAAGCTCCCCAAAAGCCGCAGCGGCAAGGTTTGTTCGCTTAATGCCGCGGTACAAGACGCCTGCATTATAAAGACTCACTGGGGCGCGCTTATCATTCGGGTAATTGTTTGCGAAAACCTTGTAGGCTTCAGCCGCCTCCTGAAATTGCGCTATGGCCTCATAGGTTTCAGCCATCCCAGCGGTCACATCGGGCGCAAGAGCCGACTTTGGATAAATATTTAAGAGAGATTTTTGGGTTGCGATGGATTCGCTGACTTGGCCCGCTTTAAATTGATTGAGGCTGGCGTTGTAGAGGGCTCTATCAGCATTTTGATCCTGAGGAAACATTTTCTGGAACTCCAGAAATGCACCGGCTGCTTTTGTGTACTCTCCCGTTTTTTCTGACGCCATGGCGCTGTTGAACAGTCCAGACCGCAGACTGTCTTCGATGAACTTTTTGATGTTGCCATCCTGTGCGATATCTTTGCTGGCCTGATATTTTTTACCGTATGCAATGACGTTAGACCAATCGGCTTTTTCGTTGTAGTAGGCTATGACTGTCCGCGCAGCTGACTGACCTTGTTTTGAGGTGCCATAATTGAACGCCAACTCATCAAAACGGCGAATGGCCTCGGGATAATGACCATAGTCAAAATAGACCTGGCCGGCAGTGTAGCGCATCGGCAGTCCAGCTTTTTCATTCGGCAGAATGCTGACGTAGAAATCAATGGTGTCTGCGTAGAGTTTCTTGACGCGGGGAATCTCGATCGGCGATGGTGCCTGCCCAGGTGGCGGGACGGGCGCGAATTTCGATTCACCGTGTAGGCTTGCAATGGCGTCAACTGCATTAAATGCCGCCTCTTTAAGGTGGCTACCATCTTTAGGCTTTTGCCGTGCGACCATCACGAAGTTGGATGATGCCTGCGCAAATTTCTTTTGTGCCATCTGAATATCGGCAAGATAGAAACGAATATCATATGCGGGATCAAGTGTGCCAAAGCTTGTCAGATACATGTTGTAGATTTCTGCAGCGTGGTTTTCAAGGGCGGGTAATTTAAGTTTTTGCCCACGACTGTGGAACAAGGTGCCATAGCGATGCATTGAGCGCTCAGTTAGGTTTCTTGCGTCATCAATAATTTTTTTGTTATCTCCCTGTGCGGCGATCCATCTGGATTGATCCACGTAGAGATTCTGCATGATAGCGAGTGTCTTGACCACATCAGGGAATTTTTGCAGATTATCGTTGAGTTCCACCATTTTTTGATGGATCTGGGGATTATTTTTACGGTTAGGGGCTTCATTGACAAGGCGCGTGTAGACATCGATGGCCTTGGCGCTCTTTCCCGCGTCTGCGTAGAGTCCGCCCATGCGCTCAAGCATGGTGTAGAATTTTTGTTCCTCGCCAATGTCCTTGAAATACTTCCAGGCTCCTTCGGTGTCTTCGGCTTCAGCATATGCCATCACAAGATCCCGAAGAGATTCCTCTCTCAGGTTAAAATTTCCAGCCTTGCGTTTTTCTGAAAGCTTCACCACGAGCTGAAATGCCACTATAGACTTCCGGAGGTTTTCCCCAGGAGATCTTTCGCCAACACCTTGGCTGTTGTAAAAACACCATCCCAATTTATAGACGGCGTAAGGGTAGGCACGGTGATTCTTGAATGAGATCACCTGTTGGTATGCATCGGTTGCTTCCTTAACCTTATGCTTGTCAAAATAGAATTCGCCGAGTGCCAACCAGGCTTCGGGGACGAGTGGCGATCTTGAGTGATTGCTGATCAACTGTTTATAGTATTGAACGGCAGCGTCATCATCCAGACGTCCGAGAGTTCTTGCGAGCGAATATAGGGCGGCATCGGTTCGTGGGTGTGTCGGGAATTTTGAGGTCAGTCGGCGAAATACCTGGGCGGCATTGTACAGGCTCGCCTCAGATCGCTTATAAGATGCAATAGGCGGATTTTTGGGGCGAATTTTAGCATCGGTCTCCTCCCATTTTTTGTGGGCCTCGACATACTCTTGAACCTCTAAATCTCGAAGATAGTCGGCACGTTCGACGTGCAATTCGCCAAGGCGTAGGGTTAGCTCAAACTCTTGCCTAGAGTTTTTCTTGTCTTCAAGCAATGCCTTGATGCTGGCCATGGTTTTCACGCGTAGCTGATCGGCTTGTCTCGCGGTTTCAGGGTCGGTCCCACTACGCTTGTTTGCGAAATAATCCGCGCTGTCTTCCTTGGTGGGAGCCGCCGCTTTGCCTGTGTTAGACTCAATGGCTCGTGCGAGGCTGCCGGCGTAAGCGGATGTGTTTTGATATCCACCGTGCAGATAAACTCCGCAAACAAGAAGCATGGTAATGATGGATCGTTTCATGTGAAGTCCCTGGTTCATGTTTGGCTCCTCTTGCATTCAAGTCCTTTAAAATTCAATCTATTTCTATCCATTTCGCTCAATTGTTTTCCGTTCTAGTCGTCCCAAGAAACTGAAATCCAAGCCCTAATGCGAAGCGACACAAAGTGGTTTAATCCGATAAATGTGAAAACCAAGTTCATCAGCCCAATATTCTTGTTTCGTATCACTGGCCCAGGACTGTGTTTTGCGGCCCCATCCGCGGATATTATCAACTTTGCTGACTTGGTCTATTTTGCTATCACCGTGAAGCTCCTTGCCCAGTAGCTGATCTTTCTTGCTCATAAGTAGCTCGACGTAGAGAAACTGACTTTGGTCATACAGTCGTTCAAAGTCGATCTTCATTGCTTTTAATTCATTATAGAGGCGAATTCCAATTTCCTGGCGAAGAACAGCGGCCCATTGTTCAAGATATCCGCGTGGTCCCTCCAGACGGTCGCGGTTGCCGAATATGCCTTTTTTGTCCAGGCTCTGGATTTCCCTGATGACGGAAGCATACTGGTCACGAACGTAAAGTAAGTTGTCTTGCTGGATCGCCATGCCCAGGATCTCACGTGGCAGTCCAAGAGCCTCAGATGATACGCCAGTTACGGTGTCTTCAAATAGTCGGTAGTAGGTGTTGGGATCCGAAGATCCGCGGGCAAGGTATTTCTCCAGTGTATCGATGCCTTTTTGGTGCAATGAGATGAATGATGATAGTTCCTCTCGCGCATCGTCGTAGCGGCACATCCAATAATAGATGATGGCAGCGAGCATCGTGGCCTCGGGGTTAAAAGTATTTTTGAAGAATGGGCTGCGAACGCCGTATATCATGCCCAAAGCATGATTGGGATAGCCAGCGAGAAACAGGGCCCAGCTTTGCTCGAAAAGGGAATCGTAGAATTGAGCGCTATCACGTTTAACCATGCGGTAATGTTTGATGGCATCGCTGAATTTTTCTTCCTCATAGTAGATGCGGCCAAGTGCCATGTTTGCATGATTGACAATAGCGGTATATTCAACACTGGATAGTTTTTTGCCAGGGCCAGATGCAGGATAGACAATGGATTTCAAGGCGGCAATGGCCTCGAGGCGGTTGCTGGTATCGTTGAGGATCATAGCTTCCTGAAATTTTGCGGGAAAGTAATATCGATCTCCTGGTTTGACCATTCTGTAAAAATCAAGAGCTTTGGCTGTCTTTTGTTGTTTAAGCAGGGCGTTGGCGAGAAAATAGTTCCAGTCTGAGCCAAAGCCAGGGGCTGGTTTCTTGCTGATGTCGATGCTGGTTGCAACGATTTCGATAAGATTTTGTATCGGGTACTCCCGAGACACATCACGTAGGATCTGCCAGCTTTTGCGGTAATCGTCATCGAGCGGGTCGTCAGCGTCCCTGATTGCTTGGGCTGCATAGACGGCAGCGAGAATCGGTTGACCGTTTTTTTGCATCAACGTGCCTTGGGTCTGAAGAATGGCTGCTTGTTGGGGTCGTTTTAAGACTTTAATGTCCTCGGCAATCGTTGAGATCGCAGCCCACATGCCATCGTCTGCAATCTCGCCGTTGCGATATTTTTTGCGAAGATTCTGGAATGCTTCCCAGGTTTTTGCTGTCGCAGGACCTTGGTTGCTGGCACCTTGAAGAGACATGGGCGCACTGGAGTTTATCAGTAAGTCCTGGCTTTTAGGTTTGACCTCAGCAGGTTTGATGGAGGAGATGCCGGATTTTTTGCTGCTGCTGCCGCTGTTTTTGGCGTGGGCGGACGGAGATCGTGCCAACAATCCAGTGACAGCAATGATGGCTACTGCGTGATGGATGATGAATCTCATGGCTTCCTCCAGGCATCGAATCAAGACACGGGTTTAATCAGCAGTGTCGGTAACAGCGGCTCGTGTTTAAAGAAATAGGTAACTGACTCCAAAGTCGACGGTCCAGGCGTTTCGTTTTGAGTTTTGGCCACCTCTCGTCTCCGTGTAAGTGCGGTCGCGGAAATCAAGCCGGGCGCTCCAATTGTCACCGAAATAGAATCGTTGCCCGCCACCGATGGCGACGGCGTTCTTGGTGCCTTGCTCAGTACCAACTCGCGACACGCCAAGACTTCCGTACAGGTCGACATAGACAAGAGCCCAGTCCAATATATTCACTTTGCCGTATAGTGGTGCTGCGATCAGCACAAAGTCATTCATCGAGTTTATGGGATTCACCTCCGCATCAGCGGTCACAAGCTTGTTGGGATCTGTCTTGTCACGGTAAGTTTTTTGTTTGAGCGCCTTGCGGTCTGCAGAGTCTTTGACGGTGGTGCGGATCCATTGTGATTCGATACCGACCCATTCATTCAAAAAAACGCCCAGCCTCAATCCTCTTGTTTGAGTATCGGTATAGGCTTCATTAGTCACAGTACCCACAAGAAATCCGAGTTCTGGACGCCATGCTTTAAGGAAGTAGCGATTCTGCAGAACGGCGACGGGCTTTTTTGTGGTGGTTCCTTTGAGTTCATCGGGATCCAAATCAAGTCCTGCGGCTCTGGTCAATGGCGCTTGGCTTAAAAACGCCAAAAACAAAAAGCACACTGAGAATTTTCGTAAAATCGTTGTTTGGATCATGATTTGGTTCCTCTAAAAACTTTGTCTCTATCGGTTCTCGAACGTCTCTCAAACATCTCTCAAACATCTCTCAAACATCTCTCAAACTTCAGAGAGTTCGTGGTTTTGCATTCACGTCCCACGAGTCTCTATTGAAGGGGCTCGGAGATCATCACGGGCACTTTAAACGTCGGTTGTAAGTCATCCTGAATGTATTCGTCACAAGGTGTATTATAGGCTGTCATTACAGGGGTTTGATATGGGCAAAGATGACCCGGAGACGGGCAGAAATTGCCCAGATTTAATCTGGGGAGACAAAAGACCTTTGAAGAGGCCTCGTATGCTGGCTCATCAGGATCGGCGCTAATCTGTGTCAGAAGGCGAGATTGATGGCGGGCAGTATAAACGGTATGGCGCTGGGTCCTTGGTCGTGTGGGTGTCGGATGGATGCTGATTTTGTTTTTGTTTTTTCGAGGTAATAGTTACCGGTGAAAGCGATGACATCCCACCAGGCGTGGATAAAGATGGATTCGCTGATGGTCCAGTGACTTGTCGCTGTCAAATGACCGAAATGTAAACCAAGAAGAAATTGTGGTAATGGAACCGGGTTTGAACCAAGGTGAGCGAGGGCGAAAACTGTCGATTGGGCGAGATTTGCCATGCTGTTGGACAGGCCAGCTTCATGCAGAAGCGGCATCAGCCACCCCCTGAAAACCGCCTCTTCGTGAGTTCCGGCATTGTAAGAAAAGCCAGCTGCAAAAGCTGGATCTGCGGGCTGCAATGAAACCCGGCGGAATCCTTTGTCAGGATGATTGACAGCATAGGCAGTGACACCTGCGGCTACAGTGAGTGGAATCCAGGTGGAAGAGCGCGTCAGGTAGTCAAACCGAAAAGGGGCGAGCAGAATGTCTGATGGGTGCTCGCCGTTGCCCAGAAATGTATACTGTCCGTATTTTTGCCTTTGCCAAACGGCTGAACGGAAGGTGTGGTAGAGGCTGAGTCCGCCCATCGATTGTGCTGTTTGCAGTCCTAAGGTGTATTTTCGCAGTGCAATGTTTTTGCTGCCAATATCGGCGTTTTTGCGATCATCGTCTTGCAGGTCCCCACTAGCATTAGCAGCGTAGTAGACGCCGGCAATCGCAATGCCAGAGTATGCACTACCATAACCGGGCTGACTCCTTGCCCACTGACCGGCCCCAGGCAAAACAAACGATACAATCGGCAGCCAAATGTCGCTGGCGGCAGGCGCTCGCTCATTATCGGGATAAACCCAAGGGTCGACCTCATCCCCCGCTGCGTAACCATTGCAGGTTACAGCGCTGAAGAAGACGGCTGCTGCAATGATTTTACGAACGCTTTGACCTGTCATGGATGAGCCTCCTGATATGTCCAGTCGAAGGTTTGTGAGTGCGCAAGACGGGCAACAAGCTCGTGGGCGGGTGTCTGCCCCGGCGAAAGCCACCAATCCATGTCCTTCGGGTTCAAAAACAACGGGCAGCGATCATGACCTGCTTTGCGTATGAAGTCTGGGGGGTCTCCTGTGATGATTGCAAATGAGAAGAACGATACAGATTGGTCATCACTTTGCCACCAGTCCCAGAGTACGGGGGTGAACATTGGGTGCTTGCTTGCAGGGTGAAAACCAACAACGATCTTGCGAGATCCTTTTGGTGGCGCGATCCATTCATAGAATTCGTCCATCATCACGACGCCATGCTGTCTGCCAATGAGGTTTGACCAGGTGCGCCGACTGAATAACGCATCAAGTCTGGCATTGAACACGTTGTATTGGGTCGGGATCTCCTCGCGTGAACCTGAAGGACGGATGCGGTAACGCATCGGGATGATCCAGCGCCTTTGTTCGTGACTGGTCACAATGGGCGCAAAATCGTTTGGATAGATGCGGGGCCGTGAGCTCATGGGCTTAAATCTTTTGGGATCCAAGATGCTCATGCGCTCGTAGTGATCAAACTGGGATCGAACAATGGCGGCGTCCAGCTCTTTCTGCAATTGCTCCAAGTCCTGCCGCACCAAGATGCTATAACACACCGCGAACCTCTTAGGTTGAAACCAGGAACCGATGATATCATGGAACGCGGTCCGCTAAATATTTTTTTGTTGCGGCAAACGGGACCCGCGGTTTTTTAGGGAGATTTCATGGCTGAGGCGGACACAAATTCAAGAGTCACAAGACTGGCGATCATGGTGATTGCGGCAACCCAGTTTGTCAATGTCGTGGACTTTATGATGGTAATGCCGCTTGGTCCCGACTTCGCAAAAGCCCTTGGAATACGCGTGAGTCACATGGGTGTGATGTCCGGTGCGTATACGTTAGCAGCCGCTGTGAGCGGGATGTTGGGATCGTTTTTTCTGGATCGTCTGGATCGCAGGACCGCTCTGATGTTTGCGCTGATCGGTCTTGCCGTGGGTACGGGCATGGGGGCTTTTGCTTTCGATTTTCATTCGCTTCTGTGGGCTCGCGTTTTGGCAGGGACCTTCGGTGGTCCTGCGACTTCGATCGGGTTGTCGATCATTTCCGATCTTGTCCCCCATGAAAGGCGGGGTACGGCCATCAGTAAAGTCATGCTCGGATTCTCTGTAGCCTCAATCTTCGGGGTGCCCATGGGTCTTGAAGTTGCCAGAATCGGCGGCTGGAGTGCTCCCTTCGTGATGGTTGGTATTGCTGCGGCTTTGATGGCTATCGTGGTACGTATGAGTCTACCGTCGATGCGCGGTCATCTGCGGGCCCCTGCCGCGTTAAACCTGGACCTGCAGAAACGTTTTCCTCTCAGGTCTCTTCTTCGCCGACGTTCGGTGTGGAATAGCTATGGGCTTCTTTTTTGTGTGATGATGAGTGGATTTTTATTGTTTCCGAATATTGCGGCGTTCGTGCAATTTAATCTTAGCTTCCCCAGAGATAGCATGGGCCAACTTTATTTTATTGGAGGCATTGCAAGCCTCGTATCCATGTCTTTTATGGGTAAACTTGTGGACCGTTGGGGAAGTGTGCCATGGTTCATTTTGGGATCGATTGGATTTATGATCTCAATGTTTCTTGGGATGTTTATGGCGCCGCCCATGATCAGTCCATACTCCCTATTTATTGGATTCATGGTCTTTGGAACCTGCCGCAATATCAGTATGCAAACGCTCTCCTCGAAGGTCCCAAAGCCAGACGAAAGGGCCGGATTTATGTCGCTGCAGTCGAGCGTTCAGCACACGGCTATGGCTTTTGGCGGTATTGCATCATCGCGCCTTCTGGAAACTGGAAATGCTGGAGAACTGCTAGGTGTTGAAAATATCGTGTTTTGCTCAGCGGCGCTCGTGATCATCGGTGGTTTTTTGGTCGTGACTCTTGCAAGGCAAGTGCGCGCCCATGAACACTGAGCATGGACATGGATCTTTGCCAGTCACTCCATAAAGGCGTCGAAAGACCCAATCGGGGCCATCAATTAAGAGTCAGGGGATTTTGTTGATTTTTACCATATTCGTCGGTCGAACCTGATTGATCGGAATGCCCGCAGTTATGACAATCGTATCTCCTGACTGCACGAGCCCAAGGCTTTTCAGTCTTTCGGGCAGTTGCTGCAGGAGTTCATCGGTGTTGTAGAACAAGGGGTTTTGCATGCCATAAACTCCCCAAATGAGGCTCATGCGGTTTGTGACTTCTGGACGCGGAGAGATGGCAATCACGGGGGTTTTTGGCCGCCATCGCGCAATACTCCGGGCAATGCTTCCTGTAAGGGTTAAAGCGACAATGGCTTTGGCATTGAGAGCGTCGGCAGCTTCACATGCCGCGCGTGCGATGGCCTCATGATCTTCCCAATGACGCAAGCGATCCATTTCGTCCATGGAATAGCGATCCGGTCGTTTAAACGTCCAGTGTTCAACCTCGCGAATGATATTGACCATCGTATTGACGCATTCGACTGGATACTTTCCTGAGGCTACTTCGCCTGACAGCATAACGCAATCGGCTCCGTCCAGCACTCCGTTGGCGACATCGGCGAGTTCAGCTAATGTCGCTTGCGGGTTTTCGATCATGGACTCAAGCATCTGTGTGGCAACAATGACGGGTTTGGCATACCGGGCGCCAGCTGCCAGGATCACGCGCTGAAATCCTGGCACTTTTTCAACATCACATTCGACACCAAGATCACCACGAGCCACCATCAAAGCATCTGTGGCCTCTGCTATGGCATCAATCGTTTCGATTGCCGAAAACCTTTCAATTTTTGCCACCACTGGAATATCCGAACCCATTGCTTTGATCATTTTTTTGATGTCATGGATGTCCTTTGCGTCCTGGACAAACGAGAGAGCGACGTAGTCTACGCCGTTTTGAATGCCAAACAGTAAATCCTTACGATCTTTTTCCGTCATTGCGGGAATGGATAGCTTCGCATCAGGAAAATTAACGCCTTTGCGTGGCTTGAGATAACCGCCATCTTCAACGCGGACGATGACATTGGCGCCCTTAATATCCTCGATCCGTAATATAAAATTACCATCGTCCATCATCACTCGCTGGCCAATGGCAACATCCTTGACCAGATCCTTGTAATCGATCGGGATGATTTTTGGATCCGTCTGTTCTACCCCAAAAACCAGTGTGTAGGATTCTCCTCTTTTCAAATCGATGCCGCCGTTCAGTAGTTTGCCACATCGAATCTTTGGTCCTTGCAAATCCTGAAGAATGGCCACAGTGTGTCCCGTTTCTGCGGCTACGCGGCGGACGAGCTCGATGTTCTTCCTGTGAAAATCGTGGTCCCCGTGACTGAAGTTAAGCCGCGCGATATTTAATCCGGCGTTGATAAGCGCGCGCAGAGTTTTTTCATCGGACGAAGATGGCCCAAGGGTGCCAATGATTTTACAGTGACGGATTTCATCGACGGAGACGTTGTGGAAATTGGGGAGTTTTGTTAAAGCGGCCGCGGTCGCTGTGGTCATGGGGAGGCTCCTCGTCATGATGCATCGGGGTCAGAATTGGGCTTCAAGATTCATTGAAAAACAGAATTAAAAATACAATTAAAAACAGACCTTTAGAACATGTTACACCCCCTCTGAACAATCGTCAAAATGCGTCGTTGCAAAGAGCAAATTTATGCTTTCGGACTGATCAACCGATGACTCTTACAGGGTAAACGGCGGAAATTACAGCGAACTCACGTTAGATTGCAGAGTTTGGAGGATGTGTGAGCAGTGCCTCATTCAGATTCACCGGTAAGTGGATCGGGCAACGCTACTGTATTGAGCAGGAGCTCGGTCGTGGCGGAATGGGGGCTGTCTATCGCGCGTTCCATGTCGATGATCCCTCGAATGATGTGGCCATCAAGGTGATTCATCGGAATCAGAAGATGACGTCGGCCGATTTGCTGCGCTTCCAAAAGGAAGCAGCGATGATGAGTCAACTTTATCACTCAAATATCATCGCATTTCATGAGCTAGGTATTTTTCAGGGCGAGGAGTCACGAGACTTTTCCGGTGGCTACTATATCGTCATGGACTATGCACGTGGAAAAAACCTTAAAATCAGTCTGGCGGATGACGGGCGCAAGGATCTGGCATTCTTGTTTCAGGTTGGTCTCCAAGTCGCTGACGCGCTCGACTACACCCATGGTAAGAATATCATTCACCGTGACATCAAACCGCAGAATATTATTGTCAGTCATGCACCTGGCGATGATCGAGGTGTGCAAATTAAAGTGCTTGATTTTGGCGTCGCCAGACTTGGATCGGTATTAGGTCGTGAAGAGGGGGCGGAGGATCGGGCCGGCACCCCACTCTATATGGCGCCAGAACAGACAACCGCGGGATTTGGCGTGCCTGATCACCGCGTAGATTTGTACTCTTTGGGATGCGTACTTTATGAGATTCTGACCGGAAGACCGCCATTTTCCGGCGAAAACCGCGAGGCTCTTGAGCGGGCACACCGAGTCGCGGAAGCTGAATTCATTCAAAATATCCGTCCCGATGTTCCGCTGATTGTGTCTCAAATTATCCATAAGCTTCTGGCCAAAAAACCTGAAGAGCGCTATCAGACAGCGTTCTCACTCTCCGCGGATTTATTGCGCGCAAAATCTCTTTGGGAGCAAAAATCACGTCACTTGACGACATTTCAATTAGCACAAAAAGACGGATTTTTTGCTGTTTCGGCGCAGCTCCCATTGCAAGGACGCAATGTGGAGATTGGGGCTATCATGGCCGAATACAAACAGGTGGCAGAAATCAAGGCGAGAGGCCGCATCACGATCGTCAGTGGTGAGGCGGGAATCGGTAAAACCAGGGTACTTAATGAGTTTCGCGCAAATTTAGCTTCGCAAAGAATCAAATTTGTAAGTGGTGTCTTTACTCAACACGAAAATGCTCTTCCGTTCAACGCTCTCGCTAATGCCTTTAATGAACTTCTTGTCAAAATGGCAAAGATCTCTCCAGGCGATGCCAGTGTCCTGGCTCAAAAACTCAAACAGATCGTTGGCTCTGACGCGCACCTTGTAGCAAGTGTGGTGCCAGGGCTCAAAGCCTACCTCCATGAGATACCAGAGCCTGATGATGGGGCGGATATTGAGGGTGAGCGTTATGCTCGATTTACCAAAGCATTTTCTGACTTCACCAGAAGTTTAGTTCCCGATTCTCAGCCGCTTGTGATGATATTGGATGATGTTCACTGGGCTGACGAAAAAAGTCTGGCGCTCATCGATCAATTTTTCTCAAATGCAAATTCCACAAGATTTCATCTGGTGATTGGATGCCGCGTTGATATCGTCAATCCGGACTCTGTATTCGGTAATTTTCTCACAAAATTTAAGAGTTTGAAGCTTCGCTATGCTGAGATTCATCTTGGAAGTTTGGATTATGAGGCCTGCCATGATGTTGTTCGTACCATGCTGAGACAGTCGGAAGCGCTGGATCAGGACTTGGTTAAGCATCTGCTTGTCAGAAGTTCCGGTATACCGATGCGTTTGGTGGAGCTAACAAGGAAGCTTGTGGCGCTGGATTTCATCAAGATTAAAAAATCTCCCGGCGGTCTGGAATTTGATTTGCTTGAGATCCAAGCAGCAAAAATCGCTTTGAATGCTGTAGATTTGGTCTTGGGTCGGATCAATGAGTACAAAGGTAGCGATCTTGCGATACTGCGATCGGCTGCGTGTTGCGGCATGACGTTCAATTATGAAATGCTACTTCTTGGCGGGCGGCATCTCCCCACTCAAGTGGTGAAACTGATAGAGCGAGCGACTTACGATGGCTTGATCGCTCGATGTGCGGAGATCCCTGACTTAAGACACCTCGGAAAGGCCTATGCGTTCGTGCACAAGAAGGTGCGTGATGCGATTTACGACGCTATAGAGGAGTCGGACGCCCGTGAATTTCATGGTGCGATAGCGTCGCAGCTGTTGGCAACCATTGAGGTTCCGCGCGACCAAATTTTATTTTCACTGGCACAGCATTTCAACAAAAGCCGTGATCCTCAGAGCCCTAGCCCGGAGCGTGAGACTTTAGCGCTAAAATTCAACATCCAGGCTGGCGATGCTATCAGGCAAAAACAAGGATGGACGGCAGCTGATAACTACTACCGGATCGCTCTGGAGATTATTGACGGCGGTATCGCATCGGGGATAAGTCGAGGAACACGCCGCCGGGTGATTGAGCGACTAGCCGATGTCAATGCTGGACAAACAAAATTTAAAGTAGCTATTGCGCGTTACGATGAGTTGCTCAGTCAGCCGATGGAACCAGCGGATTTCGTTGCTGCGGTAGGTAAAGCGTCACAGTTGCACCTTGTATGTGGTAATGTTTCCGATTCATTGAAATTGATGGCAACCGGTGTCAGGCGCGCAGGCTTAAAAATGCCAAGTCATTCAATCTTTCAGCGTTTAAATTTTTACCTTGGTTTGTTGATCGATGCGGCGATGGGTGCCTCACGGAGCGGTCCAATAATGCAGGGACTTCGCAAAGCCTGGATGAATTGGGAGCGCCTTGGCGAAAAAGCCGAAGTGGCTTTTTCGGCGACTAAAATCTATTTTCTTCAGTCAGTTGCCTACGGGCGCGAAGATGGACTTGTGGCTAAATCGGCTGGAGCATTGGCCCGTGACCGGGTCGCTCGCGGGCAAGCGTCGATGACAGTTGCGGTAAGAATTACAGCAGATCGCGCCGCCATGTTGGCTCAATTTGGCAGCATGCGTGCATCCTATAAACTATTTGATCTTGCGGAACGTCTGTCCAGGCAAATGGATGATGCGAAGTCTCTGGGATATGTCGCTTTGCAACGTGCCGCATCCATCGACTATATCAAAGGTAGATTTGAAGAT
The DNA here is from genome assembly GCA_044375465.1 of Oligoflexales bacterium. Lineage (GTDB taxonomy): Bacteria > Bdellovibrionota_B > Oligoflexia > Oligoflexales > RGVZ01 > CAMDKS01. The sequence continues at coordinate 11,042 of JBILMN010000028.1, read as the reverse complement.
GTCATCGTTCACGTGCGGGACGCAACTCAAAAGATTGATCGAGATCAGGACCGCATGGCATATGCATCGGTGCTGGTTTTTCGTCAGTTCCTCGCCTTGATAGCCTGCAAAATCCATGGTCATGAGGCACTCAACGCAGAGCTGAGATTGACTGTGCCAACAAGAAATTGGCTCAGTGCCGTTTCGGCAGCTCTCTTGACATTCTCGCTATTACTCGAAGGTCGACGGCAGAATTTGGTGCGCTTTGGAGAAGAGTTCATGCGGCGCCGAAAGTCTGTAGGTGGGCGAGACGATTTGTTTTCAAATATGGTCCTTAGTTTTCTTTTTCTCGCAAGGGGAGAGTTCGAGCAGACCCGCGCTGTATTTTCAAAAGCTATTGCTGAGATTCGTAGGGACGCTTCGGTTGATTCACTACAATTATGGCAAAGAGATTTGATTGAACTTTATTTGATGATTTTTCCAGAGATATTTCAGCTTGAATTTGGCAGAAACATCATGCGGAAAGCAGATTTCTTCGAGCACCTCAATGTTTTGAGGCGCTCGACCCCAGGCTGGTGGCGGCTGGTTCCGGAGCGGCCTGTACGACTGCTTTTTAACGCAAGATTTTCAGGTGTCCAAAACTTCGGCGCTCTGCGAAAATTGTACGATAACGCTTTGGTTCTGGCCAAATCCGAGGGTAATGTATTAACGCAGGTATTGACCTATCTTTGGTTTGGGTTGCATTTGGTCGAATCAGGGCTTGCAAGGCGGGCTGATTATTTAAATCATGCATTGAGAATGAGTCATGAACATCAAATGCATGGTTTGACATTGCTGGTCAGGCGACTGATGGAAAAGAACGCCGTCGCCATATCGTATCAAGTCCCAGAGGCTGCTGATGCCGAAAGTTCGATGGTTCACGCCTTTAGTTCCAAGGATGTGATGATCCGGTACCTTGATCACTTTGTTAATTGTCTGAACGGTGATTCCGAAGTCTCAGATGACCTCAAGGGGGCTATGCTCATACTGAGAGAGTCATTTCCGGAAAGCAACATCAGGGTCTTGTTGGCAGATCAAATACGAGGTCGTCCTACGCTCATTTACGAGGAACTTTCCGATTCGGATGGTGCCTTCGTGATTGACCAAGTGGCTCCATATTTTACTATTCGCTCAACATTGGTCATGCATTTGGGAGGAAGTGCCGGGTTCACCACCTTTGAACAGCAAAAAACGTTCTCAGAACCCGCTGAAACGCTGAAGCCAATGTCCTCGCTTGATGCGACACATGTGGTGGATCTAGGAGATCAACCAGTATCCGCTGACGGGTTAAGTAGTCATGCTTCAAATCCGTCTGAAGAACGCATATCGTACATGCAAGGCCAATCCAGTCAGAGTGGTCCCGAGATGGATCGTCCCCAACAAACGGCTCTCGTGCCGCTGCGTATGTCAGGTGACACCATTGGGCTGATTGTCATCGACCATTTCATGGTCCCGTCATCGACGAACATTCATCGAGTGAAGACTGAGCTGGACGCTTTAGGCGCTTATCTCGGTGTGTTATTGAGTCAGAAATATGAGCCCGTTTTGCAGTGGCTTGAAGCCAATAAACGCTTCATGCCGCGCAACATGTCGGTGATGGGGGGGAGCTACTTTGAGCCAGTCCCTTGGCTTGATCACCGTTTGGTCGGGAAACTGCGCAAGGAACGGGAAGCAAGCTGGTATTTGGGTTTGCAGTGGAGCGAGAGTCAATATGTGGTCGTGTACTGCTGCCTAAAGGGTGATATTCTGGAACGCGACCGCCTGGCATCGCAGCTGCTTTTTCAGATAATCTCAGCCAGGGAGCTGTCGGCAATGATCGGCGAGGCCAGATCAGATGTTGTCGATATTCGGGCAAAACTCGCGATTGTGCTCAGTTCGCAGGGGCTTGCGGGTCGAATGGACGAAATCATGTTCTCGTACAGCATTTTTGAGCGGGGCCATCAATTTGTCACGTCAGGTCATTATGGTCCATCGAGACCCGTAGTGCTTGGTGTTGAAAACCGTATTACAGCATTCAACGAGGCAACATTAAGACTGCGTGATGGTCGTGACCTGCGCTACTGGGAGGTCTACGCACCGATGAGCCCGGCCAATGTGTTTCTTGTGAGTTATGATACCAGTCGAATTGATGGTGGTCGGGAGCCGTTCGTAGCAGCGGTACAAAATAGCGAGCGTGTTACAAACGAAAAGTTTGCTATTAAATTAATGGAAACCGCTGTACAAGAAAATGTGTTGCCGCGGTATTATCTATCTGTCACAAGGCGAGTTGCGTGAGTCAATTGAGTGCTATTGATCAATTATTGAAATCCCGGAAAGTGATTTTGATCACAGGCAAGGGCGGGATTGGCAAGACACTCGTTAGCTGTGTTCTGGCGCGACGTGCGGTAGACTTGGGGCTTAGAGTGCTCCTTGTCGAAAATTCCTTTGTGGAGCAATTGGGCGCGGTGGTTGGTGTTCAGCCGATCTCTCATGAGGAGCATTGGATAGGGCGTTTGGGAGTCGCCAATTACACGGCTCAGGGGACGCTGAGAGATTTTGTGACCAAGCATCTTATGAAATCCAATATCTTGGATGTGATCTTTAAAAACAAGATTGTGCATAGTTTTTTTACCGCGATCCCGGGATTTTCCCAATTGACGCTGCTAGGCCGCATGTATTACGCGGCGAATCTTGCGCCAGAGCCGCGCCCCGACATTATTATATTTGATGGTTACGCCTCTGGGCATTTTATGAGTCTGATGACGACGCCGGACGCTGTGATTCACTCAGGACTCGTTGGCCCGGTGTTGAATCTGACGAAGAAAGTACGCGATTGGTTAGCCCAGCCGAATGTGTCCGCGACAATTTATGTCACGGTTCCAGAAGAACTGGTGATGAGTGAGGCTGTGGACTTCCTGCCGGCGTTGGCAAAGAAATCCCCGTCACCCATAGGAGCGATTATTATCAACCGATGCCTGGAAACCGAGGGCTCTGTTGGTCGTGACGAAGGTTCTTTAGTGCATGCATTTATGGTGGAACGGCGCGAGAGGCAAGAGCACGCTTTGGATCGTTTTCATAAAATCATCAGCGGGCACGAGTCGCTGCGCTTTGTGCCCGCATATAAATTCCCTGAGCTTGGTGCCATTGAAGAGCCTCTCAACCATTCCATGATCACAAAAATTCTTGGAGGTCATTCATGAGCGTTGTGCAATCTGGCGGCGCCGATATTATTCAGGGTAAACCTGTTGAGACCATGCTGCGAACCCAGCGTGTTGTCATTGTCATTGGGGCTGGTGGCGTCGGTAAGACGACCTCATCAGTGGGACTTGCAATCCATGCTGCGAGACTGGGGCGCCGTGTGGCATTGCTCAGTATAGATCCGGCAAAGCGTCTGGCTGCGGCTCTTGGGATCGAGCTGGGTCACGAATTGAAGCCTGTATTGTTTCCGGAGTCCGCAGCAATAGCGGGAAGCGTTCATGCGGCGATGTTAGACCAAAAAGCGGTGTTTGACAGCATGGTGCGTAAGCACGCACCGTCCCCGCACATTGCGGATAAGATTCTCCGAGACCCGCTTTATGTTGCGGCCTCAACCAACCTAAGCGGACCTCTTGAATACATGGCGCTTGCGCGCCTGCAGGAGTTAGCTGAAAGCCCCGATTGGGACCTGGTCGTGCTTGATACGCCCCCGGACTCCCATGCACTGGATTTTCTGGCCAGACCGAATGTTCTCAGTGGGTTTGTCGATAATAAGGTGGTCAGCAAGTTGTTGAAACCGGTTGTGATGGCTGGACGGCTTGGATTGGGAGGCGTCGCTGCCATGAGCGAAAAAATTCTTGGCGGAGTGACGAGTGTGACGGGATTTGCTGCCTTGCGCGGCTTTGCCGAATTCATTTTATTGATGCAGGATGTCATAGACGGATTTAATCGCTCTGGTGAACGGGTTTTGGCAATTCTAAAACGCCCATCGACCAGTTTTGTGCTAGTGACAGCACCGAATCATGCTTCAGCCCGCGCAGCGGTAGCTCTGAGTCGTGAGTTAAGATCGCTAGGCTATGAGCTCGAAGGCGCGCTATTGAATCGGTGTTTGCCACAGGCATTGCGTCTTGATTCTGTGGGTGGGCAGTCGGCGGATGCCGTGATCCTTAGAAGCAGAGCAAAATCTGAGGACGAGGTCATTGAAGCCTTGGCCGCACAACTTGGCAGTCAAGTGCAGCGGAACTCAATGTGGGTGCACCGCGTGGATGAGCAGTCTCGTGATATTCACTCCATGGAGGCGATTTTGGATTTTTCAAAATTATACGATTCTCAGTCTTGATGCTCGACCTAGGCAAAATTGCCCCACTGAACTTTTTCTATCATATCACGTAAAATCAAGGTGTTCCCATGTTTAGCTAATGTCCTATGGGCATTTTGGGGTGACTGCTTTGAGTGTCATGGTCTCACAGAATTTTGTCGTGATGAAGGTCTCCAAGGTTGGCAGACTTGTTTCGACTCGTCTGTCGGATTTCGGATCTTTCTGGATTTATCTGTACGAGATTGGGCGACAGGCTTGCCGACCGCCGATCCGTTGGGAGCTGATATTCCAACAACTTGAGTTTATCGGTAATCAGTCGCTGAACATTATTTTGCTTACGGGGTTTTTTACCGGTGCTGTATTTGCTCTCCAGATTGGCGGAATATTTCAGATTTTCAGGGCTGAGTCCATTATGGGAGCAGCTACGGGCAAGGCGCTGACCCGCGAAATGGCGCCGCTCATGACGGCGTTTCTTTTGACAGGGCGCGCTGGTTCTGCCATGACGGCAGAGATCTCGACCATGCGCGTCAACGAGCAGGTGGACGCGATGGAAGCGATGGCCGTAGATCCCATTCATTATCTTGTGGTTCCGCGGATGATCGCGGCAATGTTTATCATCCCTTTGCTCTGTGCGATTTTTATTTTTATTGGGATCTTCGGCGCATTTGTGACCGGCGTCGCGGTCTTTGATGTTGACGTTGGTATCTTCATTGACCGCATCAAGTGGATGGTGGAGCCCTCTGATATTTTCAACGGTTTGCAAAAGGCGTTTGCATTCTCGGTGATCATTGCCTCAATGGCCTGTCGTTACGGATTGAGTGCCAGTGGTGGTGCTAAAGGTGTCGGGCGGGCGACGACCATGTCTGTGGTGGCGACACTGCTTGTGATCTTGTTGTGTGACGTTTTCATCACGTATGTGCAGTTGAGGCTCTGATATGCCAGGTATCATCGAATTTAAAAACATCACCAAGCGCTTTGGAAGCAGGGCGGTTTTGGATCATTTAAATCTTGAAATTCCAAAAGGCAAAATCACCTTCATTGTTGGTAAGTCAGGTGAGGGCAAGTCAGTCACAATCAAGCACATCATGGGTCTATTGAAGCCTGATGAGGGCCATATCGTTGTTGCGGGCGAAGATATCACCTTCTTTGACCACGAACAGCTGCGAGAATACCGCAAAAAATTTGGCATGCTGTTCCAACATGCCGCCCTTTTTGACTCTCTCACCGTCGGTGAGAATGTGATTTTCCCGTTGAAAGAGCACACAAAAATGCCTCTTCCTGAAATGCTAAAGAGGGTTGAGACTGTTCTCGCGCAGGTGGGGCTGCCGAATATGCAGCATAAGTTTCCAACCGAGCTTTCCACAGGTGAAAAGAAGCGGGTGGGTCTGGCAAGAGCTTTGGTGGGTCGACCTGCCATCATCCTTTACGATGAGCCCACCACGGGTATGGATCCCTTGGTGTCTGAAATGATCGATGAGTTGATTGTTCAGGTGAACAAGGAAATACCCGATATCACGTCGGTGGTTATTTCTCATGACCTGAAAGCGGCTATGGCGACAGCCGAATATATTGTTTTTTTGTATAAGGGAAAAATTGCGTTGGCCGGTTCGCCAAGTGATTTCAAGGCAACCAAAGATCCTGTGGTTCGTCAGTTTTTTAGCGGTAAGGTGGAAGGTCCTATGGAATTTCTGTGATCTGCAGTGGGCTGTTCTGGGTGCCTTGGTCGGTGATCGGTAGGGGCCGGCTAAAGGGGTTTTTGGTTGTGCCGATAGATCATCTGATAGTTGTTTCGTGTGGTTAGGAGCCTGTGTATGTGGAAGCAAATGGGCACTGAATTCAAGGTCGGCGTGTTCACCATCGTGGCACTGTTCACGCTTGGATATATGTTATTTGTCTTGAATCCAAACATGCTCAAAGACACGACGCGAAAAAATTACTACACGGTTCTGCGTGATGCGGCGGGTATCATCCCTAAAACGCATGTTAAAACCAACGGTGTGACGATCGGAAAGGTCAAAGCCGTAGAGTTGGACGTCAACACGACAAGAATCATCGTTGAGATTGATTCCAATATAAAACTGCCTGTGGGAAGCCGGATGGAGGTTCGAACCCGTGGTCTCTTGGGGGACGTCTATCTGGAAATCGTGCGTCCTGAAGATACGGGCCAGTATATTGCCGAAGGTGGGCTAATCCCTAAATCTGAGGATCAGATGGACATGCAGGGTGTGATGTCGCTTCTTGGCAGTATCGGTAAAGACGTCAAAAAAATCACGGGAACCTTAGCCGAGGTTGTCGGTGGTAAAGACGGTGAAAGATCTTTGCATAATATTCTTGATAATATTGAGACTCTGACAGCCGATCTGCGTAAGACCGGTTCGTCCATACGCGGTGCAATTGGCGATCATCCTGATGACGTCCGTAATATAGTTATGAATCTGGATAAGTCCCTGGCCAACCTGAAACAGTTTACTGGCAATCTTAATGCGGTATTGGACGATGCAAACAAGGATCGCTTGAATCGAATCATTGCGTCGTTTGACGATAGTATGGTCGAAGTCAAAGGGGCTACTAAAAATATCCGGCTCATCAGTGAGAAAATCGAAAAGGGTGAGGGGACCATCGGCAAATTGGTCAATGACGACACGGCGATTCAGGAGATTGAGGCAGCCGTCAAGGATCTTCGTGAGGTATTATCGCCAGCGACCAAAGTTCAGATGATTATTGATACCCATGGCGAGGGCCGTGCGGACAAGACTGGTCAGACTTATTTTAACGTCATCTTCAAAACCCGTCCTGATCGGTTCTACTTGGTCGGGATGACAGATACAGTTGAGGGGGTCAGGGATACCAAGACCGAGCAACTTGAAAATGAGCCTGCTAACGGTGATGCTCCGGGCTATACGAAGACCCGTGAGCGTGTGACTGAGCGCAAAGCTCTGCGATTCAATCTTCAGCTCGCTAAACGTTGGTACTTCTTGACCGCGCGGCTTGGTTTGTTCGAGAGCACCGGCGGTGGGGCCTTGGATTTGCAGTTCTTCCGCGACCGCATTCGCTTGTCTCTCGAGGCATTTGACTTCAAGAGTTATGACAATGAGTGGCGCAGAGTGGCTCGCTTGAAAGCTTACATGCAGGTACTGTTCTTTGATCATATCTACGTGATGGCTGGTGTCGACGATATCACCCGCAAACGTAATCCTCTAACTTACGAAGACCAGAAAGGTCCGATACCCTTCGGTGGTTTGGGTCTTTCGTTTAACGACCAGGATCTCAAAGCTCTGTTTGGTGCCGCAGCTCTGGCCCGTTAAGAGTCATTTAAAACAAAAAATCGGAATTCGAGTTCAGCTTGCTCGTCTGGTCAAGTCGTGTCCTCGCCTGAGGGCATTGATGACGTCCCATCCAGGGCTTGCGCCAACTTAGGAAGTGTTACATCAGAAGTGGAAAATTTGAGGCAAATATTATATCCCGAGTGTAATATTTGCGTCGAGAGGTTGTAACAGTCAGATATTATTGTAGATTACTGCCAAAACAAGATCGCTCTTTTATGGTTTTTGGACCGCGTGGAACCGGAAAGTCCACCTGGGCGGGTGAGACAGTAAACGCAAAGTTAGCGATCAACCTCCAGTGCCCGCAAACTAAAAAAAGTTGATGTAAACCTCTTGGGAGGCCGTGCGACCCGATTGGATTTTTTTCCGTTGTGTTTCCGGGAGCTTCAGGATGACATGCTGCTTAGATCTGCCCTTAGTTATGGGACACTTCCCCTTACAATTATGGATCAAGATCACGCGCAAGATATTTTAAGTACCTATGTGGAAACATATTTAAAGGAAGAGATCGCAGCGGAAGCAGTGACCAAAGACTTAGGCACCTACGCTCGATTTCTAGAAACTGCAGCAAGACACCATGCCCAGCAGCTAAATATTTCCGGGATTGCCACAGAGGGTTCATTAAAAAGGAATATTGTTGACGGTTATTTTCAGATTTTGGAAGACACACTGATTGGATATCGCCTGCCAGCCTTATCTCTTGGGATGAGAGAGAAAGAGGCAGTTCACCCTAAATTCTATTTTTTTGATCCTGGAGTGGCGAGAGCAGCCGCAGGGTGGGTGTACGAAGAGATGCCAGAGTCATGGCTCGGGTATGCATTCGAGACCTTAGTGTTAAATGAAATCCGAACCTACAATTCCTACCGAAAGAAGAATAAAAGTTTATTTCACTACACGGTTCATGGAAGTTTTGACGTGGATTTTTTCATAGAGATAAAAAAGAAAATTCTACAGAGCCCGGCATCATACCTTGGTATTGAAGTAAAGCTTTCTCCAACTTGGAGTGAGAAATGGAGCGCAAATCTGGTTAAGCTGCATAAGGAATCTCCCAAGAAAATCGGGCGTGTTATTGGGATTTATACCGGCAAAAATAGACTCAGTTTCCCCAACATAGACGTCTATCCATGGATGGATTTTGTTGAACGATTGTGGAGTGGCGAATTCTTTTGAAAAACATGGATGATATCTGGGATCCATCGACCAAAAATTTTTTGTCTATCATCGCATGTGCGCCATCTTGATCAGATCTATGAGATGGCCGGAGAGGAGGATATCACCAGCTCCGGCCCGTTAACGTAGGTTCCGCGTAGTCCCGTCACAAAATCCCGCTCCAACGGCGTTTGGGATGAGCCAATTCTAATACGAAATGATCGCCTTTATGCATGGGACCAACACCGGCAGGTGTTCCTGTAAAGATCAGATCACCGGGCAAAAGAGTGTTTGTGGCAGCAAGGAATGTCAAAATGGTTGGAACGCTGAAGATCATCTGGCGAGTGTCACCAGTTTGCCGCAAAGTGTCGTTTAAAAAAAATCGGAATTCGAAATCCGTGATTCCCTGAAGATCACTTGTTCGCACAAATGGTGCTAGCACCGATGCGCCAGCGAAACTTTTTGCCAGAGTCCATGGAAGTCCGTTTGCTTTCAGTTCAGTTTGCTTGTCTCGTCTAGTCAAGTCGAGCCCCAGCGTGACGGCATCGATGACGTCCCATCCAACCGGGGCGTGGCCAACAGATACGGTTTGTCCAATGCGAACCACGAGTTCGGCCTCAAAGTGCAGCGGCTCTGAGCTATGGGCCAAAGGACCATCCATCATCGGGCGTACAGACGACGGGGCTTTGAGGAACACCACGGGTTCAGCCGTGGGGGCTTTATTTCCGAGCTCTTTGGCATGCTCGGCGTAGTTGCGGCCAATGCCGTAGATGGTACCAACCGGGGCTGGGCCAAAAGCTTCAATGGATATATGAGGTTGCAAGGTAAAACTCCCGTCACTGGGGCGCTATCGCCACGTCTGAATCGATAAACATCAACCTATTTTTTGTCGCGGCGGTTTGCAATGGATTTGACCGTCGAGGAGGGGGCGCCGCTCAGGTTTTATGGCCTTGAAAGCCCCTAGAATCCATAAAATATCAATAATAACAAAGTCTTGTATATAATATAAGTGAACATAATGAATTTTAAGTTTTAATAAAATTGTTAAAAAAATGTTGATTTTTATAAAATACTATGAGATACATGTCTCAACCTCTCAGTCTTGAGGGGGATCTGTTGCTGATGTGGTTAACTTTTGTCGTTGAGGTCGCTACATGAATATCCGTTCAAAATTTCGTGTCACAAAAATGAAGGTAGCAACATCGTTGGTATTGCTCACTGGCCTCTGGGGATTTGCTTCCGTAGCAATTTCCGCAGCTGAGTCGTCCGTCTCTGCAACGCCTGGGGACGCTGCTGCAGCGTCTCCAGAGGAGATTTCCAACGGATCGGTGATCATGCTAGACGGTGGTATCTCCATCGCTCCGATTGCCGGTTGGAAAATTGAGCGCAAGGCGCTTGGCATGGGACTGGTGATGAAAGAGGTATTGCCAGAGCAAAAACCCGGTGACATTGATTATTCAAAGCCAATTTTCGCGCGAAACATCACATTGATGACCTTACCCGAAGCACGCTACATGGACGAACAAGGTATTGAAGAGGCGAAAGCGGACATCACCAAAATGATCGCTCGGGATCCGTCCCTCAAAGACTTTGCGATCACAGAGGCGAAAGCCTTTGACTACAAAGGTAAGAATGACGGTATCGTGATTTTTTCGCAGTTGACGGTCAACAACTACCAAATGATGCAGATGCAGATCTTGGTATCCGGCGATCAAAAATCTTACCTCATGACTTACAGTGATCTTGCAACGAATTTCGCCAATCCTGCGTCTTATGACGCAGCGTGGAAGTCCATGACGTCCATCGTCATTCCTGGCGTGGCACCAAAAAGATTTGAAAAAGAAATCTTTATTGGAGGCTCTTTGGCGGCGGCACTTTTGGTTCTGGTCGTCCCCTTCTTTGCAGCGCGCTGGATCAGCTCACGCCGTATCAAGAAGTTGGCTGACGAACTTCAGTACGACTGGGACCATGGATCCACTAAGACTGACGCCGATTACGACTTAAGCGATATTGAGTCTCTCGACCAGACGCGTCCCGCCCGCAAAATGAAGGGCAACAGCAAGTCTCATGTCACTGATTTCGATATCGACGTCAGTGCCATCAGCGTGGTGAGCCACATCAGCACACGCCACAGTCGTTTCGCCTGAATCGCGAAAGCATCTCTTCCAAGTTTTGACCGCGGCCTCACACCGCGGTCAAAATTTTTGTCGGGGATTGATGTGGAGGCGAAAAGCATTGCCGCGCAAAATATTGAAGCCAGTTTAAGTTGACTGGTCCTT